>NZ_JARXOW010000001.1:300827-601654 GCF_030182585.1 Pedobacter faecalis | reverse complement strand
CCGTATGCACCAGATTCGTATTCACCTGGCAACACAGCGGGCGGCGATTGTGGGCGATCACATGTATAAGGGAACGCCTGTGTTTCTGTCTTCTATCAAAAAAGGATACCGCCTATCTAAGGAGGAAGAGGAGCAGCCCATTATGAAGCGCTTCGCACTACATGCAAGGTATTTAACATTCAAAGGTTTAGATGAAAAGGATATCACTATAGATGCGCCATATCCTAAAGATTTTGCAACGCTGGTTAAACTGCTCGATAAGTTCGATATTTAACCAGCGTGGTTAATTTATTCTGCGGTTCGCTTTAAACCAAATTTCTCAATCTTGCTGTACAGGTGACTGCGCTGAATGTCAATATCGTCAGCGGTTTTAGATACATTCCAGTTGTTTTTTTCCAGCTTGAATTTGATAAACTCCCTTTCCGCGTGGTCTTTATAATCCTGGAAATTGCTAAACTTGTCATAATCAACGGCGTGTCCGTTGCTGCTGCCATTTGCGCCAGCATGAACGTGACCGTTATGGACAGCGCCAATATTCGTTCCCCCGCCGGGATTGGCGAAGGCTATAACATCATGCTCGGTGATCGTTTTATCACTAAGAATAATCAAACGCTCTATCATGTTATGCAACTCGCGGACGTTTCCTGTCCAGGGAAGACGCTGCAGTGCCGCCATAGCACTCTCGTTGATCTTCTTAACAGGCATACCATAATCCCTGCAGATATCTTCAAGGAAACTCTGGGCAATTTCAGGAATGTCTTCCACACGCTCATTCAGCGGTGGCACATGTATGTTAATAACGTTTAAACGATGATATAAGTCCATCCGGAAATTGCCGTCTTCAATTTCTTTTAACAGATCCTTATTTGTCGCAGCCAGCACCCTTACATTTACATCCAGCTCTTTTTCGCCACCTACACGGGTAATTTTATGCTCCTGCAGGGCACGTAAAACTTTGGCCTGGGCAGATAAACTCATATCGCCGATTTCATCGAGAAAAAGCGTACCACCATTCGCCAGTTCAAACTTCCCAATGCGCTGTTTTACTGCAGAGGTAAAAGATCCTTTCTCATGGCCAAACAACTCACTTTCGATAAGTTCGGAAGGAATAGCAGCACAGTTAACCTCTATAAGCGGATAATCAGCACGGTTCGATTTCTCATGCAGCCAACGGGCAACAAGTTCTTTACCGCTTCCGTTTGCCCCGGTAATCAGTACCCGCGCATCGGTAGGGGCTACGCGATCTATGGTATCTTTGATCCGCGCTATGTTCTCGGAGTTTCCGAGTATGTCCCGGGTTTTACTTACTTTACGCTTCAGGACCTTCGTTTCCGATACCAAAGTACCTCTGTCCAGCGCATTCCTTACCGTAATCAGTAACCTGTTAAGATCAGGTGGTTTAGAGATAAAATCAAACGCCCCTTTCTTGCTCGCCTCAATAGCGGTTTCCACCGTACCGTGACCGGAGATCATGATGAATGGAAGGTCAGGGCTATATGCAAGTGCCTGTTCCAGCACCTCCATACCATCCATTTTATTCATTTTGATGTCGCAAAGCACAAGGTCAAACTTCTTCTTTTTGATGAGTTCCAGACCTTCAATTCCGTTATCAATGTCCTCAACCTCATAGTTTTCGTATTCCAGAATCTCCCTCAGCGTACTTCTAATCGCCCGCTCGTCATCAATAATTAACAATCTCGCCATATATGTGTGCTAATGCTTTTTACCGGTGCTAATATATTATTTTCATCGGAATTTTTGTTTTTTTTAAAAAATGCAAGCCTGTAAGCCGGGTTCTGTAGTTCATCCTTTTCAGAGATAAACTTTCTGCCATTTATCCAGGATAAATGTTGCCATTTACCTCAAACGACCTACCCACTAACATCGGACGGGCAGCCCTACTGCGTTAGCCTATTTGGTCTTTCAACTCCCGGGGTTTACCGTAACCTTTGGTCGCCCAAAAGCACCGTGAGCCCTTACCTCACGTTTTCAACCTTACCTGTGCCTTACGGCCATCGGCGGTGTATTTTCTGCGGCACTTTCCATAATTCAGGTCTTCATTCCCAAACCTCTTCCCGTTAGGAAGCGGGATGCCCTTTGTTGCCCGGACTTTCCTCTTTTCCGTTACCGGAACAGCGACAGAACGGCTTGCATCGCGGCAAAGATAAGAAGTAATTTATCACATATCTGCCCGAAGCCATTATATTTGACTAAAAGAACATCATCATGGACGACAGCCCCAAACGTTTCGACAGAATAGTGGCCATTCTGATCCAGTTACAGTCGAAAAAGATTGTGCGGGCTCAGGACCTGGCCGATCGCTTCGAAGTAAGCCTCAGAACCATTTACCGGGATATCAGGACATTGGAGGCTTCGGGTGTGCCCATATACAGCGAGGCAGGAATCGGCTATTCGCTGCTTGAAGGCTATCGCCTGCCGCCCGTGATGTTTACCCGTGAGGAGGCCGGTAGCTTTATTGCAGCCGAAAAACTCATGCAAAAATTTACGGATAAAGAACTTGGGAAGCACTATGCGTCTGCTGCGTTTAAATTGAAAGCCGTATTAAGGAGCACAGATAAAGAGTGGATCTCCAATATTGAATCCAACGTGCTGATGCAGCCCGCCGAAAAGCTTTTCCATGAGCAGGCGCCAAACTCGCTCTCAATATTGTTTAAAGCCATCGCCGAAAAAACACAGGTATACCTTCTTTATATGCCGGCTGAAGCAGCGGAGCCCATGGAAAGAGTTGTTGAACCGGTCGGCATTTTTCATGAAAATAACAATTGGTACACTTTCGCGTATTGTCATCTCCGGAATGATTACCGGCAGTTCAGGGCCGACCGCATACATTCCATTCGCGTTACCGATAGGCCGTTTACCTTGCAGCATCAACCCTTAGAGGTTTACCTGCAAAACGATAAAGAAAAGATCCCGACAACCCGTGTCAGGATCCTGGTAGATAAAAAGATCGCCAAACATCTGGAACACGAGAAAAAATACCATGGTTTTGTGTCGGAAAAGTTGACAGGCGATCAGATTGAAATGACCTTTTTGACACATCACATAGAAAATGGATTTTCACGCTGGTTTATGATGTTCGGCGATTGTGCTAAAATACTGGAACCGGAAAGTTTAAAGGACAGCGTTTTGGAACTGATGGAAAAAATATATGCCAAAATAAATCCGCTGGCCTCCATAAATAACTATCTTTCCCAAAAGTAGGGGGGCTCTATGCCCAGTGCCCGCAAATAAACATAGCCCTGACCGCGGTGATGAATCTCGTTATCGATGAAATACAAGATGTTCTGAATAATCGGAAATTCATACTGACCGAACAGATTGAAGGTTTCGTTAAAGTCTTCAGGCTTTAATTGCGCCCAGTATTTATTGATTTCTTCAGTTGCCTCATCCCATTTGTCGAGAAACTGGGCTTTTGTGGTCAGTTGTTCCGTATGTTCCTGATATGGCTCAACCTGACGGTTTACAATTCCTTTCATCGCCGGGGCGCCAATAGCCAATAACTCAGAAGCAAGCTGAGAGAAGGTTCTCATCCCTCCAACGGAAAATGTGAAAAAATCCTTTTCTGGAAATGCTTCAATCACCCGGCGGGTAAGGCCTCTGTGTCCTTGCCAATGTCTCAAGAGATCTGATGAACTGATAATCTGTGCCTGTGTGCTGTTTGCTTCTACTGTGTTGTTCATAATGTTATGTTTTTAAGTTCTACACAGCAAAGAAAAAAAGGGCGGGTGACAACAGTTTGTCAGCAGGATTCAGGAATTTTCATTATTTTCATTAATAATTTCCAGCAGGCGGTTTAGGCGGTATCTGACTGCGTCTCGCTGACGCTCGGTCCCCAAATGTCTCAACAAATTAAGTTGTGCATCAAGGAAGAAGCGCACATCAGGCACATAGCTTCCGGGAAACAACTCTACTTCCTTTGGCAAATCTATTCCGTGGAAAGCCGCCTCATATTCATCTGCGTTCATGCTTCAAAATTAAAAAAAGGATCATTATATCCCGATGAATGATTTAACTATTGCCAGGGGTACCGCAAGCGAAGCAGTCCTGCTGAACCGCGC
This sequence comes from Pedobacter faecalis, assembly GCF_030182585.1. Lineage (NCBI taxonomy): Bacteria > Pseudomonadati > Bacteroidota > Sphingobacteriia > Sphingobacteriales > Sphingobacteriaceae > Pedobacter > Pedobacter faecalis. The sequence continues at coordinate 597,575 of NZ_JARXOW010000001.1, read as the reverse complement.
GATATTGATGCCCTGCAAGTTACCTTCGCGATCCAGGACCGGACCTCCGCATTCCTCAGGTCTTAGCGCAGCATCATGTATAAAAACCCCTTTGAACCCGTCGGGCCTGCGACTTTTTCCACCAGCAAAGTGCTCGGCCGGATGATCGCTCATAGCCGGCGTCGAGGTGAGACCTACCTTTACATGAAAAGGTACACCTTCGCGCATCCCATCTATGCTGATGGTATCACCGGCATTGTATTTCATAAGTTCAGCCCCATAATGCGGAGGCAAGCTGACTATAACGCCGTTTATTTGCGTGATATGGTCTTTCAGCTTCAGCACTTTAGCTGCCGGACTGGACGGCCCGAAACGGGTAATGGTGATTTTCTCTTCTATGAAAGTTGCGCCTGCGCCGAAATAGCCAACGCTGTACTTTCGGGGTAAATAAATACCGGAAGCGCTTATCACACTCACTTTGGCAGGTGCCGAAGGAATCGGGCTCAGGAGAAAGCGACCTGTATCTTCCGTACTTAAGGAGTCCGTTTCTTTCCGGCTATCCAGCTTAAATGCTGCTTTCATCTTAGACTTCGCCTGCAACAAAACCAGATCATTAAAATGATCTCTCTTCAAAACCCTCAATCCTTGGTCGCCCTTGCCATTCCCCATCAACTCGGGCGCATCACCCACTTCGGAACTTTTGCTCACGATAACAGTCTTCCCTTTATAATTGAAGACCGTGCCCAAAACGTATCTTTCGGAACCATTAACAGCACTTCTAATACGTATAACACGCTCGCCGGCACGCCTGTCAACGTGTTGTAATTCAGTTGGAAGCGTTTCAAGATATGGCAATATCAGAATGTTTCCCTGTTCCGGGTCTTTGCCCACTTCATCCTGCTGAGCCGGAAACTGCTTGTAGCTTTCGCGCTTCAGCAGGGCCGACCAATACTGCCTGTATTTGTCTACCGGCACCTCAAAGTTCACATCTTCAGACATGGCTATCCTGCTGTGGAGCGCAATTACCCGCCCCATGTAGTCAAACAGACCCCCACCCGAATCACCCGGTTCCATCTTGCAGGTAGATACCACGAAACCCCATTCGTCTGCCGGATTGGTAATGCGGCCAAACCTGACTGTAGGCGTTAACAAGTTTAGGGTTTCCGGATAGGATATGCTGATGCAGGGTTCGTTGCGCTTCAAACTGTACGACCAGCCCATCTCGGCATACGGCCAGTCTCCCGGCTCCAGCAATTTCATTAAACCCATATCTGGAAGTCCCTGACGTTCCTGATCTGTAATCTCACCAAGGGCTACAGCTATTGTTTCCCTGCCGTCAGCAAAACGGATCTTATAGGTGTTGCCGGGAACTATTGCATGTGCCACCGTCAGGATATAACCATCTTTCACCGATACAGCACTGAACTGCGAGCTGTTCTGTTGCTTTTTAACGGTATCGAAACCATAGCAGCGCACGCTCGCTGCATATGCTTTTTTTATCGCGGTTGTTGTTATGTCTTCAAGCTTTTTCAGGTCTGCCGACTGGGCAAACGCAACGTTTAACACCAGTGAAAGAAGTGCCAGCGCACAAAAATATTTTCTCATCATTGCAAAAGTAACATATTCGGTAGTCCGCCGGCGAATAACAAATTAACAGTTTTACATTTTTGTGCAGTATCTTCAACTAAAAACAGGCATCTTTATAACGTAAACGTCGCAACAGCCGGCGTATTTTAATATGGCAAACACTCAATATAGTCAAGTATTAGACCTGCTCCGCCTGCACGTCATCAGACTCTTTCAGTCGCATAACGATCTTCGTCTTGTATACCACAATCTTAGTCACACCGAACAGGTTGTAGAAAACGCTCAGCGCATTGTAGCGCACTATAACCTCGACGACAAGGACAGGTTTATTGTATTGTCGGCCTGCTGGTTCCACGATCTGGGATATCTGTTTAATAGAAAGGACCACGAAGCCAGCGGGGCCGAAATGGCTGGAGACTTCCTGACTGCGAATCAGGTTGATACCGATACCGTTGCACAAGTGCAGGGCTGTATTATGGCGACAAAAATGCCTCAGGAGCCGCAAAACCTCCTGCAGGAAATCGTGTGCGATGCCGACCTGTTCCATCTAGGAGGTCCTGACTTCAAGGTAAGGAACAAGCTCATGCGGAAAGAAGCTGAGGCATGCTCGGGAAGCCGTATAGATCGGGCCGAATGGAAAAATAAAACCATTTCATTGTTTAAGGCGCACACCTACCATACAGAATTTTGCCGTAAACTGTTGAACGAGGGCAAAAGAGCCAACCTTGCTGAACTGGAAAACGGCGTAGCCAAAGCAGGGGGGGATTTGTCGCAATTGCTGCCATGGAATGCAGAGGATAATTCGTCTAAAGGTGACAAAAAAAATAAAAGCGATAAACCAGAGCGTGGTATAGAAACCATGTTCAGGATCACTTCGGCAAACCATCAGCGATTAAGTGATATGGCCGATAACAAAGCGCATATCATGATTTCGACAAACTCGATCATTTTATCCGTTATACTTAGTTTGCTACTTCGGAAGTTGGAGGATAATCCACACCTGATCATCCCTACATTGCTCTTGCTCATTATATGCGTGGTTACCATGGTATTCTCCATACTTGCTACACGTCCGTCTATTCCGGAAGGCGTATTTACAAATGAGGACATCAGGGCGAAACGCGTAAACCTGCTTTTCTTCGGGAACTTCTACCGGATGAGTTTGCTGGATTATGAAGAAGGAATGGTTAAAATGATGGGCGACAGGGACTTTCTTTATGGAAGCCTGATTCGTGACGTATATGCTCAGGGTGTCGTCCTGGGGCGCAAATACCGTTTACTACGCGTCGCATACAACGTGTTTATGTTTGGCATAGTGGCTGCCGTGCTCGCATTCATTACAGCGGCCTATTTAGTCGCAATTTAGCATGAGAAGAATCGAAACGCTGATCCTATTCTCAGTCATAGCGCCGCTGGTTTTTGTTGTAGCATGCGCCCGCCCTAAGGCTACATCGCCTGGCAGCTATGATCTCACCAAGCCGGAAAAGTTCAAGATGCCATCAAGTCTGCTTGAAATATCCGGCATTGCACTCTATAATGGCAGGGCAGACACCATCTACAGTATACAAGACGAAGAGGGGAAACTCTTCAGACAAGCCTGGGGAATCAAAAAGCAGCAAAACACCAAGTTTGCCAAGAACGGCGATTTTGAGGATATAGGCATGCTAGGTGAGCGGATATTTGTGCTTAAAAGCAATGGCAGGTTTTACTCCTTCCTGCGTTCAGAAGCGCAGAAGAAAGTTGCAGAAAACGTCAAAGAATACCGCACATTACTTCCGAAAGGTGAGTACGAGAGCCTGTTTGCCGATTCGGCAACAAACAAGCTATACGTTCTATGTAAAAGTTGTGCTAAAGACAAAAAGACGAAGCGCGTGAGCGGCTACATCTTCAATTATCTGGAGCAGGCCGACTCCCTTTATCTCGATGATGAGTTCAGTATTGATCTGGAGCAACTTAAAAAGATAAATCTGAAATTACGTGGTCGCCCGTCGCCCTCGGCAATGGCAAAAAAACCTGACACCGGGGAATGGTATGTTTTGCTCTCAGCCAACAAACTGCTGATCGTAACCGACCCGAACTGGTCAATTAAAGAGGGCCACCATCTAAATTCATCGGTTTTCAATCAGCCCGAAGGCATTGCGTTCGACAAGGATATGAACTTATACATCTCAAATGAGGGCGATGAGATCACAGACGGCAACATTTTAAAATTTATTAACTTTGCCAGGTAAAGAACGCCATGCAAGCTATCACGTTAAATCTCAACACACATACTGAGCCTACTAGCGGAAATAATCTGCTTGGCGCAGAAATACACTTGTCATTATACCCTTTTATCAGGTATGTAGAGGCGAGGGTGGAGGTTGAAAAAACGGCAAAGGTCAATTTTTACAAGTACATCTTAGAACAGTTTGAAAAATTTCCCGAACTGCGGCGGCCAATTGCTGCCGACCAGGCTGCAAAGTATGCGCCGCTTTTTGAACTGATCCACACTTCTTTATCGCCTATTCTAAATGATGAACAGAATCAGTGCTGGGCTATCGGTACCCCGCTAACTGGCCTATTCCACTACGGAACGGATGCTTTTTACAGCGTGTTTATGGAGCCAAACCGCTGTAACCTAAAACACGACCTTACGCTGCCACCAAAAAAGGAAATGGAAGCGGAGCTGCTGTCATCATTTTACAACCTCGTCATGGAGAAGTACTATAATTTCTCTTTAACGAATACACAATCTTCTATTCATTCTATTATAGATCCGGAAACACACTTACTCAAGTACTACCGTTTGGACGTAGACACCCGGTTTTTAGATATAAGCACCGAGGCAAAACTTCCGGAGTATAATCTGAAGGATGTTAAAGACGATATTAAGGACGAGCGAAATATCCTTAAAATTCTTACAAAGCTCATCCCGCCTCAGTTGTTTAAGATTGAGGGCATATCCATCGTCAGCTTAACAGACGTCACCGCAGAGTATATTCTTGAATCAGTTAAAAACCTGATTATTGCGCACAACGAGTCGCGCAAAGCGGAGCATAGCGAAGCCATTAACGTTGCGCTCAAGGCGCTGGTGGGTACAGATCAGGCCGATTTTGGTATGCTGCCCTATCTGCAGCTGAACAAAAAACTCATGATCAACGAGCATTCTGGTTTCAAGAGCATCGTTGTACAGCTGGCGCGCGAGCGCGAACTGGATGAAAAAGAGGTCCACCGCCTTATTGAAGATTACCTGAAGCAACCGCGCACGCTCATATTTCCTGAAATTACAAAGGAAGAACAGGAAAACTATCCCTTGCTGCAACTCCTGGGCGAAGAGGGCATTAAATCCTATGCACTGTTCCCCTTATATTACAATGCCAAGCTGGTAGGCTGTCTGGAGTTCTATACGCGCGAACGAAAAGTATTTAACGGTCACACGCTGACTAAGATCGAGCGGGCCTTTCCGTTGCTTGCTCAGCTGTTTCACAACATCATAACCGATTTCAATAACGAGATCCAGGATATTATTACCGACAAATTTACGGCACTCCAGCCGGCCATACAGTGGCGGTTCAATGAGGCTGCCTATCACTACATGCAGTCCGGTGCCCGCGAGCGTAATTTGCCGGTCGAGTCCATATTTTTCCGTGATGTGTTTCCCTTCTACGGTGCTATAGATATTCGTAATTCCAGCATTCAGCGTAATGCGGCCATCCGAAAAGATCTTACCCTGCAGTTCGAACTGCTCGACAAAACGCTTCGAAAGATTGGGGAAACAGTTGCGCTTTGCGATCACGATCTGCCGCAATCCGACTGTATTTGGGACTACAGGCAAGTCGACGAGCTATCCGATAGGGAGATCCTGAAAACCGAAGACTACCTGCAGCGACAAATACCTGCAGCCCTCCGGCAGCTAAGTGCTGAGCATCCGCAGCTTAAGGGTGCGGTTTCGGAGTATTTTCTGCAATCCGGCCCCGAAAGCAAAATATTTGACAACAGGGAGCGGTACGAAAAGAGCATGCAGATGATTAATCTCGCAGTCACCCGTCACCTGGACGAATTCAATGCTGAACTCCAGGCCATTTATCCGAATTATTTTGAAAAATTCAGGACCGATGGTGTAGAATTCGACATATATCTGGGTCAGTCAATTGCCCCCGACGTGCCTTTCAGGGACGAACTTCTGGGTGCCTTCAGGCTAAGACAACTCCGTGTGCTGGCTGAAATAGCGCAAACGACGAACAATCTTGGGCCATATTTTTCGCTTCCGCTGGAAACCACACAACTCATATTTGTTTACGACAAGCCAATTGATGTCAGTTTTCGGATCGACGAGCAACGCTTCGATGTAGAGGGCAGTTACAATATCCGCTACCAGATGGTTAAGAAGCGAATAGATAAAGCACACATAAAGAATACAACAGAACGCTTAACCCAGCCCGGCAAAATCGCGATTGTATACTTCAACCATTCTGAGGCCCAGGAATATATGCGCTATATCAAAAAGCTTCAAAAGCAAAACTTGCTGGGCGAAGAGGTTGAACGCCTGGAGATTGAAGAGCTGCAGGGTGTAGAGGGTCTTAAAGCGCTCAGAGTCAGCGTTAATTTGAACAACTCAATGAAGTAAATATGCCTCGCAGAATCTTCCCCGCGTTATTTGCCTTCAGTGTACTATCCCTTGCCCTCAGCAGTGCATCTGCTCAAAATCGCCCGGCAAACGATTCCATTGAGGTAGCCGTAGGTCCCGAATACGATCGGGTGAGCGGATTTCACCGGTTCTGGCTTGGAGAGAGTTACCGCAAGGTATGGGCCACACCAGTAAAGATCCGTATCATCGAACTGGGAAAGGAGCGGGGCGGTTTCAAAATCGTCAAGCTCGGCGGCGGCATGCAAACGCGTTCACTTCGACTGGTTGATACAGCCGGACAGGAGTGGGCCTTGCGTACGGTGCAGAAATACCCCGAGCAGGGCCTACCGGAAAGTCTGAGGCCAACCATAGCCAAGGCAATCGCGCAAGACCAGGTGTCTACCAACCATCCCTTTGGCGCACTGGTCGTTCCCACCCTGGCATCGGCATTAGGTATTCCCCATGTAGTACCTGAACTTGTTTATGTGGGCGACGACCCCGTATTTGGAGAATACCGGGAAAAGTTTGCTAACGCCGTTTATTTACTTGAACCCCGATCACCTTACGAGGATGAAACCGATAACACGCTCAAGGCGCAGCGCAAAATAGAAGAGGATAATGATACCCGGGCAGATCAGCGCCTGACACTCCGGGCCCGCTTGCTTGATTTTCTGTTGGGCGACTGGGACCGGCACGAGGACAACTGGCGCTGGTTCGCCGATAAAAAGAAGGGCGAAACAACTTATATTCCGGTTCCGCGCGACCGCGACAAGGTCTTCTATAAGACATCGGGTGTTTTTCCATGGATATTAAACCACCAATGGCTCAAATCGCATCTTCAGCCATATAGTCCGGATATTCGCGATGTTCAGCACTGGAATTTCAATGAACGCTATTTCGATCGTTATTTTTTAAATGAGCTGGATTTAAAAACCTGGAAGGAAGAGGTTCAATATGTACAGGAACATCTTACAGACGCGGTTGTCGACCGGGCCTTCCGCAAAATGCCGGATACCATTTTCAGCCTTGGCGGACAAGAGCTTGTGCACAATTTCAGGTCGAGGAGAAATAAACTCGACTCGCTGGCAGAAAAATACTACCGGTTTTTATCGATATATGTAGACGTACCGGCATCTGATAAAAAGGAGATTTTCGGGATTCGGCATACCGCTGGCGGATATATTGAAGTTGTCGTCAACAACATCAACAAGGAAGGAAAGAAGGGCAGGCTCGTCTATCAGCGTACCTTTGATCCTGCAATAACGAAAGAAATCAGGTTGTTCGGTTTGGCTGGTGATGATGTATTCAATATCAGCGGTGCAGATCAGTCCCCAATAAAAGTCAGGCTAATTGGCGGCGACGGAAAAGACCGTTTCGACGTAGCTGGTCAGCCTGCAAACAAGGCCTTTATCTACGACCGCTCCGATGAGGCCAACGAACTGCCCGAGCGCAGGTATGCCAAATTCCGCTTATCGAAGGATACGCTGGTGAACAAATTTGACCGCAACAGCTTCTTGTACGACCGTAGTGGCCCTTTATTCAGCTTAAATTATAATATCGACCGTGGCTTTGAGCTCGGTCTGGGTTACATTATAGAGAAGCAGGGCTTCAGACTCGAACCCTTTGCCGTTAAACACCAGTTCTGGGCCAATTATTCTACCGGACGCCAATCGTTTATTTTTGACTACGAAAGTACGTTCAAACAGGCAATCGGAAAAAACGACCTGCTTATTCACGGAAATCTCCTCGGTCCCAATGGTCTGAATAACTTCTTCGGCATCGGCAATAATACCGTATATCTGGATATGGACGACGAGGACGAAGAGCTGTATGGCCGCGAAGATGGCATCTCTTACTACAGAAACAGGTATGACTATCTGAACATAGATCTCAGATTGAGCCGCCCGCTCAGCAAGCAGTTTAAAGTTGAGGCCGGTATTCTAGGATCCCGGTACACCAGCAGCCGATGGGGCAATGACGAGCGTTTCTTCGCCGATTACGATGCAGTAAACCCTGAAGAGGAAATATTCGCTGATAAGTACTATGGTGGGTTTGTTGCCGGCTTCACCTACGATTCCAGAAACAATCCTGCCATTCCAAAAAGCGGGATATATTGGAAGACATCCATCGTCGGCCAGCAACAGTTAGATAAGGGGAGCGACCGTTATGCATCTGTTCATTCAGAGTTTCGATTTTACATCAATCCAAATAATTCCGGGCTTGTCCTGGCCAACAGGATCGGCGGCGGAACGGTAATTGGTGCTCCTACCTTCTTCCAGCGTATGCAGCTCGGCGGATCATCAAGTCTGCGCGGCTTCAACAGCAGGCGATTTACCGGAACTTCAATGGCCTACCACAACCTGGATATGCGGCTAAAATTGTTCAATTTTACTTCCTATCTGGTTCCAGGTACAGTCGGACTGATCGGATTCAATGATGTAGGCCGGGTCTGGGAAAAAGGTGAGCAATCAGACAGATGGCACCATGGTTATGGCGGCGGCCTTTACCTGATGCCAGGGGAGGTCTTGTTGCTGCAGGCGACCGTCGGGTTCTCGCGAGAAGCCACATTACCATACATATCAGTCGGGTTTAACTTTTAATCCCCTTCCTGGTCAACCAGCCTGATCTCATGGTCAGATACCGTGATCAATCTGTCCTTATACAAGCCGCCGATCACCTTTTTGAACGCATTCTTGCTGATTGCAAAACGATCGTAGATCTTATCCGGGTCACTTTTGTCGCCCAGGGAAATCACACCGCCGCTTGCTTTAAGTTCAGCTAAAACGGTGTCTTTAGTATCAAGAATATGCCCATAACCCATCGGGCGCAGACTCAGGTCAATTTTGCCCTCCACACGGATTTTTTTGATCCAGCCTTTTCTGGTTTCACCTGGGGCAATATTTTCGAACAACTCGTTGTTATATAATAATCCGATATATTTATTGTCGATGATCGCATTATAGCCCAAATCAGACTGGTCCGCAATCAGCAAACTTACCTCGTCGCCCTCTTCCAGATCAATATCATCCTCTTCCACAAAGTCGAGCAGCTTAGACGAAGCCGTCATCCGGCCGTTCCGCTCATCAAGAAACACATACACCACATGCCTGTCGCCCTTAAACATCGGGCGTTTCTGCTCACGGCGCGGCACAAAAATATCCTTGCCAATACCGATATCCATAAAGGCACCGTCCTCAGAATCATCCACAACGGTCAAAAAAGCAAAATCTCCTACACAGGCTTTCGGTCGCCTCGTTGTGGCTACCATTTGGCCCTCTTTATTCAGATAAACGAAGGTGTTCAGATTATCGCCGACAGCAACATGCTTTGGCGCCTCATGATAGGATAACAGCACTTTATCCTCACCATCCGTCAAAATAAAGCCTAAATCCGATTTCTCGACCACCCGGAGATCATTGTATTGTCCTATTGCTGCCATTTTGCAAAGGTAACATTATTGCTTAGCTAAACGACCAGATTTCTATCCCAATCCTTCCAAACCGGCTCATAACCCTTATCTATAATCGTTCGTGCAATCTCATCCGAAGTACGCTCATCACTGATCTCGAATTGCTCCAGCGACTGCGGTTCAACTGCGTATCCTCCCGGATTGGTCCTGGAGCCCGCGCTCATAGAAGTAATTCCCAGCTTAATCACATTGTTCCTGAACAGCTCAGATTCGCGGGTCGACAGCGATAATTCCACCTCGCCGTTGAAGATCCGGTAAGCACAGATCAGCTGCAGCAACTCCCGGTCGCTCATCACCACCTTCGGTTCAAGGCCGCCGCTAAAGGGTCTTAATCGTGGAAAAGACAAGCTGTATTTGCTCATCCAGTACTTTCTCTCCAGGTAAGACAGGTGCATTGCCGTGAAGTAAGAATCTGTGCGCCAGTCCTCCAAACCAATCAGCACACCCAAACCCATTTTGTGAATGCCGGCCGATCCAAGTCGGTCGGGAGTCTCCAGCCGGTACAAAAAATTCGACTTTTTACCTTTTGGGTGGTGCTTTTTATAATCTTCCCTATGATAAGTCTCCTGGTAAACCAGCACCGAGTTCAGTCCGTAGGGAATCAATTCCTCGTAGTCCGCCTGATCAAGGGGTTGTACTTCCATCGATATCTGGGAGAAGTGGGGTTTGATCAGTTTCAGAACCTGTTTGAAATATCCCGTGTGTACCGACTGATTAGCCTCGCCTGTTACCAGCAGCACGTGTTCATAGCCCATTTCCTTAATGGCCGCAACCTCCTGCATAATCTCGATGGGTGTCAATGTCTTGCGTCGCACTTTATTATCCAGACTAAAGCCGCAATAGGTGCATATATTGTTGCACTCATTGGAAAGATAAAGAGGTACGTAGAGCTGAATGACCTTGCCAAACCGCTTTTGTGTCAGCTGCTGACTCAAAGCTGCCATCTGCTCCAGATAGGGTGCGGCGGCAGGGGAGATCAGGGCCTTAAAATCTTCCAGCCCGGGGTTTACCGCATGCAGGGCGTTTGAAACGTCGACCGAAGTCTTGCTGTAAATACTTGCCTTCTCAACATCCCAGTCATACCGGCCAAATACATCTTTAAACGTGCTATCCATGCGATAAATCAATCAAGAAAGGAGGTAAGGGGACTACTTGCCACCGCCTGTACGTTCGTACGGGCCAGCTTTGCCTCAAAAGCCATTCTGCCTGCCTCTACAGCGAGTTTAAAGGCCTCCGCCATGCCGACCGGATTGGCGGAAACAGCAATGGCGGTGTTCACCAGGACAGCATCTGCGCCGATCTCCATAGCCTTCGCAGCGTCGGAAGGCGCGCCGATCCCAGCGTCGACGATCACAGGCACCTGACTCTGACTGATGATGATTTCCAGAAAGTCGACCGTCTTTAAGCCCTTGTTACTGCCAATCGGCGATCCCAAAGGCATTACTGCTGCCGTTCCTGCATCTTCGAGCCGCTTGCATAGTACCGGATCGGCGTGAATATAGGGCAACACAATGAAGCCCAGCTTCGCAAGTTCTTCCGTTGCCAGCAGTGTCTCAACCGGGTCTGGCATCAGGTATTTCGGATCCGGATGAATCTCCAGTTTGATCCAGTTGGTTTCCAGAGCCTCACGTGCCATTTGGGCGGCAAAAACGGCCTCTCTTGCATTGCGGACACCCGAGGTATTCGGCAGCAAATTAAGATGTGGATGTCTCAAATGTCCGATGATATCATCCTCGCTATTCTGCAGATCAACCCGCTTCAAGGCCACCGTTACAAGTTCCGATCCGGAAGCCAGAATTGCCTCCGCCATTTCGCTGGTCGAGCTGAATTTGCCTGTTCCGGTAAACAACCTGGATTTAAATATTTTGTTTCCTACCTTAAGCATATCTTATTGTAAAACAGGTTTGAAAGATTTTATTAGTTCATTCATTTCTGCCAGACGGCTACGAAGATCACCGGCACCTGTCAACGCAGATGACACAGCTATTCCATGAACGCCAGCCGACATTAGCTGAGGGATGTCGGCTGGCATAATACCGCCGATAGCAATAACCGGAATTGTGATCCCCTCATCCCGCATTTGCTGCATTACATTTTCGTAGCCTCCCAAACCCAGTATGGGACTAAGGTTTTGTTTTGTACCGGTAAACCGATAGGGCCCAAGGCCGATATAGTCGACCTTCTCAGCGGCGCGGCGACGGATATCTTCGATCGTATTGGCAGTACCGCCAATAATTATATCAGGACCGAGTAGCGCTCTGGCTTCAGGAACCGGCATGTCGGCCAGGCCCAAATGCACACCATGAGCAGCAATTCGTCGCGCAACTTCGGGATGGTCATTTACAATCAGCCTTGCACCGTATTCATTGCACAGTTGCAGCGCCTTCACACCCGTTTCGAGTATCTCTTCTACAGCCGCATGCTTCATGCGAAGCTGTATCCACTTTCCGCCTGCGTTCAGGACATCCGAAATTGCATTAAGGGTTGACAATGAATCGCTAGCGTTCGATATATAATGTAACTGATCAATCATAATATTTAGGTCGTATGGTATCCAAGCAACGTCTGGTTGCTGGCAAGAAATTTCTCTGTATAATGCTTAGCGAGTCTGCACGAACGTTCAATCGAATTCCCCAAAGCCAGGTTAGCCGTGATGGCGGCCGACAAGACGCAACCCGATCCATGTTTGGCCGGCAACTCTGCAAGAGCCGGCTCAATCGGTACCGCCTCATTTTTTATATACAGGTAGTCGGTACCCGGCTGTTCCGGATTGTGTCCGCCCTTTAACAGTACGGCACAGTATTCTGACCATTCGCAGGCGGTTTCTTTCGGACTCACAATAGGTTTAATCAGCTGTATTTCATCATAATTAGGTGTTATTACATCAATAGAATAAAGAGCATCAGTAAGCAACCCGACATCAAGCTGGTCTGGATGAAACTGGTAACCTGTACTTGCCGATATCACCGGGTCCCATACCATATAGATCGACGGATTCACATGTCTCAGAAAAGCCGTTACCTCCAGCAAAACATGCAAATCTTTGATGATCCCGATCTTGCAGGCAACAATTTTAAATTTCCTGGCAAGCGGTTCCACCTGGGCAATGATCTCCGAAGCTTCCAGCCATTGATTTCGGATAAAGCAATCATCCGTTTGCACAGTCAGCGCCGAACACGCGCCGAAAGCATAAACCTCATGCTGCTCAAAACATTTCACATCGGCAAGAAGTCCGGCCCCTGCACTCGGATCCAATCCGGCTATCGTCAACGCATAAGGTCTGTTTCCCATTTCAAGTGATTAAAATTATCCAGACTTCTGGCCGGCACGTTCCAAATAGCACCCAGTACAGCAATTCCATCAAAGCCCATCATCTGCACATCACCCAGTTTAGTCGCCGAAATTCCCCCCAAAGCGATCAGGCGCGGCTGCACAGCTTCAACGCCGGGCGCTTCAGCGGCCTGAATCACTATGTTACTTGAACCGATTCCCCGGTAACCGGGTTTAGATAAGCTGTCGAACAGCGGCCCGTAAAAGACATACTCAAAACGACTCATCGCACCAAGATCCTTTCTGCTGTGCACCGAAGTACTCAAATACTTATCCTTGTAAAGCGAAGGATAGCCGTTCGCATCTAATTCCCTTCGCTGCAGCTCGGGCAAATGCAAACGGAGGATGCCAAATTCATCGCCCAGTTCATGATGCTGGTGCAGTGCCACACGGTCATGGAACGCGGCGTCTATTCCAGCGAGCAGATCCCGGTATCTCGCCAGCGGCAGACCCGGCTTTCTGAGATGAAACAACTGCATACCAGCCTCAAACAGCCGGTTAATCAGCGGCGCTTCAGCTTCAAGTTCAGCGGGACTGGAAATCACGATCAGTTCCATGCTTTATCCTTGGCAATTAACCTACAAATAAATTTCGCTGCCCTTTTCACTAAACTCCTTCGATTTCTCCTCCATACCCTTAGCCAGCGCCTCTTCTGCTTCAACGCCCTGCTTAGCAGCATACTCACGCACATCCTGCGTAATCTTCATCGAGCAGAAATTCGGACCGCACATAGAGCAGAAGTGCGCAACCTTAGCACCATCCGCAGGTAAAGTCTCATCATGAAACTCGCGCGCAGTATCCGGATCAAGAGCCAGATTAAACTGGTCCTCCCATCTAAATTCGAACCGTGCCTTACTTAGCGCATTATCCCGATGCTGGGCGCTGGGGTGACCTTTAGCCAGATCAGCAGCATGCGCCGCGATCTTATACGTAATAACCCCGTCCTTCACATCCTTTTTATTCGGCAAGCCCAGATGCTCTTTCGGCGTCACATAGCACAACATTGCCGTACCATACCAGCCTATCATCGCGGCACCAATCGCCGAAGTAATGTGGTCATACCCAGGAGCAATGTCGGTCGTAAGCGGCCCGAGCGTATAAAACGGCGCCTCATCGCAATGCTTCAGCTGCTTATCCATATTCTCCTTGATCAGATGCATCGGTACATGCCCCGGACCCTCAATAATCGTCTGCACATCATGCTTCCAGGCTATTTTCGTCAGCTCCCCAAGCGTTTCCAGCTCGGCAAACTGGGCCGCGTCATTTGCATCTGCAATCGAACCTGGCCTTAAGCCGTCGCCCAATGAGAAAGCCACATCGTAAGCCTTCATAATCTCACAGATCTCCTCAAAATGCGTATAGAGGAAATTCTCCTTATGATGCGCCAGGCACCACTTGGCCATAATTGAACCACCACGCGAAACAATACCCGTCACGCGCTTGGCTGTCAGCGGTATATATCTCAGTAGCACACCAGCATGGATCGTAAAATAATCTACACCCTGCTCAGCCTGCTCAATCAGCGTATCCCTGAAAAGCTCCCAGGTCAGATCCTCAGCCTTACCATTTACTTTTTCCAACGCCTGATAGATCGGAACCGTCCCGATCGGTACAGGAGAGTTCCGGATGATCCACTCGCGCGTTTCGTGAATGTTCTTGCCGGTCGACAAATCCATGATCGTATCTGCGCCCCAGCGACAAGCCCATACGGCTTTCTCGACCTCTTCTTCAATAGAAGAAGTAACCGCAGAGTTTCCAATATTGGCGTTAATCTTCACCAGGAAGTTCCGGCCGATAATCATAGGCTCCAGTTCCGGGTGATTGATGTTGCAGGGAATCACCGCTCGACCACGGGCTACTTCGTCGCGCACAAATTCCGGTGTAATATGTCCACCGGTCCGCTGATTTTCGCGTATCGCGATGTACTCCATCTCCGGGGTAATAATACCCTGACGGGCATAATGCATTTGAGATACATTGCGCCCTTCTTTGGCTTTCAAAGGCTTCGCCAGATGCTTAAACCTAAACTGATCCAGCTTTTCATCAGCCAGCCGCATCTGTCCGTAATCAGACGAAATCTGATCCAGCTGCTCCACATCCTGCCTGCCTAGTATCCACTGCTCGCGGAGTCGCGGCAGACCGCTTCGAACATCAATTTCTACTTCAGGATCTGTATACGGACCACTTGTATCATAAACAGTTACAGGTGCATTCGGCTCAGTCAGGCCAAAACCATTATGGATCTTTGTCTCCGTCAGCGTGATCTCACGCATGGCCACGTCGATGTCATACATTTCGCCCTTTACATAAATTTTGCGCGACGCAGGAAAAGGCGTCCGGCTGATCAGTCCTTCATTTGGAACTTTTTCTTGTCTCATAGTCTAAAAGATTAAGGTTATCCGCCTTGGGTAGCTTTAACGATCATCACCTGGTCGCCCTGGTTTAACAGCCTTTCGGGCCATTCATGTCTGGGCACAACAGTCTGGTTTACGGCCACAGCAATATTGCGCGGGCCAGCATCAAACACTTGCTCCAGCATTTGGCTTACCGAACAAGTCGCATCAAGCTGATAAGATTTTTGGTTTACAGTAATTTCCATGTTAAACAGGTTAAATCATGAAAACTGTAGGGGAGAATCCTTAAACAGGACAAAAATAAAGCAAGCGGATTGCTTTCACTTTTCCCTTCGGCAGTACTAACTGCATCAGGTTCAAAGGGTATATCTCAGCACAAGGCACCCCTAAAGTTTTTTGTAAAGCTAGTATATAATTTTTAAATACCAAATATCGTACATTTGCGGCAGCATTTCCCCCTATGATTTCCAATAGCACACATCGCCTGTTTCTAAGCCTTTTTTTCTTTGCGTCCGGTTTAAGTTTTTCCACCTGGGCGTCCAGAATTCCAACGATAAAGACGGCTTTTGATCTGAATGAGGCGGCACTTGGCACAATTTTACTCGCCATGCCCGTAGGGTCACTGCTTGGCCTTCCCATATCCGGATGGCTGGTCTCAAAATACAATAGCCGCGTACCGCTCGCCGTAGGTTTTGCGTTAAACGGTTTGTGCCTGCTGCTGATCGGTACGGCTCATAATGTCTTTACGCTGGTGGTTGCAATCACCCTGTTTGCATTCACAACAAGGGTATTCAATATATCGGTCAACACCCAGGCGCTTACCCTGCAGAAGAGATTTGAGAATAAGATCATCGGTTCATTTCATGGCTTTTGGAGCATCGGCGGGATCGCCGGCATTGTCATATCCACCTTATTGCTATCGCTCGGCACGTCGCTGACCGTACATTTCGCTGTAGTAGGGGGCGTGATGGTACTGTTCACCATCTACGCTTACCAGTTCTTACTGGCAGGCGATCGCGCGCAGTCGGGAAACAAGCTAAATCTCAAGAAGCCAGATCCCTATATATTTTATCTTGGCATGGTTGTGTTTCTGTGCGCCATCTGCGAAGGAGGGATGTTCGATTGGAGCGGCATCTATTTCCAGCAGGTTGTAAAGGTCGACATCTTCACCTACGGATACTTGATTTTCATGACCTTTATGGCCGCCTCGCGGTTTTTGTCCGACATCATCATTGCGCGTTTCGGGATGCCAAAAACATATATCATGAGTGCTGTTTGCATCGTTCTGGGCATCAGTATGGCCGTCATCTTTCCCGCATTCTGGACAGCCATGATCGGCTTTTCTCTGGTCGGTTTTGGAACAGCAGCCGTTATACCCATGTCTTATGCACTGGCAGGCGCTTCTAAAAAGTATTCACCAGGAATGGCGATATCGGTGATCGCCACATATTCGATTACAGGTATGCTGCTGGGCCCGCCGCTTATCGGCTACCTGGCCCATGCATTCAACCTGCGTATATCATTTGTCATCTTCGCACTGTGCGGATTGCTGCTTATACCCATAACCAGGGCCTTCTTCAACCACCAGGCCAAGATCAGCAGTTAAGCCTGCCCGGTATCAGCGTCGGTTGCGGCCGACTTATTCAGTTCCGATTCCCTGAAATCCTTATACTCCTGGGAGATACTGCTTGCTTTAGTCTTCACCTTTTCGATCACATCATCCTTCAGACCAACCAGACTGTCTTTTCCGGTGCTGATCGTATCTTTAAGCGAATGCAGTCCGTCTTTCACATCATCGGCCAGGCCAAGCGCCCTGTCGGTCAGTCTCTCCCGTGTCGCACTTCCCTTATCAGGTGCAAACAATATTCCAAGCGCAGCGCCTACGGCCAATCCTGCTACCAATCCCACTACGGCAGTCGACGTGCTGCAGGTACTTTTTGATAAATGGCTGTTAATTAATTTCTTGTAATTCATAATAGAGGTTTTTGTTCGTAATTAGACCTAACATAAAACGTACCATAGTGTCTGTTCTACACCATTTTTTTTATATTGGTGGATAATCTGGACTATGAGACTACATTTGACGATACTGCTGATCCCGTTCATTTTCGCAACCAGCACCAGCGGGCAGTACAATGATCCCGACAACACCAGCAAGGAGCAGTTCCGGATGATCAGGCTAAAACTCAAAAACAAAGCCGATTCCGTTCGAAGTATGCTCAAGGAGCTACCAGAGAACTCCGAGAAGCGCCTTCTTATTCTCGCGGAACAGGAAATTGACAACAATGCTTACCACAATGCAGCGCTTATTGTCAACAGGCTGCTAGAGGAAAACCCGGCAAACGATCAGGCACTATTGCTGAAAGGAAAATTAGAGATAGCAGGCTGGCGACTCGAGAATGCACTGGGTTGCGCAAAAGAGATCCTGGACAGGCATCCTGCACACCCGGCCGCGCTCCTGCTGAAGGGCAAGGTGCTTATCTTACAAAAAAACTATACCTCAGCCTTAACAATAGCAAAAGATCTCCAGCAGAAATTCCCTGAAAATGCAGCTGCCTATCTTTTAGAGGCCGATGCCTGTTTCTGGAACCAACAGCCAGACAAAGCTGAGGGCCCGCTTAAGCGTTCATTGCAACTGGATCCATTAAACGCCGATGCACGCTTTAGCTATGGTTATGCCATTTGGCGAAGGGGAGACGCCATGCAGCTCAACGCAATGGCTGCCCAGTGGGACCTGGCACTCGCAATAGATTCCCTGCATTACCAAACTCACTGGCATTTCTGAAACGGACATACCAACCTGACTTATGCAGATTATGCGCGGCCGGATGATTCAGCTGTTCGCGCCAACTTTATGCTGCTGACGAATACTTGCGACGCAATTTGATCGACTCAGCCCTTCACGTCGCCCGCAAAGTAAAGGAGAAATACCCTGCCTCACAGCTCCCAGATATGTACCTCGGCTCGATATATTACCTCAACTTTGCAGACAGCCGCAGGCTTGCGTTAGACTCCGCACAGGCTATTTTTACTCGCATACTGCTGAATAAACCGCACTATGGCCCCGCTCACAATGGCCTTGCCAGCGTCATCAGGTCACGTCGGATACCCTTCCAGGAAAATTACGATGCCATTCAAAGCCGGCTAAAAAACTTTCTGCTCATTAATCCGGAAACATTTCATCAGGTCTTTCCCAACATATCTGACTATCCAGGCCGCACCGTACAGGCAATGGTCTGGAACCAATTGTACACGGCGACCGTCTATTTTCCCTTTCTAGCCAAACAAGGCGAGTCTTTCCGCATCCCGCCCTTGCATCACGACCTGGCTATCGCCATGAAGTCACCCTCGTTCCGGTTTATGACAACATTCGATAACCGGCAGTGGATGGACATCCGCGGCGTGGGCAGCGGCGCCGCCGGGATAGAATATGTCGAAAAGGGCGCCTTCGGCGAACGGAACGTCCTGCTCCATGAGTATGTTCATCTGTTTCATGGTACCGTGCTTACCGACGAGGAAAACCGGAAAATACGCGCACTTTATTATAAAGCCATGGAGGAGGGGCGTACGCTCGATTACTATTCCCAGAATAATGAAAGCGAATACTTCGCGCAAACATACCCTGCATATTTTGAAGCCGTTAAAGTCCATCCCCTCGATTTTAAATCGATGAACACACGTTCCGACCTCCAGCGTAAAGACCCGGAAATGTTCAGTTTTATACATAAACTTGTCAGCAAAGAAAGGGCATACCAGGCTGGCGATCATAAGGCCATGGCCTCCAACTGGGCGCAGGTATATCTGAACCTCAGTCAGAAAGCGCCGTCCAACGACGCCGCAATTCGATATGTGGATACCGCTTTGCAATATGATCGCCAGTATCTTCCGGCATATATTCGAATGGCCGCGCTCAAGAAGCAACAGAATAACGTCGAAGAAGCAGCGTCCTGGCTGGATCGTGCGCGTAAAATTGACCCAAACTATGCGCCTGTTTACACCGCAATGGCCAATCTGCTCGCGCTTACCGTTGCGCAGCAGGCCGAACGGTTACATAAAGCCATATCCTTGGAAACCGACTACCAGGAACTCGCCTCCGTTCACAGGCAACTCCGGGAGCTGTATTTCAGAAACGGTCAGACCGAAGAGGCCATCAAGGCAGCCGAAGCCTATGTCAGCAAGGCGGCGACAATCTCCACATACCTCCGCGACAGGAGGGACGATGCATTAGTTTTTGCAGCGTCCCAGCGGGCCAAAAAGGGCGATGCCACCCAATTGAGCGTACTTAGCAAGATTGTTGCGCAAAAGCCCCAGCATTTCGAATACCGCAACCAGTATGCAGACGCCCTCGCGGCAAACGGCCAGTATGAGACAGCAATCGCCACACTAGAGTCTGCTCAGCGGATTTTAACTGCATCGGGCACGCCAAGACAGGATTTCGATCAACGGATCAAGGCCTATCGACAAAAACTGGAAGAAACCAGAAAGCGATAGAACGTCCATTCCGTCAGCCAAAAGCTAAGGCTGCTTTATCAGCGTAAAAAACTTAGGTACGTCCTTTTCGTTGGTCGAATAGAAAGTCAAAGTCTTGTCCCTGCCGTACAAATACAGCGCAGGATATTGTTTCGGACGAAACAAGGGAATAAAAACCATATCCTTATCCCTCAAAATCGTCACATTCTTCATCGCGCGGAGCGGCTTGGCAAACTTACCGAAATAATAGTCGATCGATCGCGGCTCATCCAGCGTAACCATATAGATGTTGATGTCGGCCAGCTCGGTATTACGTTTGGAAAGCGAAGCACCGATTTTCTGACAATGCTCGCATGTGGCATCAAACAGCATAATAAGCGATTTCTTGGTTTTTGGAATTTGATCCGTCGAAAATGCCTTGTCATCCAGCGTATAAAACACACCTCTGGGCATAGCCGAACCGGGCTGCAACTGCTGGGCGAAACCCGGCAATGCAAACAAAAGAAATAAAGATAAAACGCACGATCTTTTCATAGCACTAAAGTAACACAAGTTGCAGATATGTTACGCCAAAAAATCGATATACATAATCCCAAAAAAGATTTAGATTATTAAATTGCAGGCGCATCTGCAACCAAATGAACCGCTATACGAACATGAAAACCGACAAACTGATCATCCTCATTTCTGCCATTGTTATATCTTCAATCGTACATGGACAAGCTATAGCTCAAAAAAAGGCGTTCAAAAACTGGCCGAAAGGTTCAGACCCGAAAGAAGTGGGATACCTGCTTACCACCCACTACCTGGAAACACCGCATACCAATTTCGGCTTTCCAACACCTCCGGGCTCTATTACTTATTCAGAGGTATGTACCTGGTACGGAGCGCTTAAATACAGCGCTGTTACTAACAACCGGGGGCTGACCGACAAGCTCGATGATCGTTTCCGTCCGCTATTGTACGAAAAGAAGGGCCTGCAGCCGCGTCCGGATCATGTCGACCCGAACGTTTTCGGTTCCATACCGCTCGAGCTTTACATGCAGAAGAAAAACGAAATTTACCTCGATATGGGGAAATGGTTTGCCGACCAGCAATGGACTTTGCCGAAGAATGCCAAACCAGAGCACAAAGCGCTGATGGATAAGGGGCTAACCTGGCAAACGCGGATGTGGATCGACGATATGTACATGATCAACAACATGCAGTGCCAGGCATACCGGGCTACGGGCGACCGTAAATACATCGATCGCGCAGCGGCAGAAATGGTGGTTTACCTCGACGCTATACAGCGACCGAACGGCCTGTTTTATCATGCCCCCGATGTACCATTCTTTTGGGGAAGGGGCAACGGCTGGATGGCTGCCGGCATGACCGAACTGCTTACTTCGCTGCCGGCGGACAACAAGGACCGTCCAAGAATCCTGAAGGCATTTCAAACCATGATGGCCAGTCTTAAACAATACCAGACTGCCGATGGCATGTGGCTTCAATTGGTCGACGATAAAGAATCCTGGCCAGAAACCTCGGGCACGGGCATGTTTACCTTCGCCATGATCTCCGGGGTAAAAAACGGTTGGCTTAACGCCGATGAATATGCGCTCGTGGCCCGCAAAGGCTGGATCGCACTAACCAAATACATCGAGCCCAATGGCGACGTCCGCGAGGTTT
The DNA here is from genome assembly GCF_030182585.1 of Pedobacter faecalis. Classification (NCBI taxonomy): domain Bacteria; kingdom Pseudomonadati; phylum Bacteroidota; class Sphingobacteriia; order Sphingobacteriales; family Sphingobacteriaceae; genus Pedobacter; species Pedobacter faecalis. The sequence goes on along the minus strand of NZ_JARXOW010000001.1, from coordinate 576,106 downwards.
GTCAGGGTACAAACAAAGAGAACAGCCGACAATATTATCTGGACAGAAAGCGTATTACAGGCGATATGCACGGTCAGGCCCCGGTACTGTGGTGCGCCTTTGCTTTATTGAAATAGCTTTGAAACACACAAAAGAACAATGAACAAAATATATACTTCAGGGCTTCTTGTCCTCATCATCTTAACGTTGTATCAATGTCAGAGTTACCGCAAGGCCGCTAGCCCGAACAAAGAAGTCGGACCGGTCGACCTAAGCACATCGCCGGTCATTCCCGCCGATCAAAGCATCGGTAAAATGCAGCTTGAAGCAGGTTTCGATATCGAACTGATTGCTGCTGAGCCGCTCGTAACAACACCGGTAGCGATGGTGTTCGACAATCGCGGACGCATGTGGGTGGCCGAAATGAATGGCTATATGCCCGATACGCTCGGAACAGGAGAAGACCTGCCCAACGGAAACATCGTGATACTGGAAGACACAGACAATGATGGCCGGGCCGATAAGCGTACCGTTTTTCTCGATTCTTTGGTACTTCCCCGGTCGCTTTGCCTTATAGAAGACGGACTGCTTGTGGCAGAGCCGCCTAACCTCTGGTATTATAAAATCAAAGACGACAAACCCATCAGCAAAACCTTGGTCGATAATAAATACGCAGTGGGCGGAAATGTCGAGCATCAGCCAAACGGATTACTTCGCGGTCTCGATAACTGGATTTACAATGCCAAATCAGACACGCGCTACCGGAAGCAGGGCGATAAATGGCTCAAAGAACACACGCACTTCCGCGGTCAGTTCGGGATCAGTCAGGATAACTACGGCCGGCTGTATTATAACGACAACTCGTCCAACGTTTGGGGCGATTATTTCAGTCCGGGTTTCGGCGCAAAGAACAGCAACCAGCGTGAAGTTGCCGGTTACAACCAGCGCGTGGTGCCCAACAACAAGGTATATCCGATACGCCCTACACCGGGCATCAACCGGGGTTATATGGACGGGATGCTGGATGATAGCCTGCGTCTCAACAACTTCACGGCAGCCTGTTCACCGCTTATTTACCGGGGCGACCTATTTGGCGACAGCTATAATTTCAATGCCTTCGTTGCCGAGCCTTCGGCCAACCTTGTCAAGCGCAATATATTAACCGAGACCGGCTATATCGTCAAAGGGCAGCAAGCCTATAAAGGCAAAGAATTTCTGGCCAGTACCGATGAGAGATTCCGCCCGGTAGCCCTGTATAACGGTCCAGATGGCGCGTTGTACCTGCTTGATATGTATCGCGGCATTATCCAGCATAAAACTTATGTTACCCCGTATCTCTCGGCACAGATCAAAGCCCGGAATCTGACGCTGCCCCTCAATTGCGGCCGCATTTACCGGATTACACCAAGCGGCAGCAAAGCAAAACACACCATCGTGCCCGACAATCCTGCCCAACTGGTCGGCCTCCTCGGGCATGCCAATGGTCACATTCGTGACCTTGCGCAGCAAACGCTGATCGACAGGAAATATAAGCAGGCCATCCCTGCATTAAAACAGGCACTCCGGCAAACGGCCAACCCGTTGCTTACCATTCACGCGTTGTGGACTTTAGAGGGATTACATGCGCTCGAAACTAACGAAGTCGTCAATCTCCTTAAGAACGCTGATACACACATTCGCCTTCAGGCACTTACCGTTATCCCTTCCGTACTCCATATGCAATCGGCGCCGGTATATATTGCCGCGCTGCAGCATATGCTCGATAGCAACGATGAACCAGCGCTGCCATATATAGCCTACCTGGCCAGCTATTTAAAAGCCTACAACCAGCGCGCCGCCGATGAGTTACTCCTGGCGCTTGCCAAGCGGCAGCCGGAGAATAAATATCTGGCCGATGCTATAGTGAGCAACCTGGAATACCGGGAAGAAGCCTTTGCTGCAACGCTTTCGCAAGCGTTGCCGGATACATCTGTACTGGTAGCCAGACAGGTCCGCAAAGCGGCCGATAATTACTGGAACAAGCAAAAAAACCGCAATCCGGAGGTACTTGCCCGGCAGTTCCCCAAAGGTGCAGCCTTATTTGCCTCAAGCTGCCAAACCTGTCACGGTGCAGATGGAAACGGCATTAAATCCCTCGCCCCGCCGCTTAATAAATCGCAGTGGGTCACCGGAAACAAGAACCGGCTGATCTCCATTGTACTGCACGGGCTTACCGGCCCCATCAACGTTAACGGACACCTTTACGAGGCACCGGAAATTGCAGGAGATATGCCGGGCATCGCCAACAGCGATGAAATTTCCGACGAAGACATTGCCCAGTTGCTAAGCTATATCAGGCAGTCGTGGCAAAACAACTCAGGCAAAATAACCGCCAAAGAAGTCACCACACAGCGCGAAAAACTAAAAGGCCGTCAGAAGACATTTACACAGGAAGAACTCGAAACGATTAATTAGCGCTCATTAGCCAGGTAAAGATCACAACAAGTCATTCGCCAGATTGGCCAATGCACTTCGTTCGCCTTTATCCAGTGTAATATGTGCATAAAGAGGGTGGTGCTTAGCATTTTGAATCAAGTAAGATAAACCATTACTCTCAGCATCAAGATAGGGGGTATCTATCTGGTAGATATCTCCTGTAAAGATGATCTTCGTATCCTCTCCAGCACGGGAGATGATCGTTTTCACCTCATGCGGGGTCAGGTTCTGCGCCTCGTCGACAATAAAAAATATTTTCGTCAACGTGCGCCCGCGGATATACGCCAGCGGCGTTATCACGATCTTTTCCGAACTCACAAACTCGTCAATCCGCGCCTGCATCTTCGGGTCGTCCGCATACTGGTCTTTAATAAACTTCAGGTTATCCCATATCGGCGCCATGTACGGGTCAATCTTCGACTTAATATCTCCCGGCAAGAAACCAATATCTTTATTCCCCATCGCAATAATAGGCCGGGTTACGTAGATCTGCCGAAAATCTTTGCGCTGCTCCAGCGCACTGGCCAACGCTATAAGCGTTTTTCCCGTGCCCGCCTTACCCTGAATCGTCACCAGCTTTATCTCCGGATTCAGCAGGGCATGCACAGCAAAGCTCTGCTCATCATTCCGCGGCGCGATACCGAAAACCGGCTTTGGTTTGACCCTCTGTAACAGTCCGGTTTGCAGTCCATACCAGGCCATCGCCGATTTCCTTCCGCTCTTAAGCACACAAAAATGATTGGCATCCGCATTTGCAAGATTCAAATCACCTGCCTCCGCTTCGCCCTTTTCCTTAAGCGTTATCATAACCCCCTCAGGCACCCGTGTCAACAACTCCTTACCGGTATAAAGTTCATCGAGGTTCTTAACCTTCCCAGTTTCATAGTCCTCCGCAAAAATATCCAGGGCTTTAGCCTTCAGGCGCAAACAAATGTCTTTAGACACCAGCACAATCCGGCGCTTCGGAAACTCCCGCTTCAGCGAAAGCGCTGCGTTCAAAATTTTGTGATCGATCTTACCCGAACCAAAAACCGCCTCGGCATCCTGCTCCAAACTTCGGTTACCCGAAACGGAAGCCCTGTCCATCACCACCTTAAACCGTCCGGTTTTGCTGCTCCCGTTCAGCGGCACCCATTCGTTCATCAGCCTGCTGGCCGACAACCGGTCCATCAACCTGATAAATCCCCTGGCTTCCGCGTTACGCGTTTCATTACCGCTTTTCATATTGTCCAGTTCCTCCAGAACCTGAATTGGAATAGCCACGTCATGCTCCTGGAAATGCGTAAAGGCGTTATGATCGTAAAGAAGCACCGAAGTATCCAGCACAAAAATCTTTTGCTGCTTATCCGGTTGGCCTTTTTTATGTAATTTACTGGCTTTGGACATACAGCTAAAGTAAGGAATAACCCGTTAAACGAAACAGTGAAAATAAAAAAAGGGCGCTCCAGGCGCCCCTCTGCTAAAAACTATTTTAACTAAAACAGAAAGTACACTTTGAAAGCAAAGTTGTTAATGATCCCGCCGGTCGATAAGTCAAAATTCTGGCGCTTTGTACGTGAAATCGGCTGCCCGAAATTGGTTTCCTTATTCACAGAATAATTTGCGCCGGCAGACAACAAGCGTGTCTCCAAAGCCAGATTTTCGCTCATAAACCAGGTTATCCCACCATAAGCATTTAAACCGTAGTTATCTATGCTACGCTCATATCCGATAGTTCCCTGAACCTGGCTGTCCTCAATTTTCAAATAAGCCGCCTCGCCGCCAGCATAAGCGTAAAGTGACTTCACAATAGGATAATATCTTTGATAATCCAATTTACCACCATACACTTTCATCTCGGATCCATCCCCTTTGGTTTTGCCATACAGTCCCTCGATGCCAATCTTTGCGTTATCTGCAACGAAGCCTCCAAACCCCAAAGAGAAAGCATTGTTTGTGGTTTTAAAATCCCCGTAACCCGCTGCCTTAATCGTCGACTTGCTTGATGTTATACCTAAACCGAGTGTCGTTGTACCTTTTGTCTGTGCCAGACCAGCCAGAGATGTCATTAAAATACCGGCTGCTAATATATATTTGATCATAATCTTAATATTGAAAGGTTAAAAAAGGAAATAAATCTTGAATGACATGTCATTAATCAGTCCGCCGGTAGATACATCAAACGAAAAACTCTCGTATTCTAAAGTATTAGTGTTTTGCCCGTTATTTAGCTTATAATAGCTACCTCCCGCAGAAAGCAATTCTGTTTCCAGTGCAAAACGTTTAGATATGAACCAGGTAAGTCCGCCGTTTGCGCTTAAGCGATACATATTACCTGTATTATCTGGGTTATTACCAGGCGTATTTCCGCTCAGACTTTCTTTCACATGGCTATAACCGCCGCGACCGCCTGCATACAAATACAATGATTTAAAAACCGGAAAATAGTGCTGGTAATCCACATCAATCCCGTATCGCTTTGTTTCTGCACTAAGGGTTGTCGTACTGGTCGACTCTTTCCCGGTACCGAAAGACAGTTGAACACCCAGTTTAGCGTTGTGTTTAATAAACCTCCCATAGCTTAAGGCAAAGTCCATGTTTGTGTCTTCTAAGCTATACGATCCATTAACATCGCTATTAGTTTTCTGGGACGATACTCTGAAACCCAGCGCGCTGGTCCCTTTGGTTTGAGCAATCCCTGCCAGGGAGAGCATTACTGCCGCAGCAGTGAGTAATTGTTTTTTCATGAAATTTATATTTGTTTGTGCGTTAAAAGCGTCGGCTAAATATGCAAATATTTCACAAACCCAACACAATTCCTGAAAAAAAAACGGAGTCTCATTTTCTTTCGATCAGAGTACTCCGTTTTCATTTTATCCTCGCCATAGCGAAACATAAAATATCAATTGCCTATTTTTCCTTTAACCTATCTCGTCACAGCTTAGTTCCTGAGAACTTCACCTTCCGATCAAATTATCCTTATCGTGATTCATTCCTTAAAATTCCTCACCAGGTATAACGCCCTTCGTTGAACATCTACGATTAATATTACGTTTTTTCAACTTCATTTAATCCTCCCGGTTCATGTTTCCAATAATCCGGAATCTGTAGTTTCTCTTTGAAATGACCAGAAACTTTCTGTCCGTAGACCAAGTATTCTTTTTGGCATTTCCGAGGGCTGTCAAAGTACGTGCTAATTGATAAATCTAATTTACGAACTTAATACCCCGCTTGTCAAGTATTATTTCGATTAGTTACAAACATCTTATTAACAGGTTGTTAACAAATTTATAAACATATCTGTCAAAAAAGCTGGAATTTGATGTAGCATTCGCATATAGCAGTGCGTCTATATCATAAATCGAACACCATGACCAACAGACTACCATCGGTAAACCAGCTTCTCGTCTGCATCGTAGCATTGCTTATTCTCATGATTATTCAGCTCATGTAATGTGAAAGGCTGGCTAATGGGGAGGAAAAGCATCTTGGAACAGGCTATGATCAACGTTTTTTGAACGAATCCTGCCCGTCTTTTCTTCGTCGCGAGTCGGCAGAAGCACGTTGCGTGTCCGTCGGGAAGACGAAGGGGTGACGAAGAGATAAGATAACTTTAACACAGTCTTTAAGTTATTATGCGCTTATTTCTGGTAAAAATACCAGAAAAGACAAGCGTCTACGCCCGTTAGTTATCAGGCCTGAACGCGATATTTACTATCCTGAACACAGGCATATGGGTATTTTACATTTAGGTCCATTTGGCGGAATTTCCGGAAAGACCGGCCCACTGGTAGGGCGCAGGGTAAATAACAAAAACGTGATCACCGGTCTGCACCATTCCGGCAACCAACGCTCAACATCTGAGCAGGCGGAATATCAGGCCAAACTAAAACTGCTCATGCAGTTCTTCTCCGGAATTACCCCACTGATCAATAAAGGTTTCGCTGATTTCAGGAAAGACAACAATGCTGTAAATGCCGCTTTTGCCTATAACTTTGAGAAAGCGTTTGTCGGGCACAGCAATCCGCCGGTGCTCAATTACCCGGCCTTGGTGTATAGCCGCGGAAACATCTATGGTCCGCTGATGCCCAGGGTAGAACCAGCGGCTGGGGGACTGCTGTTCAGTTGGAAAGAGGAACCCTCAAACCCTTACTGTTACCGGGAAGACAGCGGCACTTTTGTCGTTTACAACGCTACGAGAAACCTGTTTCAAACCCGTATATCGGCAGCAACCAGGGGCAATCTGAGTTATCTTTTAGAATTGCCTGCCATCTTTCTGGCAGATGAGTTGCACTGCTACATGAATTTTAACGACTTATTTAACAACATTACTGGCACCAGCTTTTATGTTGGCCGGATTCACTGAAATGTCTGAAATTTCCATTAGATTAGCCGCGCTTATCCGACATAAAAATTTAGAGACAATCTATGACTTTCCAACAGTACCTGGAATATTTTCAGGGTATCCTGAATGATCCGAACGCACCTGCACCATACAACAATATTGACTATCTGGACTATACCAAAATGAACTGGGCACGGCAAAACCGATGGCTTAAAACCGGGGTACTGAGTTTACCTTTGGCCGATAAAGTTGCGGCTATTGACAAACCTCAAAACTGGATCGTCATCACAGAACCCTGGTGTGGTGATGCCTCGCACCTCGTTCCTTTTATTCATAAACTCAGTGAATTGAATCCCTTGATCAGCATCGATTATCAGCTGAGGGATTCGGAGCCCTTTCTGATAGAGCAGTATCTGACAAACGGAGGCAAGGCGATCCCGAAGTTTATCATTCGCGACGAAAGCGATGCGGATTTGATGAACTGGGGACCAAGGCCCGCGCCATGTCAGCAACTATACCTGCGCCTAAAGGAGGAAAACTTGGATTTTAACACGATGAAGATTGAATTGCAGAAGTGGTACAATGAAGACAAAGGGCAGACCTTTCAGTCGGAATTGCTGGAATCCCTTACCAGTTTTGCCGAAGTATCAGGTTAGCTCACCCAATTGGCTAAGTTTATGTAGGGCTTCCATAGGCCATTTTCTTTCCTGTATATCATTATGGTGCCATCTCCACAAAGACTGCCACAACTGAAATCATACTGAAAAATGCAAAGTGTTTCATTACGTAAGAATATTGGATTGCTAAAGGTATAGAAACCAGAAATTCCTCGATCATACATCCTTTGCCATCCAAGAGCTCTATCTTTTAAGTAATATTGGACTGTATCTGTATGTAGCAACCTGGCACCCGGCAGTAAACGATCTTTCCACTTTAGTTCCCTAAGTTGACGGAGTTTAGTGCTAATATGTTTTCTTTCTTTCTGGGTAAGAATGAGTTTGTTTTGTGGCTTATTTCTGCCAGCCAACGCCCACATATCAACCAATGTATCAGGTTTAAGCGCCTCAAGTAATGCACGATCGTTATGATTTGATAAGTAAAATACAGGCTTTTTAGGCTCCCTTTCGTTCAAAAATGACGTAATAAATGCTTTCTGGCGTTTATTCAGCTGACCATTAGCAATACCATTAAAGGTTAAGAAAATAATAGTTAATACGATATAAGTCTTTCTCATGATTGAATTATGGATGTTAATTTAGCATGAATTCCATACGTTTCAGGTACTAATCTTACTACAGTGTTTAAAAAATGATGATATTGCCAGCAGAATCTGTACAGGATGATAACGACAAAAACCGGCCAGGAGGACTATTGGATTGAGCGCCTGAAGGATGGCGACAATACCGCACTTGCGCACTTTTTTGAACTGCATAGTCGGCCGCTGACCTATTTTGCCGGTCGCTTGCTGGGCGATGGTGCAGAGGCGGAAGATGTGGTATCAAAGTGTTTCCTTAAAGTATGGGAAAAACGAGGGTCTTTTAAAACGCCACAAAACATCAAGCGTTCTTGTACATCAGTTGCCGGAGCGCCTGCCTGGACTACCTGGACAGTCTGAAAGTGAGAACCCAGGCGCAGGAAAGATACCGGACACACCTGGAGTCGGCCGGCGATACCGCATTGTACGATGTTATCCAGTCGGAGGTACTCGACCTGGTAAACCAGGAAATTGAAGAGCTGCCCGAAAAAATGCGGGTCGTTTTTAAAATGCTGTATGTTGACGACAAGTCTACCGCCGAAATTGCAGAAGAACTCGGCTTATCGGTGCAGACGGTACGCAATCAGAAAACCAAAGCAATCGAACTGATCAGAAATGCCTTAGCCAGGAAGGGCGTTTCCAGTGCGCTGCAGCTTGCGTTTTTGCTTTTTGTAGATGGGAAGTGATATCAGAAAAGAGTTTAAATCAGAATAAGAGAGGGTCATGCAAGACAGCGTATTGATCATTGATGATGAAAAAAAATTGTGCGGCCTGCTGGCGCGGATCATCGAGCTTGAGGGTTTCCGTGTCTTTCAGGCCTATACTGGAAAGGATGGACTAAAGGTATTGAAGTCGGAGGATATCCAGGTTGTGGTTAGTGATGTGAAGCTGCCCGATTACCGCTCGCCCTGGATTGTGCTGTATGTGCAGCGAAGTCATGAGCAGGGCGACCGGATAAAACTGGACCTGCAGCGGCATCTGATCAACAATTTTAAACTGGCGATTGAGCTGGGTGCGGAGGTGCTGAAGATAAAAAGTGAGGATGTAACGGAGACCATCACCAGAATAGCGGCTGAAAAGGAGGTGACAACGATCTGTATCGGGAAGCCGCACCTTAATTTGTTTCAGGTGATTTTGAGGACTGCAATATTCAACCGACTTTTAAAAAATATTTCGGAAACGGAAACTGATCTGGTTATCCTTTCTTAATATGGACAGACAATGAAAATAAAAACTAAACTTCGCCTGGGATTCGGATTCCTGTTCCTCGTGGTGATCTTCTTTGGTGCGGTGTCGCTGCACTATATGAATAAGATTTCAGTAAGCGCAAGGGTGATCCTGAAAGACAATTACGAGAGCTTACGGTATGCCCGGGAGATCAGAAGTATACTGGATGACAATGACCTGCCGCTTTCCGCCGCAGCGGTTGAGAAGCTTAAGATGCAGCTTGAATTGGAGCAGCAAAAAATCACAGAGCCGGGTGAAGCTAAAGCCGTGGCAGACCTTTCTGGCGCCTTCACAGCGCTTACCCGCCCCGGGTCTGTGCAGTCGGCCCAAAGATCAGCACTTCGCCAGATGCACCTGCAATTGAGGAGTTGAATATGCAGGCTATTGTACGAAAAAACGAGGCCGCCCGGCAAAGCGTGGAGAAGGCCGCTACTTATTTGATCTTTGCGGCATCTATTTGCTTTATCGTATTGTTTTCCTTCAGTGTCAACTTTCCGGGCTTTGTGGCTAATCCGCTCCGCGAGTTTTCGGAGGCGATTAAGGCCATAGGCCGCAAGAATTACAAACAGCGTTTAGAGTTTAAGGGAAACGATGAGTTTGCGGAGCTGGCCGAGGAGTTTAATGCCATGACGGCACAGTTGAACAGGTGGGAAAACAGTAATCTGGCTAAGCTTCAGTCGGAAAAGCTCAGGATCGAAGCAATTATTGGTCAGATGCAGGACGCTATTATCGGTTTGAACGAGAAAAAAGAGATCCTGTTCCTGAACAAGGTAGCCGGACAGCTACTGAATTTGGACGGGCGGGACCTTACTGGTGCAGATGCCCTTGAGCTGATGAAAAAGAATGACCTGCTGAGCAGCGTGATACAGGCTGCTGATGATACGAAGCCGATGAAGATCTATGCTGACGGCAAGGAATCATATTTTAAGCTGGAGCGACGTGAGATTCTGGTACCGGTGACTGGCGAACCATCGGAAAATGCCATCAGCGCATCGCTTAAAACAGCAGGCGAGGTGTATGTGCTTAAAAACGTGACGGAGTATAAGGAACTTCACGAGGCGAAAACGAACTTTATCGCTACGGTTTCGCATGAGCTTAAAACGCCGATTTCATCTATCAAGATGAGCGTGAAACTGCTCGACGACGAACGCGTTGGCGGGATGAACCCCGAACAGCGACAGCTGGTGCAACATATCAAAGAAGATTGCGGTCGCCTGCTGAAGATTACCAGTGAACTGCTTGACCTCTCGCAGGTTGAAACAGGCAATCTGCAGCTTAATCTGGTTAGGTCGGACCCCAGAAAGGTGGCCATCTATGCGATGGATACGGTTCGCTTTCAAGCCGAGCAAAAGGAGATCGAGCTGGAGCTGATTGGCCGGAACGATCTGCCGAAAGTTAATATGGATACAGAGAAGACGGCCTGGGTACTGGTCAACTTCCTTTCTAATGCGCTCCGTTACAGTGTACCGAAATCGAGGGTTGTGGTGCAGGTGATCCAGCATGGTACAGATATCGAGTTCTCAGTACGTGATTTTGGTAAGGGGATTGACGAGCAGTATCAGAAACGCTTGTTTGACCGGTATTTCCAGGTGCCGACTGATGGCAGCAACAAATCTGGTTCGGGCCTGGGCCTGGCGATTTCAAAAGATTTTATAGAGGCTGAAGGGGGAAAGATATGGGTGGAAAGCGCCATTGGTGAAGGAAGCAGGTTTTGTTTCCTGCTTCCTGTAGCCGAGTGATTAGCATCCTGGAGATTACTTGCTGCCCGTTTTTTGTTTATATTTACCGCATGAGGAAGTATCCAATTGGCTTACAGGATTTCGGAGAAGTAATATCAGGCGATTATCTTTACATTGACAAAACTGAACCGATCTTTAATCTGATTAATTCAGGGAAGTACTATTTCCTGAGCCGTCCAAGGCGTTTTGGTAAATCTCTTCTTTTGTCGACCATTAAGCAGATCTTTAAAGGGAATACATCTTTGTTTGAAGGGCTTTGGATACATGACCAATGGGATTGGAGGCAGAAGCATCCGGTAATCCATCTGAAATTAAGCAGTATCAACTACCAAAAACTGGGATTATATGCGGCGCTTAGTAAAGAAATGGATGCACAGGCAAAAGCACAAGGCGTTGTACTTGAAGAACAAGATCTAAAAGACAAATTTAAAGAGCTTATTGAAAAATCCTCAGTAAACGGAAATGTTGTGATCCTTATCGACGAATACGACAAACCCGTTATTGACTACCTCGAAGACCTTGACACCGCTGAAGAGAACCGTTCTGTATTTAAGGCGTTTTATTCGGTATTAAAAGATGCCGATGAATATATCAGGTTATTGCTCATTACCGGGGTTAGCCGTTTTACTAAAATCAGTATTTTTTCTGATTTGAACAATCTTCGTGATATCTCTCTGGCGCCTGAATTTAGCACTTTGGTAGGAATTACCCAGGCGCAGGTGGAAGAGAACTTTAGTGCTGAAATAGCGGAGATGAAGGAAACAGAGCCAAATATTGTTGAAAAGATCAGGGAGTGGTATAACGGATATTCGTGGAATGGAGTGGACAGGGTTTATAATCCCTTTTCCTTGCTCAATTTTATGGCGGACCGGACATTCAGCAATTACTGGTTTGAAACCGGAACGCCGACATTTCTGATAAAGCAGATCAGGGAACAACAGGATTATAACTTTGATAAAATACGCGTTGGCAAAAGTACATTGGGTAAGTTCGATATAAAGAATTTGCTATCAATCCCCTTGTTATTTCAAACCGGGTATTTGACAGTGAAGTCATACGACAGCGAATTTGATGCCTACGAACTGGGTTATCCGAACAAAGAGGTCGAGGCCAGTCTGCTTGATAATCTACTCAGTGCTTATCGGGAAGTCTACCCGGCAGATTCCCAGGAATTTACTTACGACCTGGTGACTGCTCTCCGTACAAATAATATCAATGGAATGATTGAGCAGTTAAACGTGCTGATCTCTACAATTCCGTACGACCATTGGCGGGCGGAGAGTGAATCTATATTTCATATTATCTTACACCTGGCTTTCAAAAGGATCGGGATGAATGTGCACAGTGAAGTACATAGCGCTAAAGGCCGTTGTGACATATTAATTCTTACCAACGATTTTATTTACGTGCTGGAATTGAAACTGGAAGGCAGTGCAGAGGCTGCGTTAGAGCAAATCATCCATAAGGGCTATTTGGATGCCTACAAAGCCGATCCCAGGAAGAAAACCGCAATAGGGATCAACTTCTCATCGGAGAGAAGGGCTGTGCAGGATTTTAAAGTTCAGCAACTTTAGCCTTCTGAGATTTGACTCAATTTATTTGAGGAAGCAGGTTTTGTTTCCTGCTTCCTGTAGCCGAGTGATTAAGCGGTTTCACGTGCTGCTTTCGCAGCGGCGACCATGTTTTCGAGGGCAGCTTTTGTCTCCGGCCATTTGCGGGTTTTGAGACCGCAATCCGGATTTACCCATAGGTTTTCTGCAGGCAGTAACTCTGCTGCTTTTCTGAGCAGCGAAAGCATTTCATCCTTACCAGGAACCCTTGGTGAGTGGATATCGTACACGCCGGGACCGATCTCGTTGGGGTATTTAAAATGGGCAAAGGCCTGCAGCAGTTCCATTTGAGAACGCGAGGTTTCGATGGTGATGACGTCTGCATCCATGGCCGCAATATGTTCGATGATGTCGTTGAACTCGCTGTAACACATGTGTGTATGGATTTGTGTTTGGTCGGCAACCCCGCTTGCGGTGAGCCGGAAGGCGTTGACTGCCCATTGCAGGTAATCGTGGCGCCTGGCTTTACGAAGCGGTAGTCCTTCGCGGATTGCGGCCTCATCGATCTGGATGATGCTGATGCCCGCTTGTTCGAGCGCCAGCACCTCGTCGCGGATCGCCAGGGCGATCTGATTGGTGGTGGTGTTACGCGGCTGATCGTTGCGCACGAAGGACCATTGTAGGATGGTGACCGGCCCTGTGAGCATGCCTTTCATCAACTGATTGGTTTGTTGAGCCGCGAACTTCGTCCACCGAACCGTCATATCCCGCGGTCTGCTCACGTCACCGTAAATGACCGGCGGCTTTACACAGCGGCTGCCGTAACTCTGCACCCAGCCATTTTTCGTAAATAAGAATCCGTCGAGCTGCTCGCCGAAGTACTCGACCATGTCGTTGCGCTCAAATTCGCCGTGCACCAACACATCAAAGCCGATTTCCTCCTGCCAGCGGATGGCCTGGATTGTGGCCTGTTCGATCTGCTCTTCGTATTGCCGGGATGTAAGTTCGCCTTTCTTGAAGCGGGCACGCAGCTGACGGATATCGTCTGTTTGCGGAAAAGAGCCGATGGTGGTGGTAGGAAAAAGCGGGAGCCTGAAACGCTCTCGGTGCAATTGCTGTCGCACCGCAAAGGCACTTTGACGATTAGAATCGGCCTCCGTTATGGCGAGGACGCGGTCTTTTACAGCTTGTTTGTGAACCTTTTCGGAAATTCTTCTGCTGTCGAGCGCTTGCTTGTTCTCTTCCAGCAATGTGATGTTTCCCTCGATGATCTTTCTGAGTTCAGCAATCTCATTCAGCTTCTGTTTGGCGAAGGCCATCCAGTTTTTGATCTCCGGGTCTATGGTGGTCTCCAGTTCCAGATCGATGGGACAATGCAGCAGCGAGCAGGACGGCGCAATGATGATGCGCTCGCTGCCGAGCTTATCGGCCGCCCTATTAATAAGGTCCAGGGATCTGGCGTAATCGTTTTTCCAGACGTTGCGGCCGTCTACTATACCGATCGACAGCTGCATGCGCTCCGGGATCGATCCGAGAATTTCATCGAGCTGTTCAGGCGCACGTACCAGGTCGACATGCAACGCAGCCACCGGCAGGTTGACCGCCAGTGCCGTGTTATCGAGCAAAGCCTCGAAGTAGGTTGCCACCAGCAGTTTAACACCGCCCGTCTGCTTAGCAATAGTACGGTAAGCAAACTCGAATGCCTGTTTTTCCTTATCGGACAGGTCGAGCACCAGGCAAGGCTCATCCAGTTGTATCCATTTGGCGCCCTGCTGTTTAAGGCGGTTGATGATCTCGACATAGACCGGCACGAGCGACTTGATGAGATCGATGCGCTCGAATGTGCCTGCCCCTGATGCTTCATGCGTTTTCTCTTTTCCCAGCAAGAGATAACTAACCGGTCCGATAAGCACAGGTTTGACTTTGTCGCCCAACAACTTCTTTGCGGCGTTTAGTTCACCGAATACCTTTTCAGAAAAGATCCGGAACTGCTGTCGGGCGGTAAATTCGGGCACCAGGTAATGATAATTGGTATCCAGCCACTTGGTCATTTCCATGGCTGTGATGTCGAGTCCGTCCTTTTGATAGCCGCGGGCCATGGCAAAGTACAGATCGAGTTCGGTGTTCGTTTTTACCTGCGACAGAACGGGGGAGTAACGCTCAGGAATAGCCCCCAAGAGCAGGCTCATATCGAGCATCTGATCATAAAAACTGAAATCATTGCAGGGGATAAGGTCAATGTTTGCATCGAGCTGTACCTGCCAGTTTTCTTCACGGATGTGGCGTGCGACTGTGTTTAATTCTTTCTGGTCGATCTTCCCCGACCAGTATTGTTCGCAGGCCTTTTTTAATTGTCGCTGGCCCCCTATACGCGGGTAGCCGAGATTTTGCGTTAGCATATTTTGTAGATTAATGTTCGACACAAAGCTATATTGTCAGTATATTGCACTGAAATTTTAAAAATATTCAGTCGAAAAGAACAGACATAAAGAATTTAAAAGGATAATAAGCTAATTGATAGGCTTTCTAGCCGTGTAAACAGAAAAATATTCTATGGACGAATTGTTAGATGAAACAGATCTTAAGCTTTTAAGGCTCCTGGGCGAAGATTCCAAGATTACCACAAAGGACCTGGCCGCACAGGTAAATCTCTCGCCATCGCCGGTTTTTGAAAGGGTGAAGCGACTTGAGACTAAAGGCTTCATTAAAAAGTATATCGCCTTAATTGATGCCGAAAAGCTGGATTATGGCCTGATCGTTTTCTGCAACATCAGGCTAAAGCAGCATGACAAGAGCATTGGCCACGATTTTGTTTCGGAGATTATGAAACTTAATGAGGTGGTTGAGTGCTATAATATATCTGGTGATTTTGATTTTCTTTTAAAAGTACTGGCAAAGGATATGAAGCACTATCAGGATTTTGTGTTCAACAAGCTCGGTTCGGTTAAGAGCATCGGAAGTACGCACAGCACCTTTGTGATGTGTGAGAATAAGAATACGTATAATATACGGTTTTGACTTTTCCCTATTCCTCAGTTTTCTTAGTTAGAATGCCGCCAATTTATTCTCAATCTTGACAAAGTGCGGCTAGCAAGAGAGCGATTAAAACAAATACCCTAATTTCCCGGTTCGATACAAACTAAAGTAAAAGCATACAAAGGGATAATAGTTATATGCCATAGGAAATGAGGGATAAATCTACTGCTAATTTCGATTTAGAATATTTTTTTGACCTATCTCCCGATTTACTATGCGTGGCGGGGTACGATGGCTTCTTTAAGAAGATAAACCCTGCTGTTTGTAATACATTAGGCTTTAGTAGTGAGGAACTTTTGTCCGCTCCCATTCAAACCTTTGTGCATCCGGAAGACAGAGAGCTTACCCTTAGGAAACAGGAGGAGGTAAGGAAGGGTAGTACGCTGTTTCAGTTTGAAAACCGTTTTATGACCAAAGAGGGCGCCATTGTGTGGCTGATGTGGACCTCGGTTAGGATAGCGCGCGACGAGGTAATCTTCGCTGTCGCGAAGGACATTACGACAAGGAAGCGCGCAGAGCAAGATAAGCATGCATCTGACATTATTGGCCATTTAAACAGCGAACAGATGAAGCGCTTTACCGCGGAAATGGATATTCTGAGACCGACCGATGACTCGAACCTAAAATGGTTAGGAACACCATCGCCTTTGTCCCAAAAAGATCAGGCATGGCTGAACCAGTTGGAAGCAGTAGTCCGGAACCACACCAAAACCCTAAAGGTAAACCTGAATAAGATCAGTGCTGATATGGCCATGAGCGAGCGTCAGCTGTTCAGAGAGGTAAGCCGCATTATGGGAACAACGCCCAACAGGCTTGTTTGTATTATCAGGCTGCATCTTGCATGGGAAGCCATTGCTTCAAGGAAGTACCGCACCATAGATGAGGTAGCCAGAATTGCCGGCTACTCGTCGACCCCCCATTTTAAAAAGCTGTTTAACAATGTTTACGGAATTGATATATCAGAATTGATCTGAGAACCTTATAAATAACGCATGAAGGGGAAAATTTTAGTGGTAGATGATGATGAGGACATCTTGTATATTTTCGACATCGCTTTGAGCCATGAAGGCTATCATCCAATACTTATAAACAGGGCTATAGATTCTGAAGAGGTGCTTTCATTGATGCCCGACCTCATATTTCTGGATGTAATGATTTCGGGTACTGAAAAAACCGGACTGGAAATTTGCCGTTCCCTGAAAGATGATGCCGGGACCGCGCGGATACCCGTATTACTTATTTCCGCAGAACGTGATTTGAGCTTGCTGGCTGAAGGATGCGGTGCTGATGGTTATATTTCCAAACCATTCGATTTAGCGAACGTTCTGAAAAAAGCGGCATCGTATCTGCGTAAAAATTAACTAACATGAATCAGCAATCAAACCGTCCGAATTCCTGGGTAAGGATAAAGATAAGCCCCGATAAGTTAATGCGCTTTTTTCTGGACCATCTTGACCGCATTTACATGGCTAAAATGCACCTGATTAGGAAACTGCCGGAGCTGCATCAACAAGCGCATTTTGCCGATTTGCGAAACGCCATTCAGGAAACCATTACGGCGGTTGAAGAGCAGCTCACCAGACTTCAGATGATATATACCATTCTGGATGCTGACGTCACTTACGACAGTTCTTCGGGCTTAACCGGGCTAATTGAAGATGCGTTTCAGGCCATAGAAAGCCAAAGCGATGAACCAGAGCTCCAGGATCTTTCCATTATCTTTTATCTGCAGAACATTGAGAGTGTGGAAATGGCCTCCTTTCAAATTTTACAGATGGCGGCGGTTAACCTGAAAAACAAACAGGTAAGCACTCTGCTTAAGGAGAACTATGAACAGGCAAAGGCCGGCCGGGCACTTTTTCTACTCATATCGTCTAAATACTCCGTAAACTAACTGCCATGTTCAAGCTCTTATGATCAGGATAATTATAGCGGATGACCATGATTTGGTGAGAAACATCTTAGCTGACTTTTGCGAGTCGTACCCAGACTTGTGCATTGTTAGGAAGGCAGCAAACGGCTTCGAGGTTCTGGAAATGCTGGCAGCTGGCGTTGAAGCTGATGTAATAGTGACAGATTACCAAATGCCCGGCTTAGATGGTATTGCGCTTACCGCGAAACTCGCTGAATCCTATCCCGAAATACCTGTTATTGTATTTACGATGTTTCCTGGCCGTGGTTTTTCAGAAAAGGCCCGCCAGGCAGGCGCTAAAGGCTTTGTCAATAAGGGCGAGGAGCCTGAAGAACTGATTAAGGCCATCAGGCTCGTAGCCGGCGGGTCAGAATATTTTTCAGACACATGGTTGTTTTAATACCACTTACCGTTTCTATACCAAATTGCGGAATTTCCGTTAACAACATTCGGGAAAATGTAATTAAATTGATAGAAACATTAGTGGTATGCTCGAAAAAGAATTTTATATCTCTGAACTGGTTACGGCGCGGCTGGATGGGACGATTACAGAATCCCGGCAGCAGGAGCTGGATGCCTGGATTAATGCATCGGCGGCAAACAGGGATTTTTACGAGCAGTTAACGGACGAGGATTACTTCAAAGCAGAATTTAAAAAGTTCAGGAATATTGAGACCGGTAAGACCTGGAAGCTGGTTGAAGCCGGTTTGAAGCAACGACCATTTAGCAGAATATGGCAGGCTGCCGGTATCGCAGCGGCGCTTACTGCCATTGTGTTTGGCATTTGGTTTTTCAATTACAAACCGAGTTCTAATGCAGCCGAAAATATTGCGCCTGGCAGAAACGGCGCCACGATTACCATGGCCAACGGCCATGTAATAAAATTGGATGGAGATAAGGAAGGTGTGATTGTAGGGGCGGGCCTGACGTACGATGACGGAACTTCCGTTTTGCCTTCAGACAAAGTTGCGAAGACTCCCGGAGGGAAGCCAGAGCTACTGAGTGCCGCAACCGGCAATGGTCAGACCTATGCCTTTACCTTACCCGACGGCACAAGGGTGTGGTTGAATGCAGCATCGCAAATGACCTTTCCAGACGATTTTAAAGACAAAAAACGACGAGAAATTATACTCAAAGGTGAGGCATACTTTGAAGTTTTTAAGAACAAGGATCAACCTTTTATAGTAGTTTCCAAAAATTTGAATAATAGCCGGAACCAGGAGGTTGAAGTGCTCGGCACGCATTTCAATATAAACAGCTATGAGGACGAAGCGGATATAAAAACTACGCTGGTAGAAGGCAGCGTAAAGGTGAGCATTGCAGGAAAGACGAACGCCGTATTAAAGCCAGGCGAACAGGCCATATCTAATAATGGGCAACTAAGCGTGGCGACGGCTAATATAAAAAATGCGACTGCATGGAAGGACGGCTATTTCCGTTTTGCTAAGACCGATCTGCGTACCCTGATGCGCCAGATATCCAGATGGTATGACATTGAAGTGGTATATGAAGGAACGGTTGCCAACGACCGGTTTAGCGGGGTGATAAGCCGGCAGTCGACCCTGGCCGATATGCTGGCCATATTGAAGACCGGCGATGTGCAGTTCAAGGTAGAAAGCAGACAGGGAAGGAAGCGCCTCATTGTAACAGACTAAACAAAAACCAACATACCTAACCAGCATGGTTGAACCACAAAACCTTAAAACATGAAAAAAATGAAGCAATAACTACCACCACAAGAAAAGGGACAAGCAGGAAAAGAACCGCCCCGGAGTCGCATTCCGGAGCGGAAAAAAGCCTGAGCTTAAATCCCGTCGCGATTAAACAACAAGACTATTTAAACCCAAACAGTAACAAATTTATGCAAATTAATTTATGCAGGAAATTGCCTGTATATAAGGCATTTTTCTCGCCCAAAAACATTCTTAGAATGAAAATAACGGCTATACTGCTATTTGCCTTCTGTATGCAGCTAAGCGCTACGGTACGATCGCAGATAACCTTGTCTGAAAAAGACGCACCGCTCACCAAAATCCTGGAAAAAATACAGGAACAAAGCGGCTACAACCTCTTTTACAAAGACAATCTGATAAACGACAATAAATTGAACATTAAAATACGTAACGTGAGCCTGGAACAGGCACTGAACGAGGTTTTCAGACAACAAAACCTGACATTTGAACTGGTGAAGAATACGATTGTGGTGAGGAAGAAAGAGGAGAACTTCATTGACAAAATAGCGAATGCCTTTGCACAGGAAGACGCAGAAGGCGTGGTTTTAGATGAAAAAGGAAATCCACTAGCCGGCGCAACAGTGCGCGTGAAAGGCACCAAGAACTCTGTGATTACCGATGTTAACGGTCATTTCCATTTGATAAGGCCCGACTTCAGGGACAGATTAATCATTTCTTATGTCGGTTATCAGGACAAAGAAATCGCCATCGAAGCAAAGATGACGGTTAAACTTGAATTGAAGTCTGCCGAACTAAATGAAGTAGTGGTAGCCTATGGCAGGCAGGAGCAAAAAGCGATAACGGGTGCTGTAACCGTGGTGAAGGGCGAGCAAATACAAAATTTACCAAACCGCTCGGTTGATAAGTCTTTACAGGGATTGGTACCGGGCTTGGTCGTCACTAAAGGCAGCGGACAGCCTGGTGGAAACGTGAGCAATTTTATATTAAGAGGTATTGCTACCGGAGGTGATCCGTCACTCGGAAACCCGGTACGAAACCCACTTTTCGTAATTGATGGGATTCCGGTAACGCAGGAATCGGCCATGAGAACTCTCGATCGCCATAACGAACTTGTTAGTAACCCATTGGCTCATTTAAATCCTTCCGATATAGAAACCATATCAGTGTTGAAAGATGCGTCGGCAATTGCACTCTATGGTTCGAAGGCCAGCAATGGCGTAATTCTGGTAACCACAAAAAGAGGGAAAGCAGGAAAAACCCAGTACAATTTTCGCCATCAGACGGAGATTGCGAACCGGGAAGACAATGGAGTAAAACTGTTAAATCAGCAGCAATACATTGATCTTTTTGTAGAAACCTATCAGAACTCCTTTCCTGATGCAACCAGAGCGGACGTAATAGATTTATTGAAAATACAATTTCCTGTCCAGTCTAATGGCGATTTTTATCCCGAAGTGAACTGGGTTGATGCCATATCAAATAAAAATGCACTGACTTCTGCTAATGAACTCTCAGCTTCGGGTGGAAATGAAAATTCGAATTTCTATATCAATTTTGAACGTACAGATCAAAAAGGGGTAATCAAGAGATCAGGATACGAGCGTACTTCATTCAGGCTGAATTTTGAAAATATCCCCTTAGGATGGTTAAAATATGGGATAAATACCTCTCTATCTCATAACATTCAGAATTTTCAAAACATAGGTATGGGTATTTCGGCAAAACTGGTCAGGAATTCCGCAAACATGCTGACACCCTATTCCGCAGTAAAGTGACAAGCAATTCCGCCGCAAAGTGGTCCGTTTGACCTGCAGATTAGAAGTTTATTGATTGGGTGATTGCTTAAGCTGGCGTAGAAACTGTCTTTTAAACGCCGCTGAGAAGAGGATGTCGTTGACATCAGGATACAAGCCGGAAGGTACCGTAAAATCGATTGTAGGCCTTTATTTGAGTTCGTGTGTCAAGGAGATGGGACCTGCGGATCAAACAAACCTAAAGTCGCAAGCAGAAGTGCCTATGTAAGGCAAGACGAAATCGTTGTTAAATTGCCAGGCCAGCCAAACCCAGAAGTGAATTTTCTTCGCCAGTGAAAATGTGACCACTTTGCAGCGAAATCAGCTGACCACTTTGAGTGAAATATGCATTCTTCTGATTCAGGAGAAAACCTAATGGGTAAACTCATAAATTATTTAAGATGTTTATTGCTGAATTCCTCCAGAGAGATCGACTTGCCTTCTTCAAACTGCCGCAGACCTTTGTCAATACCCTTCAGGACAGATCAGGTAAAGTAGTTTGTATTACCTGTGGCTCAAATTGAACTTTCAACGCTTTAAGCCACAGCCTTGATTGTCTTCAATTGCTCGTTGCTTTCCGGATGTATCAATATGCTTTCCATATGAACAAATATACAAAATCTTATTCCATTTGAAATAGTTGGAATATCAAAGACTTAGTACTTTCTGTTTTGAATCACCTGTTTAGCAATACGGATGTGAAACATGCCGATGCGCTTACGACGGGTAAGAGGGAGTTAGTGTTGAGGGATAGGGGGAGGAGGTGATGTATCGAGATTGTAGCGTTTTTTGTGTTGGGCTCGTTTTTCTAATAAAATAACAACCTATGGCCTTTCAGATCAGAAACCTGTTTATAGTTTTATGTTTGGCGACAGCTTTGGTTGCCTGCAAGGAAGATTTTACCGGAGATTGTAATAAAACCTGCACGAAACAATATGTGTATATTTTGGTAAGCTTTAAAACGGCGGCGGGTGCAACAGCAGAGGTTAAGAATTATCAGGCTAAAAACTTGAGAACGGGGAAGATCTTAATGGAAGGTGATGAAGCGCGTATGGATATTTGGAATGCTTATATTGTTGCCGGCGACAGTCAGTTGAACTTACTTTCTGAAGAGGGTGACATGGTAGAAGTCCGGGCGACTAGTGTAGCTGCTGAGGAAACTGCGACAGCAACTTTTAAGATCAAAGGTGGGAGGTGTAATTGCCATGTAGAGAAGGTGATTGGCCCCAAGGAGATAGTATTTTCACCCTAATTTACTTCTCAATTAGTATTCTTAGCAGTTTCAATAGTCTGAAGTTGTTCTTTCTGTGAAACGATTTTGAGCTTAAAACGTTTCTTTTGTGAAACGTTTTTGTATTTTTGATGTATTGATCATGCAATGGATATACTGACACAAAGGTTTCGCCTGCTATTGGGCTCATCTGACATTAAGTTTAAAAGGGGGTTAAGTTATAAGATTAACTGGAACGCTAGAGGCGTATGCATCGAAGGTGCGCGTGGCACTGGTAAGTCGACGATGATGTTGCAATACATTAAACAGAACTTGCCATTAGACCAGACGTTATATGTTTCGCTGGATGACTTGTACTTTAGGCAAAATAACTTGGTTGAGGTTGCCGAGCGTTTTTACGGATTAGGGGGCAGGCATTTCTTTCTGGATGAAGTGCACAAGTATGCTGACTGGCAGACGGCTGTGAAGAACATTTATGATTTCTTGCCGGAGATGAAACTGGTAATCTCGGGCTCTTCTATTTTGGCTTTACAGCATTCAAGAGCAGACTTAAGCAGGAGGATGCTTAACTATCATTTACCGGAGTTGTCGCTTAGGGAGTATCTTTCGTTGAAGCACTTGACGGAGATGCCGATTTATGGTTTTGAGGAGATATTGAATAACCATGCGGATATTGCGGAGGAACTTCGTAAGATTATCGCTTCCCCATTAAAATCGCTTAATGATTATTTCACTTATGGAGCATATCCGTTTTTTTTAGAGGGAGAGTCGGACTATTTTATGCGTATCAATCAGTTGATAAACGTTATTATAGATTATGATTTGCCGGAGGCGAAGGCGCTAGAGGTTGCTACGCTGGCGAAACTCAAGAAATTGATGTACGTCCTCTCGACCGCTGTGCCGTTTACTCCAAATATTTCAAAGCTGGCGGAGCAGGTAGATACTTCGAGAGTCCGACTTTTAGAGATGCTTCATATTTTGGAACAGGCCCAGTTGATTCATAATTTACGCTCGGCCTCTTATGGAACGAGCCTGATGAATAAACCTGAAAAGATTTATTTGCATAATACAAGCCTCATTGGTGCCCTTGCTGAAGGGAAGCCAGATATTGGTAATATGAGGGAGACTTTTTTTCTTTCGCAGGTGCAGAATTCGGGTGCAGTGGTAACATATCCTAAAGCCGGGGATTTTATGGTAAACGGGAAGTATCTGATGGAAATAGGAGGCATAAACAAAAAAGGCAAGCAGATAAGGGGGCATGAAAAGGCTTATATAGTGGCAGACGATCTGGAATATGGTTTCGGCAACAAAATACCGCTATGGCTGTTTGGGTTTTTATATTGATTTTTCGGCAATAGTGGTTGTAGCGTTTTTTGTGTTGGGCTCGTTTTTCAAATAAAATAACAACCTATGGCCTTTCAGATCAGAAACCTGTTTTTAGTTTTATGTTTGGCGACTGCTTTTGTTGCCTGTAAGGAAGATCTTGCTGCAGATTGTGAAGCGAATAAGATTTGCACCGAACAATATGTGAGCATCGTGGTGCGGTTTGAAAGCGAAACGGGTGCGGCGGTGAATGTTGGCAATTATACCGCTAAAAACTTAAGAACGGGCAAAGTGCTGATGGAAGGTGAAGATGCACGTACGGATGTTACCGGCACTTATGTAGTCACGGCCGACAATCAGTTAAAGTTATTTTCTGAAAGTGGCGACGAGGTTGAGGTTAGTGGCACCAACGTGGCTACTGGCGACACGAAGACGGCAATTTTCAAAATAAAAGGAGGCAAGTGCAATTGCCATGTAGAGAAGATAAGTGGCCCTGAGAAAATAGTATTTTTACCATAATTTATTGCTCTAAATCATTCTTTTTCAAAACATTGGCAGCGGTAGCTTTGGTGTTACCATTTGGTGCCTGAGTAGCTTGGGTGTGCCTCCAGGAGGTGGCCGTAGCGAAACCGGTGGGCAGGTGGTATAATTAACCAAATGTTTTACCTCTAATGATTTTATCATGGGAATTCAGATTTGGGGAGCCTTTGGTGGCTTCCAGAAGAAGACGGGTGCCCTGGTCGGTCGGCGAGTTAACGGACAGAATGTGATCACAGCAATTCCTCACCCTAGTGAGTTGCCACCCAGTGAGGGGCAGCTTAGTTTTCGTGCCAGGTTTAAACTGGTGGTTAGCTTCCAAAAGTGGATCACGCCACTGATCCGCACGGGTTTCAGAAATGCGCACAAGGAAAAGCAGAATGCTTTTAATGCTGCCTTTGTGTACAATTATCGCAATGCGGTGACTGGCTCTGGTTTGAACTGGACGATCGACTATCCGAAGTTTATGTACAGCTCAGGGATGCTTGGCAATGCCGCTGGCCTGGAGATGCAGGTGAACACGGACGCTCAGCTTGACTTTAGCTGGACGGCAGTTCCGGACACTGGCGTGGGCGCGGCATCGGACAAGGCTTCGTTTGTGGTGTACAACCCGGCGCAGGACAAGTTTGTGGTAAGGGCTGATGCCGCTTTACGTTCGGCCCTGACCTACGACCTTGCGGTACCTGTCAATTTTAGCGGAGATACGGTTCATGTATGGATGAACTTTGTTTCGGCTGACGGCAAAACGGCCAGCAACACGCTTTATGTGGGAAGCGCGGTTGTGATGTAGTCTGTGCGGCGTGCCAGACCGTGCACGCCGCACTTTTAGTTTTATGTTTTATTTATGTTATGATGTTATGGCAACTTGAATTCGGGTTTATTAGGTGGCTACAGCGGCCGTGTAGGGAATCTGGTTTTTTATATAAGGAATGGCAGGCGGGTAGTGCGTACTGTGGGGAGTGTAGGGTGCCTGCTTCTGAAAAGCAAACGGCCAACAGAAATGCGCTTGCGGTGGTGATGGCTTTTCTGAAAGTGGTGCGTGAGTTTGTGAATATCGGTTTTGACGGAAAGCTGAAAGCAGGGCAGACAGCATTTAATGCGGCTGTGTCTTACCATTTAAAAAATGCGGTTGATGGTGTGTATCCTGATCTGTATCTGGATTATGCGAAGGTTAAGCTGGCTTGTGGCCGGCATATAGGTACCACTGCCTCCGCTGTGCTCAATGATGATGGCATTTTGGTTACCTGGGACTTTGAGCCGCATACCTGTTTTGAGCAGGCCAGTGAGCGGGTGATGCTGTTGGCTTTCTTCCCTGTGCTGAGCCGCGCTGTTTACGTGCTGGACGGTGCTGATCGCTGTGCCTGCAGCGAGCAGCTATACTTGCCACCTGAGTTGTGCAATGCGTATATGGAGGTATATATGTGCTTCGCATCGCGAACTAAACGTGATGATACGACAGAGAGTGTTTACTTAGGTAAACAAAACTTGCCTGGTGCTGTTTAATTTATACACAATTTTAAATTATTTATGGCAGAAAGGCATACCTACCAGACAGGTATCATTGGAAACTGTGCATATCTTGCACATATTAATAAGAATACGAATATTGATTGGCTTTGCTGGCCAAGGTTTGACAGCAGTTTTGTTTTCGGAGGCTTGCTAGACGAACAAAACGGGGGTGAATTTTCGATAAAGCCGCATGGCGAATTCACTTCGCGCCAGTTTTACCTGGAAAACACGAACGTTTTATGTACGGAGATCAGTAACCCGGAGGGCAAATACCGGGTTACGGATTTTGCACCCAGATTTTATCATCATGAACGCTATTTTAAGCCTTTAATGATGATCCGTAAGATTGAGCCGATTGAGGGCAATCCCCGGGTTCGGGTGAGGTGTAAGCCGGTATGTAATTATGGCAAGTCGCGGCAAAAGGGAAGCCGTGGCAGCAATCATATTCTTTTTAGCGGCTGCACCGAAATGATGCAGCTGAGCACGAATATTTCCCTGAGCTATATTGAAGATGAGCATTACTTTGCGCTCAATGAACCTAAGTACTTGATTATGACTTACGGGTATGAGTTGAATGCACCGATCATTAGTACGGCCGACCGATTCCTGACAGAAACCATCCGCTACTGGAGACGCTGGATTAAGCACTCTAATATTGCCGGGTTTTATCAGCACTTGGTGATCCGCTCGGCTCTGGTACTTAAAATTCACCAGTATGAAGACACGGGTGCTATTATAGCAGCCAGCACAACCAGTCTGCCGGAATCGCCGGGCAGCGGGCGCAACTGGGACTATCGTTATTGCTGGATGCGTGACACCTATTATGTTATAACGGCGCTAAACCACATCGGACATTTCGAGGAGATGGAAAAGTACTTTAGCTATGTAACCGACATTTCCTTCCGGGATGAAAAGCGTTATCAGCCTTTGTTTGGCATTAGCGGCGAGCGCCTGCTGAAAGAGAGCGTGCTGGACCACATCCATGGGTACCAGGGCAATAAGCCTGTACGTATTGGTAACCAGGCTTATGAGCATATTCAGAACGATATTTATGGCCAGGTGCTGATTTCTATGCTGCCTTTGTATTCCGACCATAGGTTTATATTCAGGGAGCGTCAGGATTCGGCGCAGTGGCTTGACAATCTGCTGAGTAAAATTGAGCGTACCATCGATGAGCGCGACGCCGGCTTGTGGGAGTTCAGAAATATTGCGCATATCCATTGCTATACCAACCTGTTTCAATGGGCGGGCGCCAATGCCGCGCTCAAAATGGCCAAAACGATCGGCAACGCGGAGTATGAGGAACGTGCGCAAATATTGATCGACAGGGCTGCTGAGCATATTGAAGCTTGCTATGATCCGGAGCGTAAGGTGTACACGCACGCCGTAGGCAGCAGTCACCTCGATGCGAGTACTTTGCAGTTGATCCTGATGAACTATCTGGACCCGGCGTCTGACCGTGCCAAGGACCATCTGCTGGCGCTTGAGAAGGAACTTAAGGCTGAAAATGGTTTGTTTTACCGCTATCTGCATACCGACGACTTTGGCAGGCCGAAGACGACTTTCCTGATCTGTGCATTCTGGTACGTGGAGGCGCTGGCATGTGTGGGCCGGGTAGAGGATGCGATCCGCGAGTTTGAATCCATCATAAAATATTCGAACCACCTGCTGTTGTTCAGCGAGGATGTGGACGAGCGTGACGGCAGCCAATGGGGTAATTTCCCCCAGGCCTACAGCCATGTAGGCTTAATGAACGCGGCCCATCGGATTGGTGTTAAACTCGACAGGCCGGCGTTTCTTTAATACGTATTGATAGCTTAGTTGGTCAGCGACTTAAGCAATCGCTTCAGAAATGAGGGTTGCTCGGTCGCTGACTTTTCTGTTTGTGCCGTTGTTGCCGGAAATTTATTATAGGCAAGCTGACTCAGCAATTCTCTTACTTCTTTGTGGTCGCGCAGATAATACCGCGCCGCCGATATATTGTTGCCTACTTTTATGGTATAGGCGGATTCTGGCAGGGATTTGAAAATATCCTCATCGGTATGGTCGTCGCCAAAGGCAATCATAAAGTCGGGATTATGGTTGGCCAGCCAGTTCAGGGCAGCCTTGCCTTTGTTGATCTCTATATTCTTAAACTCTATGACTTTATTGCCTTCCATCAGTTGTAAGCCCTTGTCGGCAATAAACATCCTGAGGTGATTCACAATTTCACCTGCGCGCAGTTCGCCCAGGCCATTCTCTACCTTACGGTAATGCCACACCAGTGAAAAAGCTTTTTCTTCTACAAAGGAGCCCGGAGTACGGTCGGTATACGTATCGAGAACAGCCTTAACCTCGTGCTTCCATTTGTCGGTCAGGAAAGGCACACTCTGCCAGTCTTCGCCCTGCTGCTTAAGCCATGCGCCGTGTTCCGCAATCATGCCGATGTTGAGGTGACCAAACCATTTCTGGAGGTTCTTGTAGTTTCGGCCGCTGATGATGATGACATGATTAGCCGGGTCGCTGAGCAGTTTATCAATCAGCGCATAGAGCTCTTCGTCGGGCGCCGCAAGGTTGATATCGCCATGAAAACCAACCAGCGTACCATCGTAGTCGAGAAAGATATAACGGTCGGCCGCATTGGCATAATCATGACCTATTTTTTCACGGATCGGCTGGGAGGCGTATCTGGTTAAAAGCGACTGCTGCATCTGTTTTACTTCCTGTAGTTTATCTATAAAGTTTTTTACCCAAAGGTGTATGTTGAATTTTTTAACGGTATGCCGCATGTTGGTCATACGTGTTTCCTGCTCTTCGCGCGGCATATTGATAGCCTGCACAATGGCCCGCATGATGTCGCCAATGTTGTTCGGATTAACGATCAATGCTTCATTGAGTTCTTTAGATGCGCCTGCCATCTCGCTAAGTATCAACACTCCGTCGCCATTGGTACGGGATGCAACATACTCTTTGCTTACGAGGTTCATACCGTCGCGCATGGGCGTAACCAGGCAGATGTCGGCCGTGCTATACAGCGCCGAGAGGAATTCTACTGAGAACGATTTATAAAAATAATGGATGGGCAACCAGTTCATTGTTCTGAACCTGGAGTTGATATTGCCCACCAGTTGGTCGATACGATCCCGAAGGTCCTTATACTGGGGAACGGTATCTCTCGAAGGCACAACAACCATATAAAGAACAATTTTCTCAATGTATTCGGGATGGAGCTGCAGCAACAGCTCTAAGGCTTGAAGCCGCTGTATGATCCCCTTGCTGTAATCAAGCCGATCGATGGTCAGTATAATCCGAAGGTCTTTCTGACTTTCCTTGAAAGCAGTGGAATGCCGTGCTACTTTGGGGTGATTGGTAAGGTTTTCAAATTTCTCACTATCGATGCCCATAGGGAACGCCTCGACCACCACATGCCGGTTTTTATCGACAATCACATTTTCCGAAAGCTTGCCGCTGGAAAGTCGCGATGCCGCACTCAGGAAGTGCCTTACATCGTCGAAGGTATGGAAGCCGAGCAAATCTGCACCAAGCATGCCCGCAATCAGCTCTTCACGCCAGGGAATAAGCCGGAATATTTCGTAGGATGGAAATGGAATATGCTGGAAGAAACCTATGGTAACGCCGGGTTGCTGCAGTCTTATTAGGTTGGGCAGCAGGAGCAGCTGATAGTCGTGCACCCAAATGGTATCGCCGTCTTTGCTGTGCTGCAAGACTACATCTTTGAATTTGGCATTTACCGCCTGATAATAATCCCAGTAGGCCTGGTCGAAATTGGCATAGGTAACCAGGTAGTGAAATACCGGCCAGAGGATTTCATTAGAAAAGCCCTCATAATAGAAATTGATTTCTTCGTTGGTAAGAAAAACAGGTATTAAGTTTAACGCAGCCAGCTTTCTGGTTACCTCGCGCTGCCTGTCTGCCGGAACTTCTATTCCCGGCCAGCCGATCCAGATGTTGTCGCCGTTTTTGTATACCGATCCAAGACCGGTGGCCAGACCACCTTCGCTCGGCCTCAGAATATATTCACCATTTTGTTCGCTGATTTTTACGGGAAGCCGGTTCGATATTATAATTGTTTTGTTTTTTATTGGCATATCTGACTTTACAACATCTCCAACTGCGCAATTGTTTTTCCAAAGATTAAATTTATTGCTTATTAAGATTAGCCTGAGTGCCAGTTTGTTTGTAACTTGCCGGCCTTCGTTAAGTTGATTACGCTTATTGTGATATGCTAAAGTTTAGACTTCCTTTATTGTCGGCCGCCCTGTTGCTAACGGCTTCCTGTTCATCGATATATATGCCTAACGTACCAAACACGCCCATGCTTAGTCAGCAAGGCGAGTTTAGCGGTGGTGGCCATATCTCATTGCGTGGCAATGCCAGCATCAATGGCGCCTATGCGGTGTCGGACCATTTTGGGGTGATCTTCAGCGGCTCGTATATGGACCGCGACTGGGAAAAGAAGGATTTTAAGCACAAGCTTGGCGAGGCGGGCGTTGGTTATTTCAATACTTTTGGGCCGGATGATAACCGTATCCTGGAAGTTTACGCAGGCTACGGCACCGGGAGCACCGATCGTGTGTTTAGGCATTATGATGAAAATAAGGTGCTGACTGGTTCTGATCTGGAAGAGGTTACCTACACTAAAACCTTCCTGCAGGTGAACTATAGCTCGAGGAAGAGCAATACACTGAATTTGTTCGGCCAGGCTTTTCCAATCAATTATGGTACAGCGCTGCGCATAAGTAATGTGGAGATGAAGACCTTTATGCGGAACAGCATCGGACAGCTGCGCGAGGGCAATGTATTTCTTGAACCAGTATTTTTTACCCGTATGAGGCTAAGCGATGCGTTTCAACTGCAATATACTACAAGTGCAAACTTCGGCCTGAACAACCGGAAGTATGTAAGTGCGGGCAACTCTATCTTTACGATAGGGGCTGTGTTTAATGTTGGCGGAAAAAAACAAAAGGCCGACTAAAGCCGGCCTTTTACAGTTGTTTCGTGGGTTTATTTCTTCGGAACGATCGTCAGCGTTCTCATGGCAGGCCTGTCTTTGGCGGCCGACTGATCCGTCTTAACGATCATGTAGACGTCGTGCATCTTACCATCAGTCACTTCGTTCAGTGAAATCTGGCCATCGTTATGTTTGCCGCTTCCTATCACGGTACCATTTTCTGAATCCAGCCTGATCTCAATAGTGTAGGGTGTATCGCCCTGGGCAACTAAAGTGGTGGCCAGAGCAGCTACGTGACTGAGATCGACCTGTTTCAGCCTTATCCATCCGTTCTTTTCGGGGAATATCAATGATTCTGTTCCGTTCGCATCTTTTCGCCCGAATCCTGAAAGATCGCGCAGGTCTTTGGCATCAATCACGCTGTTTCTGAGATTGAGTACCGCGGTGGATGTAAGCGGCTTCAGGTTTGTGCCGCCCAGGTCTGAGTAACTTGCTTTGATGCTTAATACTGTTTGTTTTCCATTTAAAGATGCAGGCGGGGTGATCTTTCCGGCAGCTGGCAGCGAAGGCGCTGTGGTTGATTTCGCTTTCAGGCTCATGATCCACTCGGCAATCTGGGTGGCTTCACCAGTTTTCATCGGGGAATGTGCCGGCATGGGTACTTCACCCCATACACCTGTACTTCCTTTGATGATCTTTCCGGAAAGATATTTTGCGGCATCAGGCTTCGCCTGGTATTTAGCCGATACCAGCGCAAATGCCGGGCCTATTGATTTTTCGTTCACTTTGTGACAGGTGCTGCAATCTGATTTTTGCATCAGTGCCTTTCCGACCAGCGTTTGGGCCACTTCCTGATGCCCTAATTTGGCGCCAGCCATGTCGGTACCCTCGTTGTAAGCGCTGGAGACAAAGATGCGGGTTCTGTTGACCGTAGCGCCTGGATCAGTGACCTTAACGTTATAATTAACCGGCACGCCAGGGAAGAAGAAGCTCTTGTTATCGCTGGTAGCGATGTCTACCACAGGCTGTGCGTTACCCGCGGAGACGAGTATTGACGGACTTTTCGCAGAAGCGCGGTCTTTGTCGACCACCTGAACACTGATGCTGTACTGGCCTGCTTTGCTGAAGGTGTGCTGGATGTTTGGTACTGTGGTGGTTTTCTTAATGCCATTGCCGAGCGACCATACATAAGTGAGCGCATCACCATCCGGGTCTGTTGCCTCAACACTGGCTTCAAGCTTATAGGGGAGGAGTCCGCTTGTTTTTTTAATGTTCAGTTTGCTTACTACGGGCGGACGATTGCCTTCGAGATAGTCGATGCGCACCAGCGCCGCATCTGGGTTTTTGGCAAACCAGCCCTTACCGTATTCCAGTATATACAGTTTGCCATCGCGACCCTGCTCCATATCGATAGGCGCAGCAAGGGGGATATTTGCCATAAAGGGCTCCATGCTTAGATAATCGCCTTGTGGCGACATGGTTACGGCTTTAACCCAGCCGCGAACCCATTCGTAGATAAGCAGCTTACCGTTATAGTAGGCCGGGTATGGCGAAGCGCCTGGCTTGGTATAGTATACCGGTCCGGCCATAGCGGTGCGTCCTCCGGTGCCAACCTGCGGGAAGTCTGGCGATTCACCATAAGGATACCATATAAATGCAGGTTGCGCCGGGGGCAACTGACTGAGGCCGGTATTGTTGGGCGAGTCGTTCTTAGGTGCGTTGGGATCGAAAAGATCTCCGCTGCTGCCGTTGGTGTAATCATAAGCCCGGTACGGATAGTTGTTGCCCACAAACAGTGGCCAACCGAAATTGCCGGCTTTCTTTGCCTGGTTAACTTCATCGTAGCCTCTCGGACCGCGGGCCGGATCGTCGTTGCCCGCATCCGGACCAACCTCGCCCCAGTACAGGAAACCTGTCTTTTGGTCTACCGAAATACGGTAGGGGTTTCTGTTGCCCATTACATAGATCTCCGGTTTGGCTTTAGGGTCATTTTTCGCAAACAGGTTACCGTCTGGAATACCATAGCTGCCATCGTCGTTGACCCTTATCCGCAAAATTTTGCCTCTGAGATCGTTTGTGTTTCCCGCGGAGCGGCGGGCATCATATTGGTGAAGGCCTTCCCGGTTATCAAGCGGGGCATAGCCTTTGTTTACGTATTGCTGCTTTGGGACATCAAACGGGGTAGAGTTATCACCTGTAGAAATATAGAGTAGTCCGTCGGGCCCAAAGGCGAGCGAACCGCCGGTATGGCAGCAGATCTCTCTTTGTGAGTAGAATTCAAGGATGACCTTTTCTGTAGCGGTAGTGATCCTGTCGTTCACCAGTTTAAACCTCGAAAGGCGGTTTACCGATTTGCCGGCCGGACTGTACAGCGCATAAACATACTGGTTTGCGGCAAACTTTGGATCTACCGCGATGCCGAGTAAACCTTCCTCGGCGTTTACATCGGGCACACTGGTTTTGAAATATACATCCAGTTTGCCAGCCTGTATCAATGTGCGTGTGGCATTTTTATAAAGCATAAGTTCGCCGCGTCGCTGAGATACCAGCACGTCAAGATTAGGCAGTACGGCAATTTCCGTAGGTTCGGTGAACTGTCCCTGTACGAGGGTGACTTTCACAAAGCGGTTTTGATCGGGCGTGTCAATTTGTGTGGCTTTTTTTATTTCGGTGTCTTTTCCGAGTGGTAATAAAGTGGCAAATGCGATTCCTGAAAGTAATAACGCGAAGTAAGTTTTCATTTGGTTTATTGGTTGTCCTGATTATTCAAGTGTATGTATAAAACCAAAAATACAGCTTTGAGTGCCATTTCCTAACAATAGGTATTAAATAGTTTTAGCTATCTATTAAGCTTTATTTGTTCATTATCAGCAGGTATTGATTATTGTAACAAAATCATTATTTTGCGAATCTTTTAATCGCATGAGAAAATAGTTACTTTTAATTTTTTTTAACCAAAAACCACAACATGAAACTTAATTACTTAAGGTTTGGAACAACGGCTCTTGTCTGGCTGTTGGGCACTTCACTTGTGGCTGGTCAGCAGCTAACTGATCAGTCGGAAATCAGCCTGAACGATCTTTCGGCATTCAAAGATCCGGGTCCAACCTGGTCAATTGCCGGAGGGGTTACGGCTAATCTTGACCAACAAGATGTGTTAAAAGTCGCAAAGGGTAGCGGCGTTTTAGTAAGCATCCCTAAAAAGAATGCAGGCAGGGACCTGTATACCGTTGCCGAACATGGTGATATGATACTTGAACTGGAGTACTTGCTTGCAAAAGGCGGTAACTCTGGTATTTACCTGCAAGGTGTTTATGAAATCCAGTTGGAAGACGCGTGGGGACTTAAAAACCCTAAGGCATCTAACAACGGTGGTATCTACCAGCGCTGGGATGATTCAAGACCAGAAGGCCAGAAAGGCTACGACGGTTATGCGCCACGTCAGAATGCGTCTAAAGCACCTGGATTGTGGCAAAAAATGAGAATTGCATTCAGGGCACCAAGATTTGACGGCTCTGGCAAGAAAGTTCAGAATGCAAGAATGGTTGCCGTAGAACTAAACGGCGTGCTTATTCACGATAACGTGGAACTGTTTGGTGTTACCCGTGGTGCCAATGGCGGTGAGCGTGCAGTAGGTCCGCTTCGCTTGCAGGGCGATCATGGTGCTGTGGCCTTCAGAAACATTAAAATATCGAAACTTCCTGCAGATGCGCAGTCGGCCATCAGGCAGCGGGAGAACAGTGCTGACCCGATCTATGTAGATCCGGCAAATAACCCGCTTATCCGCAGTTTCGTGGACATCGCTGGTGGTATTAAGGTTGTTCATGCGATCTCTGTTTCCAGCCCGGAAGAAGTACATTACGGATATGACCTTGATAATGGTGTGTTGTTCCACGCATGGCATGGTGAATTCGTAGATGCAACCCCAATGTGGCACGAAAGAGGTAATGGAACTTCACGCCCCCGCGGTACGGTAACTACTTTCACTAAGAAGCCTGTTCCTGCGCTTGCAAAATTGTTGAGCGCACAAGACAGCTGGTTGAACGACACTACCGGCACTGGCTTCCAGACTAAAGGCTATGAGCTTGATGGTAACGATCGTCCTACTTTTGTTTACAAGATGTATGGTACCCGCGTTAAAGACGCTATCCGCGCCAATGAGAATGGTCAGGGTTTAACAAGAGAAATCACCCTGGAGCAACCGGTTTCCAACATCTATCACATGATCGCTTCTGGTTCTGCTATTGAAGACCTGGGCAAGGGGTTATACCTGATCGATGGCCAGTCGTACTACATCAAGTTCAGCGACAGCAAGATGAAGCCAATGGTTAAAGATGCAAACGGTACGAAGCAATTAATAGCTCCTGTGAATGGTAAGCTTAGCTATTCTATATTATTTTAAAAGGGTTAGATAATGAAATATACTTTTAAGACGCTGGCACTGCTGGCATTAAGTTTCAGCTTCTCCGTGGGTTATGCACAGGAGACGCAAAAAGAAGAAGATTACTACAAAATACAAAAGGTAAGGGTTCCGGAAGGAAATATATTGGAAGTGGGTGGTTTGGTAACTATGCCTAATGGCGACCTCGCTATTTCTACAAGACGTGGCGATGTGTATATCGTAGAGAACCCAACCAGCAACAGACCATATTTCCGCAAGTTTGCTTCTGGTCTGCACGAAATTCTTGGTCTTGCTTACAAAGACGGTGCTTTGTATTGTGCACAGCGTGGTGAGCTTACTAAACTGATCGACAGAAATGGCGACGGTAAAGCTGAGGTCTATGAAACTGTTTACGCCTGGCCGCTAAGCGGACACTACCATGAGTATAGCTTTGGTCCTAAGATCGCACCTGATGGTTCCTTCTTTGTGACTGGCAACGTTGCGTTTGGTGACGAAGAATGGTGGAGAGGCGAGAGCCGTGTGCCGATGCGTGGCTGGACCATGAAAATTACTGAAGATGGTAAAATGGAGCCTTGGGCTACCGGTCAGCGTTCACCTGCGGGACCAAACGTTATCGATGGTCAGCTTTATTATACTGACAACCAGGGCGACTGGTTCGGTTCTGGTGCTATCTGGCAGGTTAACAAGGGCGACTTCTTAGGTCACCCTGCTGGATTGCGCTGGACTGGCAGATCTGATTCCCCAATCAAAATGACTGAAGAATATTTCCGTTCCAAAATTGATGAGAGAAGGGTTAGAAATGATCAGGGTAGGATGGTTAAGCCTGAAAACCGTGTAGATGAGCAATATAAGCTGCTTTACGAAATGAAGAAAGATTTCCCTGAGTTAAGACTTCCATCGGTATGGTTGCCTTATGGTATCCTGGGTATCTCAACTTCTGAGCCGGTTAAAATTCCTGCGAATACTTTCGGACCGTTTGCCGGTCAGCTTTTGATCGGTGATCAGGGTATGAGTATTATTTCAAGGGTTTTCCTTGAAACAGTGAACGGGGTAGAGCAAGGTGCTTCTTTCATGTTCCGCAGTGGTTTCCGCTCAGGTGTACTTAGAATGGCTTGGGCACAGGATGGTTCATTGTTCGTTGGTGAAACCAACCGCGGATGGGGATCAGCAGGTGATGCCAATGAAGGCCTTGAGCGTTTGGTTTACGACAATAGCAAAACACCTTTCGAGATGCGTGCTATCCGCGCCATGTCTGACGGTTTTGAAATTGAGTTCACCAAGCCAGTTGATAGAAAAACAGCTGAGGATCTTGCTTCTTATGATGTTGAAAGCTACCTGTACAAATATCAGCCTGTTTATGGTTCGCCACCGGTAAACAAAGAGACACTTAAAGTTAGAGGTGTAAAAGTTTCGGCCGATGGTCTTCGTGCCAGAATTATTGTAGATAATCTGCGTCAGTATTACATCCATACCATCATGGTAGAGGGCGTACGTGCCCAGGAGGGTGGAGCTGCGTTGATGCATCCAATTGGATACTATACGCTGAACAGCATCCCTACCAACGCTAAGCTGTCTATGAGCGAAGTAAGCACCAGAAATTCAGCCGCTGCGCCTGCGAAGGCTCCGGCGCCGATCAAAGCTCCTGGCAAAAATGCACCTGAAGCTAAAAAGACTGCACAGAAAGTGATTACTACCGCTAAAGCCGAAGCGCCTACGTACAACCAGGTAAAAGGTTTGCTGACAAGCTATACTTGTACAGCTTGTCACAACCCAACCAAACGTCAGATTGGGCCGGCTTTCGTAGATATCGCTAAACGCAAATATTCGCCGGAGAAAATCGTGGAACTGATCCACAATCCGAAACCTGAGAACTGGCCAGGCTATTCAACCGAAATGCCGCCAATGCCGCAGGTTAAAAAGGCAGACGGTCTGAAAATCGCCGCCTGGATCAACTCTCTGAATAAATAGCATTTTTGCTCTCCTGAATTAAAAATATTCGGCACGTGTGACTTTTAGTTATATATGCCGAATATTTTTTTATTTTAGCGCTTCATTTTAACCAAGCATAAACAATGAATAGACTCGAAACTAGCGATTACATTGTATTTTTTATCTATTTTATAATCGTTTCCGCCTACGGCTTGTGGATTTATTACAAAAAGAAGTCGGCCACCAGCGACTCTAAAGATTACTTCCTGGCTGAGGGTTCACTGACCTGGTGGGCTATTGGTGCCTCACTTATCGCCTCAAATATTTCTGCAGAGCAAATGATCGGTATGAGCGGATCGGGCTTTAAGCTCGGACTCGCCATTTCTGCATACGAATGGATGGCTGCCGCTACCCTTATTATCGTAGCTGTATTTTTCATGCCGGTGTATCTGAAGAACAAGATATTTACCATGCCCCAGTTCCTCAATCAGCGCTACAACTCAACCGTTGCGATGATTATGGCTGTGTTCTGGCTGATGCTGTATATCGTGGTTAACCTGATGTCGATCCTTTACCTGGGCGCGCTTGCCATTAGTGGTATTTCGGGTATCGACATTACGCTTTGTATTCTGGGCCTGGCGTTGTTTGCTATTTTTATTACGCTGGGTGGTATGAAGGTAATCGGTTATACCGATGTTATCCAGGTATTCTTCCTGGTGCTGGGCGGTTTGGTAGCTACTTATATTGCATTAAACATCATTTCTGGTCAGCAAGGCGTCGTTAAAGGTTTTGATATCCTTACCGACGGGGCATCTGAGCACTTCCACCTGATCTTTGAGAAAGATAATCCGAATTACATGGATCTTCCGGGACTGAGCGTACTGATCGGTGGTATGTGGATTGCCAACCTGAGCTATTGGGGATGTAACCAGTATATCACACAAAGAGCTTTAGGCGCATCTCTGCCTACAGCGCGTGCTGGTTTGCTGTTTGCCGCGTTTCTAAAAATGCTGATGCCTGTAATTGTTGTTATTCCGGGTATTGCCGTTTACTATATCATCAAAAACGATATTCCGGCAATCAGCCCTGATAACCTGTTGACAGGCTCCGGCGTGCAGGATCCAAATAAGGCTTATCCTGCCTTGCTTACTTTGCTGCCAACCGGATTAAAGGGTTTGTCATTTGCTGCGCTTACAGCGGCTATTGTGGCGTCTCTTGCCGGTAAAGCGAACAGTATCGCGACCATCTTTACACTGGATATTTATCAGAAGGCGTTCAACAGGGAAGCTTCAGAGAAGAATCTGGTTAACGTAGGTAAGATCAGTGTTGTTGTTTCCATGCTGATGGCGGTATTGCTCTCACTCATCGTTGGTGATGCATTGATGGGAGAGGGTAAACAAGGGTTCCAGTACATTCAGGAATACACCGGTTTCGTATCGCCAGGTATTTTTGCCATGTTCATCCTGGGATTCTTCTGGAAGAAGACTACATCAAACGCCGCACTTTTTGCTACCATCGGTGGTTTTATCGTATCCATTATACTTAAGTTCCTTCCGGGATGGGTGGACTTGTCGCCGCTCTACGAATACGGATGGGCTGTTGCAAATTCTGCGGGCATCTATGAAATACCGTTTATGGACCGGATGCTTATCGTGTTTGCTGTGTGTATCATCGGTATGTATTTCATCAGCATCTATGAAAACAAAAAGGGTATTGT
The DNA here is from genome assembly GCF_030182585.1 of Pedobacter faecalis. Taxonomy (NCBI): domain Bacteria; kingdom Pseudomonadati; phylum Bacteroidota; class Sphingobacteriia; order Sphingobacteriales; family Sphingobacteriaceae; genus Pedobacter; species Pedobacter faecalis. Next base: position 537,523 of record NZ_JARXOW010000001.1, on the reverse strand, counting down.
ACCAAACGGACTCGAAGTGGACACCAAGATGTTCCGTGTTTCTACTTCGTTCGCAGTAGGCTCGCTGATCATTATCGCTATGCTCGTTGCCTTGTACTCGGCATACTGGTAAGTCGGCCAGTTTTCATTGAAAAATATAACACACCAAAAAGCCCCGGCGATATCTCGCCGGGGCTTTCTTATTGGATTGTAAAGAGGGCTTAGTATTTAAACACCTTGCCGCCCACCATCACTTCCTGTGTTTTCTCGTCGAAGGTTGCCTTCTGGCCGGTCCGCGCAGCCGCGTTGGTCATAATATTCGCAATCGAGTGGTAATAACCCGCCTCTACCGGAGCATTGGTTTCCTTACGGCTTCTGATACACTCCATCCAGTTGCGCATATGCGCTGAGGTGAGTTTGTCGCCTCCCGTATTTGCAGATGCAGCCACCTTCTCTACATTCTCGGTAAGCTTAAACTCCGGCAGCAGATTCGCTTTCATGTCCATAGCCTTTGCCGCATTCTCTCTCAAACCACCCTTAGGCGATACCATATTGGTGATCAGGTTCATCTCACCGCCGTTTGAGTAGTAAATTTCCGCTGGGTTTTCGTCGCCATTGTGCATACGCGAGGTAAACACCACCTGGAAACCATTGTTGGGATCGTTTGGCTTGCCGTAGTCAAACACCGCTGTGGTCGTGTCCCAGTTTCTGCGTCCGTCTTTCCACTGATAGATACCACCGTTGGCCACCACACTTCTCGGATGTTTCAGTCCGGTAAACCAGTGTACAGTATCGATCTGGTGCGACATCCACTGACCAGGCATGCCTGAAGAATACGGCCAGAATAAGCGGTACTCCAGGTATTTCCTCGGATCCCAGGCTTCAAACGGTCTGTTGAGCAGAAAACGCTTCCAGTCGGTATCTTCCTGCTTGAGTCTGGCCACTAAGGCAGGTCGGCGCCAGCGGCCCGGCTGGTTCACGTTCCAGCTCAGCTCAACCATCGTAATATCTCCAAACTTGCCATCCTTCACAAACTGCGCAGCTGCCTCGTAGTTTCCGCCACTTCTCCGCTGTGATCCGATCTGTACGATCTGTCTGGAAGCCTTCACTGCTTTCAAGGCAGCCCGGGCATCAGCCATCGTTTCCGCAAAAGGCTTTTCGCAGTACACATCGCATTTGGCCGTTACTGCCTCAATGGTGTGAAGAGCATGCTGAAAATCCGCCGTGCTGATGATTACCGCATCGATATCTTTTAGCGCATACAGCTCTTCATTGTTGCGACAAGCCGTAATGTCGTGGCCAAACTTGTTCTTAAGATGATCTACACCAAGTCCGCGGCGATAGTTCCATAGGTCTGATACGGCAACAATGTCGAAATTCAGTTCTTTATGATGGTTTAAAAAACTCGGCAGGAGGGAGTCCTTAAACCGGTCTGAAAACCCTACTACGCCTACACGCACCCGGTCGTTAGCCCCGATAATACGGCCATAACTTTTGGCCGAAAACCCCATAGTGCCCAGGTATGTACCTGCACCGGCGATAGCGGCCTGTTTTAAAAATGTTCTTCTGGATTCTTCCATGGTCTGATAAGATTACAATTCTTTAATTTTTATACTTCTGAACGAAACCCTGTCGCCATGATCCTGTAAAAGGATACGGCCTTTAGGTGCCATTCCAAAATCTTTCCATCCTTTGTACTTACTACCGGCAACAAGCTCGAGAAACTCGGGCGTTCCGCGTGTAAATTCAGTGATTTTGAAGCCATTCAACCAATACTCGATGCGGTTGTCAGGATATACCCTGATCAGGCCTTTATTCCACTCGCCGATCTTCTTTTGAGAAGCCGGTATCTTTTTACTGGCTATAAGGTCATACAAAGAACCAAGCGTTCTATTGCCGTTTTTACCCAGCTTAGCGTCCGGGTGCCGTTCATCATCCAGAATCTGGTACTCCATACCTATTGCTGAGCCTTTGTTGCCCTCAGAGAGCGTCACAAAATATTTCACGCCGCTATTGGCGCCCTGAGTAAGCCTGAAATCGAATTTCAGCTCAAATGCACCATACAGCTTCTCGGTAACAATATCTCCGCCGTTGGTCGACTCGCCGCCATCTGATTTCTCCACACTAAGTTCTCCATCGCGTATGAGCCAGCCTTTTTCAGGAAAAGTACCTTTATAGGCGCCAACCCATCCTTTGCTGGTCTTACCGTCCCACAGCAGGCTGTAACCTTGAGCCTGTTCCAGTGCAGAAAGATCGTTCGGGATCATGTTCACAACGTAAGTATCATCAGCTTCCGCAGGCGTCAGCTTACCCGTCTGAATCCTGATGTTCCTCCACTTGATCTGCTTGCCGGGAACCTCGCTTTTACCGATGCTGTGTACCTGCAGGGCAATGAATCCCGACAGGGTCATATTGTCGACCAAACTCGCGGCCGGTATGCCGTTAACCCAGGTGCGGATCGATGAGCCTATACATTCAATCCTATACTTGTTCCACTGGCCCTTTTTAAAAGCAGCCTGCCCCGCCGGATTGATGTCCATCGGATACAACCAGCCTCGTCTGCCTTCATCATAGATACCGCCACTCCATTTTCTATCGGAGGGATCAATTTCCACCTGATAACCATGTACCCGGCCATTCTGATAATCAGCCTTGCTCAAGCTCCTCACCTGTATGCCGGAATTCATGGAGTTGTCGGCCAGCAGTTCCAGTTCAAGGATAAAATCACCATATTCTTTTTCTGTTGCCAGAAAGGAGTTCGGTTCGTTGGAAACAGTGGTGCCAACAATCTCTCCCTTTACGACCTGGTACTTCGCCTTCCCGTTCAGTTGTTTCCAGCCATTTAAATCCTTCCCGTTGAAAAGCTTCTGCCATTTCCCGTCCTGCGCATGCACGGCCGATAAACTCCCTGCAAGCATCATAGCCACCATTACTAACTGTCTCTTTTTCATTCGTGTTATATATTAATTAATAGGTTTTTGCAAAATCGTCTGCCGCGGCATTCAATGCCTTTGCATCGGGATGTATCTTTTCATCAATCTGCACGCGATATTTGAACGTTACCGACTGGCCGGGCGCGAGTTTCATGTTAAGCCGTTCCTTACCGTTCGAAAAAATACTTTGTCCCAATGGGTTTGCCGCAAACAAGCCGTAGTCGCGGGCATGCCAGTAGGTTGGGTAGCCCGGGTTTTTCGGGTGATCAATAATGGAAACCGCAACAGGCATACCTTCTTTCTTCGCATACAGCATACACCAGTTGCCCCGGCTGCCCCATACATCATTTCCCTGTTTTCCTGCACTGCTGAGATAATTCCCATTGGCACCATTGTTTGAGGCAGGCACCCTGGTAATGTTACCCTGACTGTCGGTAAACTCTTCAACCTTGTCCGACGGCATTTCCAGCTCCTTAGTTACCCTTAGCCCAATCATACCGTCCTTAACATCTTTAAAAAATACGGTATCCTGCTGTGCGATAAGCGTGGTAATACGGTCTATACTCCGGCTGTGCCCCCGGCCCGAAAACACAAAGGTCGTCTGCTCTTTAAGCAACACCTTTCCTGCCTGATTCTCCCAATTTGAGGTATAACTTAATCGCCCTTCATTTTTACCGCCGGTAAGCTTTTCCACTTTAGTGTTTCTTACCCAGCCGTAGCGTACTTTGTTTGCCGCCGGAATGTTATAAGAGTTGTTCCAGAAATCCAGACCATTCACACTTTCATAGTTAAGCCACAGGCCAACATGATGCGGATGGTCGGTCCGTTCACCATCGCGGCTCTTCAACGGAAAACCACGGGTAACAACCAGTCCCCCAGCGGTATAAATCGGATACAATACCGGCTTCTCCAGGTTATCCGGATAGATGAAAGACGTAAAGTGCTTATTGTCGACCAAAACCTTCACCGATTTCTGCTCCGTGTCCGGAACAAATTCCACTTTGACTTGCCGGGCAGTTGCTGAAACCGCACAGCAGCATAAAACAATAAGCAGGTTTATTTTCATCGTATTTGGTTACTTAGGCCCCGAAACATGGGACGAACATTTAGTTAAATATAGTTGTCTTAGCGCATAATATGCTCATAAACCGATATTTACTACAGAAAAAATACGAAAACGATTGCGCTTACAACCAGTGATTTTCCCGATACCATGCTACGGTTTCGGCTATTCCTTTTTCCAGATTATACCTGGGTTGGAAGTTAAGATCGGCTTTAGCGCGACTGATATCGCAGTACCAGTTTACCGCCGTTAGCTCTGCCATCTTTTCTTTGTTCAGGGCAGGAGTATCCTTGCGGTTCCGGTAAAGGAAATCCATGATTCGAGCCAGTGCACCAACAATTGAGACCGGAAGATGAAACCTGAGCGTGCGCTTTCCAAGTGATTTTCGGATCAAGCGGCCCAGCGTATAGCGGTCATAGAATTGACCATCCGAAATATTATACGTACGTCCGCGCACTTCAGCGAAAAGCGATTTTATAATAATCTCCGCCAGATCGGTCACGTAAATAAAACTAAGCTGTTGCTGAAAGGAACCTATATAAGGTTCAATGCCCTGTTTTATGCTTTTAAACAGAATGAAAATATCTTTTTCACGAGGCCCGTACACTGCCGTGGGCCTGATCACAATAAGCGGAAGCTCCGGCAATTCGGAAAGGTATTGCTCCGCCTTCAGCTTGCTCGCACCATACTGGGTTACCGGCTGTCCCGTCATCTCGTCGCTTATGCAGGCAGATAAGTCGGCGAGCGGGCCCAGTGCGGCTAAACTGCTCACAAACACGAACTTTTCCAGAGGAATCTTAGCTTCAGTGGCAGCCGTGGCAAGGTTTCTCGTAAATTCCGCGTTTACCCGTTCATACTGCTCCCGCGTTTTTGCCTTGGTGATTCCTGCCGCATGAATAATATAATGGAACTGATACTTCTCAAGCGTATCCCGCAGGTCGGCTACCGATGCGTAGTTGAGCTCGACATAACTGATATCGAATGCTTTCAGGTGCGCTCTGGAAGTGCCCGGTCGCACTGCCGCTACCACTTCAAGTCCGGCTTGCAGCGCCTGGGCAATCAGATGATAGCCAACAAAGCCCGTGGCACCGGTGATCAGCACCTTTTTGCTCATATCTGTTTTTCGTAGATGCGATAGGTTTTGTAAGGATCACCTTTAATGGCTTCAATAGCACTGTTTACCATGTCATTGTGCTCAAGCGTCCAGCTGGCCTCGGCATATTCAAATCCCTTACGGCGATAAGCCTGAATGATCTTCGCATAAATGCAGGCTTCGATACCCATCTTCCGATAGCCGTCGACCACACCCAGCAGCAGGATCCTGATTCCCTTAACCTTTTTCTTTCCGAAAAGCAGCTTAAACAAGCCGGTAGGAAGGAGGCGCCCCTTTTTAATGTTGATCTGGATCTGGTTCATATCTGGTATTGCGGCCCCAAAGCCAACCAGTTCGCCATCTTTCTCGGCAACCAGACAAAAATCCGGGTCGAGCACCAGCTTAAGGTCTTTGGCCTGATAGTCAAATTCCTCATCGTTTAGCGGTACAAATCCTGTATTCTTATCCCAAGCCTTGTTATATACCTCGCGCAACTTCGCAGCTTCAGCTTTGAAGTTTTTCATATTGATCTTCCTGATCACGATATTATTGCGCTTTAAGCGCTCTTCAAGGCGGTCTACCAGCTTCACAGAACGATCATCATAGTTTTCGCCAGTAAAGCGCCAGGCCAGCAAATCAACCTTTTTCGTCAGACCAGTGTTTTCCAGAAGGGCGGGGTAGTAGGAAGCGTTATAAGGCATCATAACCACAGGCGGCATGTCAAAACCCTTAACCAATAAGCCGCACGACTCGTTCGTAGAGAAGTTTACAGGGCCCATCAGTAAGCCGGTTACACCCTTTTCTTTCAGCCAGTTTGAAGCGGTTTGCAACAGCAAATCCGCGGCACTCTGATCATTGATACAATCAAAAAACCCAAAAAAGCCATCATTTACCTGGTTTACCCGATTGTGACTATTGTTCAGTATCGCCGCAATCCTGCCAATGATCTGATCCCCGTTGTACAACAGGAAACACTGCAGTGAAGAATGTTTGTGAAAAGGGTGGGTGGTCAGTAAGTCTTTCTGTGCAATGAATAATTCCGGAACGTAGTTCGGGTCGTTCTTATACAATTCGTGAGGAAAGTCAATAAAAGCAGTTAGTTGTTTTTTATTGCTTACAGCAACGATCTGCTTCATATAGTTACCTGCGATCTTTTAACCTGAACCTGCTTGGCGGCAGCTGATATTTTATCCACCGCTTCCTCGATCTGAGCAAAGGTATGTGTGGCCATCAGGGAGAACCTGATCAGCGACGAATCTGAAGGAACTGCCGGAGATACTACCGGGTTCACAAAAATTCCATTATTGCTCAATATATTGGTAATTAAGAAGGTCTTATCGTTATCGCGGATATATACCGGGATTATCGGACTGTCTGTATGGCCTATATCAAAACCCGCGTCAAGCAAAAGCTTCTTTGCGTAGTTCGTGTTTGCCCAAAGCTGGTCGATGCGCTCCGGTTCCGATTCTATGATATCCAATGCAGCTATAACGCTCGCAACTGCTGCAGGGGGCATGCTGGCGCTGAACATCAGCGATCTCGCCCGGTGTTTCACAAACTCAATCGTTTCCTCGTTGCCGGCAATAAACCCACCGAGGGAAGCAAGCGATTTGCTGAAAGTACCCATGATCAGATCCACCTTGTCGGTAAGCCCGAAATGCGAAGCCGTTCCCGCACCGTTTAAGCCAATCACGCCTAAACTGTGCGCATCATCCATCATAATATTTGCCCCAAACTCATCGGCGATTTTCACGATCTCAGGCAAATTGACCAGGTCACCTTCCATACTGAAAATCCCATCAGCAACAATCAGTTTTGCGGCGTCTTCAGGAAGCCTGCTCAACTTCTTGCGAAGATCGTCCATGTCATTATGCGCATACTTGATGGAACGCGAAAAAGAAAGCCTGCTTCCGTCAATAATGGATGCATGGTCGTATTCATCAAGAATCAGATAGTCATTACGATCCAGCAAGCAGGAGATCACACCGAGGTTAACCTGAAAGCCGGTACTGAAAAGTACCGCAGCTTCTTTACCTACATAGGCTGCCAGTCTGCGCTCCAGTTCAATATGTATATCCAGCGTACCATTCAAAAACCGCGAACCAGCACAACCGGTGCCGTATTTATCTACCGCCTGTTTGGCGGCTTCCTTTATTTTAGGGTGGTTGGTAAGGCCAAGGTAGGAGTTAGAACCAAACATCAGTACCCGCTTCCCATTGATCATCACTTCTGTGTCCTGTCCCGATTCAATTGCACGGAAATATGGGTATAAACCCTTTTCCTTGATCGCATTGGCATCTTTAAATGCTGCTATCCTATCTTGTAATTTTTTGCGCATGCTATTCTATATCTTTTAATAGAGCTGAGTTATGTTTGGTAGTAGTTTTCATATGACATCATTGATTACGCTAGCTTAATATTAAGTTAAAAGTCAACATTTATGCCAATAAAAAAACTTCCCAAATCTAAGATCATAATCAGACAAAACAAAACTAAAAGTTTATCAACTATCAATATATTGTTTTTTAAAACAAAAATTACAATTTACTTATATTTACGGCTGCAAATGAAGGAAACGGGAAATAGTTGCCGGTTTAGCAGATCACCTGACCCTAAAAAGGAAACAGGGAAACATCTGGCGATGCATCCCTGTTTTAATAGATGGTTGACCCACCACAGATCAACCTAAACCAAACAAACTATCACTATAACGGCAACAGATATGCCAAAGTTTGATTCTTAGTTAATAAAGACATTAATATGACAATCCATAGCTTCACTGCGAAAAATGCGCACTACAAGCCTAGCGTAGCGTATTGGTATGCCGAGCATCCAAGGTTAAGCCACGCAGCTAGGAGGGTCAGACCTCTTTTCAATACACTCATAATGCTTTGTTCAGTACAGTAAAAATCTGTACCAGACGCAGACCGTTGTTGTCTACCAAGGTAAGCGTATGCCTCCCGGGCTTGGGCTGCAGGGCAAGCTGGTGGCGATGTTGTGTCGTCCCGACGTATTCCTCATCAATATGCCAATGAATCTCGGCACTGGTGTAGCGGTGGGTGGCATCAAGTACGAGTTTACCGGGACTGCCATCCAGCTCCACGGGAATATAAACCATAGCATTGTTTTTAGGGTAGATCATCTCCATCATTTGCTGGCTGCTCTCGTCTTCGCAGCCGGGCATCAGCGCAGGAGGTTCAGTATAATCGCTATGTTTGCTCTTATAGTAATACGCCATAGCTGGGGGCAGTATAAACCAGGGGCGGCGCAACATTATCCCCGGCTGCTCGCAGGCATCGGTCACGCGGTGGCGACCAGTCCTGTCGAGGTGAACCAGCTTATGGTACGGACAAAGCCCTGTCTTTTCACCTGCAGGTGAACCATGCATCTGCATCCGGTCGGTACAATATTCGCCTGCCTTGTAGCCGCTTTGCTTACATGCCGTATACGTCTTCATCATGTGCTTAGGCATCTTAAACCAGGGGCCCGCGGGCAACTGCCTGAATACATCAAACAGGACGGGGGCGGCCACATCAATTCCCGTTAGCCCGGGGCGACCTTCACCATCGGCATTGCCCACCCAGATGCAAACCAGGTGATCTGGCGTTAGTCCTATAGCCCAGGCATCGCGAAAACCGAAGCTCGTACCGGTCTTCCAGGCCAGGCGCCGTGAAGAAGAGAACTGCTCCCAAAGTCCTTCCTCGCCAGGACGCATTACTTCCTCCATGGCGTTAAAGGTATTCCAGATCGAACCAAAATCGGTTACCGAACTTAGCGAAGTTTCCTCATCTTTTAAGCGCTTGTCGCGCGCAAAGACTTTATCGCCTGCCTTCTTCAGGTACACCGGTGCGTCGTAATCATGCGGATTATAGCGGCCTTTATGGTCGTTGAAATGATTTAAAGTCCGCGCCATACCTAAGTAGGCGGCCGACAAATCCCATAGCGTTACCTCACTGCCGCCAAGTATGAGCGACAAGCCATAATGATCGGGCGGTCGGTTAAGTGTCGAGAGCCCAAACTGTTTTAGCTTGTCGTAAAACCGCTGGTACCGGTAAGTTTGCAGCATTTTTACAGCCGGTATGTTAAGCGAGCGACTCAAAGCCTGATCGGCGGGAATCGCACCATCATAACCCAGGTCGTAGTTTTGAGGCGAATAGCCGCTGATCTGGGTCGGAATATCCGGGATCAGCGTCTTAGGCAATATAAAACCATCGCTCAGCATGCAGGCATACAGCAGGGGCTTTAAGGTGCTACCGGGACTTCTTGCCGCGGAAATCATATCGACATGACTTTCCAGCTCTTTGTCCTCCGGTTTAAAAATATTGCCCACATAGGCGGCAACAGAACCTTGTTTCACATTAAGCACAAGCGCTGCAATGTTATTGATGCCGTTCGAGCGGTACCTGTTCTGATAGCGCTTCAGCAGGTCGTTAAGCTTAAGCTGCAAATCGTAGTCGACCGTCGTCGTGATCCTCGTTGTACCTACGCCTTCCTTACTCAGCGATGCATACTCCCGTTTAAAGCGGTTAAGCAGGTGAGGAGCATGCTGGGGCAAAGCTTTAGGCGCGCCGGGAATAGGTTCAAGCTTTGAAAGATCGGCTGTAGCCTTGTCGACCACCCCGCTCTCTACAAGTTTGTCGAGCAGCCCGTTTCGCTTTCTGACCAGCAGGCCGGCATTGCGGCCCGGCCGGACCAGCGACGGACTGTTCGGCAGCACCGCCAGGGTGGCCATTTCACCCCAGGACAGGCGTTCTGCGGGGCGACCGTAATAGCGCCATGCCGCAGCATCCAAGCCCACCACATTGCTGCCAAAGGGGGCGTTCGCCGCGTAAAGCTTCAGAATATCGGCTTTGCTATGCCGCAGCTCCAACCGCAGCGCGAGGATCATCTCTGTAAGTTTCTGTCGCATTGTTCTGCTTTGTCGCCGCGACAAGCGGATCACTTGCATGGTAATGGTACTGCCGCCGCTAACTACGGCGCGAGCCTTAATGTTCTGGCGTACGGCCCTGCCCATGGCTAGCATGTCTACACCGGGGTGACTGAAAAACCTTTTGTCTTCAAAGGCAAGCAGACAGCGCACATATTTCTCTGGAACCTCCCGTTCAGACGCCGGAAAACGCCACTGCCCGTCGGCTGCTATCGATGCACTCAACAATTCACCGCGCCCGGCCTCTACCACGTAGGAGGTTGGCGAGGTAAACAGCTGCTTGGGTAAAGCGAACCAGAACCAAAGAAACAGCACCACGCATAAGGCCTCGCTTGTCCAGTAGGCTATTTTACTACCTGAACCCATTTTCCAGCATGTGTCGCACTGATAGTTTGATCGTACATCGCCTCGCAGTGCTGGGCCGACAAATAGTAGCGTCCCAGATAGGAGGCGTTAAGCAGCACTTTATATACTACGCTCTGGTTTTCACGTAAATTGAAATAAGTAAACACCCGGTCGTCCCGGATATCGCGGTATGCGGATGGCGATGATGCGAGGATATTTTCGTTATCGTTTATTCTTGTGTTAACGATTTCCCATCCCGAAGGGAATATCTGCGTTAAAGCCAGTTGCTCGTAATCGCCCCGCTTACCCGGATTTCTGACGGTCACCTCCGCATAAAAATCGGTACCCTGTTTCAACACAGAAGGATCTAGCGTTTTCCCGTTCAGCAGTTTATACGCCACCTTCATATCGAGTACATCGGGGTTCAGGGCGGCGAAGTTATGCTGACCGGGTGCGGGCTGACCGCTCAGAATCAGCCGCGCAAACAATACGCGATTGCCCGTATTCACGAGCGACACGCCGCCTTTGTACGACAGCGGTGTACTCGAAAAATACTCGGGGAGATTAGCCTTGCCTTTTTTACCATCAATTGTGTAAGTATAATTGAGACTGGCTGAGGCACTGTTTGCTCCGCAGAATTTAGCGATTGCAAGCAGGCTATATGCCGTAGTTTGCGTGCTGTACCATGTTTCCTGACCAAGTTTGGCGGCTACCGACTGCAGGGCAGAGGCAGCGGCCTGTTTGCGCCCGAGCAATGTCAGGGTCTCCAGGATCATCGCCTGATCGCGCAGTTCAGAGCCATACGTACCCCCGGGTTGCTTATAGGGTTCAGCCGTAAGTGGCAAGCCTTTGATCAGCGCAGCGGCGGCTTGTTGTTGTCCGGCAAGCTGGTACGCAGCAGCGAGGCGCCACTTGGCTGGGGCCGACAAATACTCAAAGCCTCGCAAACGGTTCATGGCACCTATGTCGGCACGCCGACCGAGCGCCAGTACGTAGAGTCGGTAGGCTTGCGAGAGGTCGCCGCCATAAAAGTTCTCGCTATCCGGTACCCAGGCCGAGGATTTGCTCCTTAAGTAACGGAACAACTCATCGGCCATGCCTACCGGCAAGCTGTAACCCGCCTTCTGGGCTTCCAGTAAGAAATGTGCGGCGTAAGCGCTGCCCCATTCGTCGGATGAGGAAGCGCCAGGCCAGTAAGCAAGGCCGCCGTCGGGCGACTGAAATCCGCGCAGTCGCGCAATGCCTGCCTTAATATTTCGCTCGGTATTGGCTTTTTGCTGCTCGGTCATGCGGGTCAGGGCCGACAAATACAACTGCGGAAATACCGATGAGGTAACCTGCTCTACACATCCGTGCGGATACTGCATCAGGTAGCCAAGTCGCTTTTTTAAATCAATAGGAGGCAGCGATGAAACTTCCAGCACGCCGGTGTTGCTTCCCGCCATGCCGATTGGTTGGTAGGCTTGCGACCATGAACTGCCGGGCTCTATAGCAGCAGAGATCACATTGGTGATATAAGGGTTGGGGTTCCGAACATCCAGTTCGACGTCGTAGACCGCCTTTTCTGCTCCGCTCTGTGCGGTAACACGCACTTTTGCTATGCCGGTACTTTCCGGAGCTTTCAACTCAAAATAAGCCATCTGCTCTCCGGGCTTTGCAAAATTTAGCGATTGACTGGATCCGGTGGTCAGGCGCAGACTGCTCGCCTGTACCTGTACAGATACCTTCTTCAGGCGCGATTCTGTAGCAAACACCGTTACCGGAAGGGTAAAGGTTTCACCCGTACCGATCACCCGGGGCAGTGTAGCCAGCAGCATCAGCGGTTTCTTAACCTGCACTGTCTTTTCCGTGAAGCCATAGGCACCATCCTGTCCGGCGACTATCATTGCGCGCACTGAGCCAATGTACTGCGGCAGGCGGAAGCGGTGCGTTTTACGTTCACCCTTGCCTAGCGCAAACGGCCCCATGTATTTCACCACGGGCACAAAGCGGTTGGCTTTTGCCGGGTTAAGGTTGCGGTTTATGGTGCCGTCGCCGCCGATGCTCAGGATCCGTTCCAGGTTGCCGCCCCAGGCGCCGAGCACATGGTCAAATAAATCCCAGCTCTTCACCCCAAGTCCCTCACGGGCATAAAAAGCGCCGTGCAGATCGGGGGTTTTAAAGCGCGTCAGGTCTAGCAGCCCTTCGTCAACAAGCGCAATGGTATACGTCATCGCCTTACCCTGCTGTTCAGCCACCGTAAGTTCCGTGACCGTTTCCGGCCGGATGCTCGCGGGTATATTTAACAGGGGTTTCAGTATCGTTTGAGGATCCTCAACCAGCAGGGGAATAGCACCGTACATGCGGATAGGCAAATCATTCACCGTCTGCGCATGCGGTTGCAGCAAGGTCACGTTCGCAAAAACGTTTGGCGCCATATCCTTCTCTGCCTTAAACCGGAACTGCGTTTGTCCGGGTGTTGTTTCAGTCCAGAACGTACGCAGCACCCTGCTGCCATTCTCAATGGAGATCAGCGCCCGGCCACCTTTACCCGAAGGTATGGTAAGTACCACTTCTTCGCCTACGGAGAATTTCTGCTTATTGGCCGTAAAGGACAGCATCGATGCTTCCGTCGGATTATTCGCCTGCTCGCGCTGCGCCCAGCCTGGCCAGTCGACGTATACTGTCTTGCCAGCTACGTGTCCGCCCAGCGCATCGCGCACGAGGATCAGGTACCGGCCCCATTCCGGTTCATCAATGCGGAGCGTCCACCTGCCTTTTCCGTTCTGCAGCGTAATATTTTCTTTTTTAATCAGCTTATTAAAAGAATTCTGAGTGAAATTAGCGAAGGCATATTCATCATCCTGTTCCCACCACCAGCGCCATTCCAGCTTGTAAAGTTCTACGGTTACCGACTTACTGCCACCAAGCAAACGACCATTACGATCCACGATCACAATATCTACCGGATGATCCTTGCCCGTGAACAACATGCCGCTTAATCGATCGCCCTCCGGGGTCCGGATACCATAATAGTTCTGGTACACGTGATACGGCACACTGAAATTATCAATGCTGAAGTTGCCGCCCGCCTCAAATACCTTCGTCGTATAATTGGCCCGCAACATGCCCGGCGCCGCGTGGTTGCCAATCAGCGAGGTGTTTACCCGGGCCGAACCGTTTTCATCAAGCGTGCCTTCAAAAATAGTCTTCAACTGCGATTCAAACTTCACAGCCGGATTATCAAAAGAATACTGCTCAAAGCCCTTGAACTTCGTTTCCATCGCGTTGAGGTTTACGTCCACCTTAGCTTTAAGATGACTGGCTGGCGAGCCGAACAGCCACCTGGCCGTAAGCACAGCGTTATCAAAAGAAATCTTCAGGCGGTTGGGCATCACCGTTTCAATCTTGATGGTCTTAGAAAATGTAGCGCCGCCAGCCCTGACCTTCGCCAGCCAGTTGCCCGTAGGTGCAGTGCGGTCGGTAAGCGTTTTAAAGGTATAAAAGCCATTCAGCGGTTTGCCGTTTACCAGCCGCTTCATGAGCTGACCTTTAGGATTGTAGAGTTCGAAAGTTACCGGGTAACCGCCAGGCAGTTTTTTTAGTTTATCTTCCAGCACGAAGGTCACGAACACCGAATCTCCCGGCCTCCACACGCCGCGCTCGCCATATATAAAGCCCTTCAAACCCTGTTGCACCACATCGCCACCAACGTCAAACCGGCTCAGGGGGAGGGAAGTACCATCGTCTATTCTCAGGTAACCACGTTCGTCGCCGTTCTTTGCAACCAGCAGGTAAGGCTTTCGCTTCAGGTCAAACTTAGCCATACCCTCAGCATCCGTTTTCACCGTATGCATCAGTTGCTGCTGATAGTCCAGAAACTCCAGCGTTACGCCACCCATAGGTTCGGCGGTGCGTAAGTCGGTAGCCATCGCAAACATGCTGTTGTCGTTACCCCGCTTCACAATCAGCCCGATGTTGGAGGCGATCAAATTCCGGCTTGCCCAGCGCTCGCTGGTGTAAAAGGATGGGGTACACGGATTATCACGGTCCTCCCAGCGGTAGTTAGCCGGATAGTAATTGCCGTAGCGCGACCAGAAATCATCGTCTTCATCTATTTTTTCCGACCATCCGCCGCGCGAGCTATCCTCTTCCTCTTCTGATACAGCATCCGTACCGCAGTTATACACATTGTAAGCCTGCTTAAATCCAATCACCACCCTGTAAATGGCACCGGGCTCCGCCTTCATGATCTTATCCAGATCCAGCGTGAAACGGTTTTTCCTATGCAGATCAAGCGCCCGGTCCTCATCCAGCCTGATGGTTTTCTGTACCACAGGCTTGGCCACGCGGCGCAGTTCCGAGGCATAACCATAGTCGCCTTTGTAGTTGTTCGACTGGAAAAACTGGGGTACGTTGTTTTCGTAAACTTTTATGACCGTGACATCTACCGCCCTCAGGTTAATCGCATCAAAGGGCAGGAGCAGTTTACCCGAATTAGGCAGGATAGAACCGCTGCCGCTTATGGTTACCGAAGGATTTTTGTTCTCAAAAGTAATGTTGGCTGTCTTTGCAACGCTGAGCTTGCGGTTCTGAATATTCTCAATACCGGTGCCTACGTTCACCGCATAAGTACCTTCCAGCTTTACCGGCGCATACACCTTTACCTCGCTTCCGGCAACGGTATACCTCAGGTCGTTTATATTCGCCAGGGAAATCAATCCCGACAAATCCTGCATCGCACCAACCGGCTCTGAAAACTGCACCAGGATATAGTCTTCACGGTCCTGCACCGCCCTGATATCCAGAACCTCGAAGGCTCCTTTGGCTGGCAGACGAAGCGTTGCTTTGCCTTTCATGGAAGCCTCTATGGGGCTGGCCGACCAGTTCAAAACAATTTGCTGCGCCGAAGCGGTCTTTTTCAGGCTGTCTATCGTGAACACCGAACGCCGTTCCTGCGGGTAGTGCTGCCATTTGACGCGCAGGGGCTGAGGGAACTCGGCCGATAAAGTCTTCTCGACGGCCTTAGCATCTTCCTCATCGGAAGTGTTGATCTCGCCAGAGAGCTTCATCAGGTCCATAGAAGTATTGCTTTGCGAAACCAGGCCATTATGCCGAAAACTTAAACCCGGACGGATCACGCGGAAGTCGAATTCAAACTCCTCGAGCCCCTCTTCCGTGTCGGTCACCTTACCCAGATCAAAGCTGGCTTCGTAGGTCTCTCCCGGCTCCAAAGCCTCGTCCGGCCTAAACTCTATGGTCTGGGCGTCAATCCAATACGTCTTTCCAGATAAAGAAGGAGAGAAGCTGAACAAATCGCGATCATCTGCCACACCTACGCTTGCCATGGTCTTAACCTGATTGGCCAGACGTACCCGGATATAGCTTTTTTTGGACACCGTACCTGAAGTGTAAGCCTCAATATAGCGGGCAAAACGCTGGTCGTAATCCTTGGGTTTGTCTTTTTTGAAGAAGAAATAGGCACCTGCGGCGATGAGTATTGCAGCTACAATAGCCACAACGGCGGTTTGTCTTGGTTTCATAACCAAGTGCAGAGCAAAAATAATACCGCAGCTTACCTGATCATCACACCCGGCTTGTCTACCAGCGGGATATGAATAAGGTTATCGTCGACAATGCTCTCCGGAAGGAAAATAAACTTCTTATCGTAGATGACCCCGTCTATATAATAGCTGAGCCAGTACTCGTTGGTGAGACCGAAAACCTGTGGATCAATAGCTTCCACACCAGCAAAAGCCTGGGCATCAATGTCGCCCAGAAAATGCCGCAATACAGAGGTTTTAACCTGTCGACCGTCCTTTTCGCCATACCCTTTAGAACTGATCAGCACATTGTTGATCGGACTCTCCTTCAGGTTAACCACGTATACCGTCCAGTCGCCCGACTCAGGCCTATCGCCCATCAGCACAACGGCCATGGCCACATCTTCTACAATATTTTCAGGCAGATCCTTTTTCATCACTTCTTTGCTTTCGCCGTGGTTTTCCGTGCACCAGCCTTAGCGGTCGTTTTCTTTGCGGCTGTTTTCTTCACCTTAGGCGTAAAGGCGTCCGGAACCTGCTCCACGATCAGTTTCTTTACCTCATCCAGCGAAATCTCCGCAAGCGCTTCAGCAGTATATTTATCGTTGGTAGCCGGATTCTTTTTCAGCTTCAGCATGTCTTTACCGAAGCGAATGAAAGGTCCCCAGCGACCATTTTCAATAGCAATCTTTTCTTCCGGCCACTGCTGAATGAACCTGTTGGCTTCTTTATCCAGTTTTTTACGGATCAGTTCCTCAATGTCTTGCTGCTTTAGATGATTGAAATTATAGGCCTTCGGCACATTGATAAACAAATCGTTCCATTTAATGAAAGGACCGAAGCGACCAGTACCCTTGGTTACCGGCAAGCCCTCAAAATGCGCTACCGGCGCATCAGCGGTAATCTTCTCATCAATGATCTCCTGCGCACGCGCCTGATCTATCGTAAGCGGATCCTCGTTTTTCGGCACCGAGATATAAGCATCACCCCATTTTACATAGGGACCAAAGCGACCTATGCCCACCATCACTTCCTTACCCTGATAGTCTTCGAGTGCAAACGGGAGTTTAAAAAGTTCCAGTGCATCTTCCAGGCCTATCGTAGCCACAGATTGCGATTTCGTCAGACTAGCGTACTGCGGCTTCTCTTCGTCGTCGTTCTCGCCAATCTGCACCAGGGGACCAAAACGGCCTACCTTAGCATACACATTCTTGCCCGTGGCAGGGTCTGTTCCAAGCAAACGCTCCCCATTGGCGCGGTCGGCAGTCTCCAATGTCACCTCCACCTCGTTATGGAAAGGCTTATAAAAGGAGTGGAGCATCTTAGTCCATTCCTGAAGCCCCTGAGCGATCTCGTCAAACTCCTTCTCTACGCTTGCCGTAAAGTTGAAATCCACAATACCCTTAAAATGCTCCACCAGGAAATCGTTCACCACCTCACCAATGTCGGTAGGGAATAATTTAGCTTTTTCGGCTCCGGTTATTTCTGTCTTAGTTTGCTTATTTACAGCACCTTTATGCAACCTGATGCAAGTAAAACTGCGCTGCTTTCCGTCCCGGTCTTCCTTAACCACATAACCGCGGTTCTGAATAGTGGATATGGTAGGCGCATAGGTGGAAGGCCGGCCTATACCCAGCTCTTCAAGTTTCTTTACCAGACTAGCTTCCGTATATCGAGCAGGCGGACGCGAAAAACGTTCCGTAGCCAGCATTTCATTCAGCGTAAGCGCCTGTCCGCGTGTGAGCGGCGGCAGCAAACCAGCTTTTTCGCTGTCGTCTGCATCATCGTCGTCCGACGATTCCAGGTACACTTTTAGGAATCCGTCAAACTTAAGCACTTCGCCCTCGGCAACCAGATGTTCACCGCGGGTGCTGATTCCAATCTGCGCTGTGGTTTTCTCAAAAAGCGCTTCACTCATCTGCGAGGCGATAGAACGCTTCCAGATCAATTCATATAAACGCTGCTCAGAGCTGTCGCCCGGCACAGTATGCTGATTAAAGTAGGTAGGACGAATAGCCTCATGCGCTTCCTGTGCACCGGCCGACTTGGTCTTATATACCCTTCGCTGATGATATTTTTCTCCCCAGGCCGAATTAATTTCCGCCGCTGCAGCCTGAAGCGCAGTCTCCGATAAATTCACAGAGTCCGTCCTCATATAGGTAATGCGCCCGCTTTCGTACAAGCGCTGCGCGATCTGCATGGTACGGGAAACCGAATAACCCAGCTTCCGGGCAGCTTCCTGCTGCAGGGTAGAGGTTGTAAACGGCGCTGCCGGATTGCGTTTGGCAGGCTTAGTCTCCAATGACGACACCGAAAACGAAGCGTTCATGCAATCCTTCAGAAAACTTTCTGCCTCTGCCTCGGTACCAAAGCGGTGCGGAAGTTCAGCCTTAACCAGCTCGCGACCATTGCCGGTAGAGAATTCTGCCGTGATCTTGAAAGCCGCCACAGCGTTAAACTTATTAACCTCGCGTTCGCGATCTACAATAAGCCTTACGGCTACCGATTGCACCCTTCCGGCCGACAAAGAAGGCTTCACCTTCTTCCACAACACCGGCGAAAGCTCAAAACCCACCAGCCTGTCGAGCACCCTCCGGGCCTGCTGCGCATGCACCAGGTTATAATCGATGCGTCTCGGCGCCTCGATAGCTTTAAGTATAGCCGGTTTAGTGATCTCGTGAAAAACGATCCGTTTCGTCTTATCTTCTTTCAGGCCAAGCGTCTCGAACAGGTGCCATGAAATCGCTTCTCCCTCGCGGTCCTCATCGGATGCGAGCCAGACCATCTCTGCTTGCTTAGCCAGTTTTTTCAGCTCAGCCACCACCTGCTTCTTGTCTGCAGGTACCTCGTAAGTCTGCGCAAAATTATTGTCAATGTCGATAGCCATATCACCCTTAACCAGATCCCGGATATGTCCGTAACTAGACTTAACAAGGAAATCCTTACCCAGATATCCTTCGATGGTTTTGGCTTTTGCAGGAGACTCGACGATTAACAGATTTTTGACCATTCAGACCGATTTTCTGCAAATAAAGCTATAATTAAGCCGAATATCAAAATCAGATCGGAATTTTATAATAAAATAATCCGCTATTCCTTGCCGCCATCACGCACCACATGGTAGTTGGGCGACATCAGTTCGAGGCCTGCGTCTTTGAACTGGTCCTGGATGTTTTCGAGCAGATTACTATAGATTACCGCCTGTCTGTTAGGCTCTTTAGTATAAGCATTGATCTGGTATGCAATATAAAAATCATCAAGACTCGTCTGCAGCACAAACGGCTTCGGATCCTCCAAAACATGGACCGTTTTAAGGGCCGCCTGAATCAGCAATTCGTACACCCGCTGCCAGGGCACATCATACCCCACCGTTACCGTGTAGTGAATGATAAGTCCCTGCCGCTCGTTTTTCGTCTGACTCGAATAGTTGACCGTAGAACTTGAAAGCACGGTAGAGTTCGGGACCGTAATATCCTCATTCTTGATGGTACGGATGCGCGTCACCAGCATGGTCTTTTCCACCACATCGCCGGTTACATCACCAATCTTCACCCGGTCGCCCACCCTGAACGGCCGCATATAGGTAATAACCAAACCAGCCACTATATTCGTAATCGCATTGGAAGAGCCCAGCGAGATCAGTACCCCAAGAAAGACCGATACCCCTTGAAACGCCGGAGAGCTATAACCCGGCAGGAAAGGAAAGATAAGCACCAGCATAAAAGCATACATAATGAACTTCAGTATGTTGAATGTTGGCATAGCCCAGTCGGAATGAAAACCTCTGAACACGATATTACCCCGTTTTACCTCCCTGAACACATATTGAATACCCTTGATCAGGTACCGGAAAATGAGGTAGATGACCACGATCTTAAACAGATTGGGCAGGTAATCCATAACCGAACTTACCGCCGAGCGCAGTGGAGTAAGTACCCAATTGAGCAGGGTAGCGGTCCAACTCTCCGTCTCCGGAAAAATACTGAACAGCAGCGGGAGCGAGAGATATACCGCCAGAACCACCACGACGATTCTAAGTACCGTATTTGCCTTCAGAAATATACTTTCCAGATGATCAGGCGTCACGATCTTGGTATTTTTAAGCCTGAGCGCAGTTACATATCGTTCCTTATTAGCCGATATAAAGAGCGCCGTGCGGTTAAACAGCTTGTTGATGACCCACACCACCGCGACAAGCAAAGCAATCACCAGCGCCACCAGACTAATGCGTTTCAGCAGGTTGGCAATACTATGCATTTCCCTTTCGCGGGCTACCGATTTCTTGATGATCGTCAGGTATTCCCGGGCAAGCTCCGCGTTAGTCTTATCAAACCACAGTCCGTCGAGGTTGCCGATGCTAATCACGACCTTATCCGGCTTAAAAATCAAGTCATAGCTTCCTTCATTTTCGGCGGCGACTAAGGAATCAGGGCTGTAGAACGGATCTTCATACAGCTCCCTCACTTTGGCCGACACAGCCCGGGCCCTTTCTTCCGGGTTGAAAGATCCGGTACGCGTAAACACGAAAAACAACGTATCCTGGTTCAGGCGTACTGGAAATCCCCTTGTTGTTTTCTTCAGCGACCTAAGCTTTTCCCGCTGCGCGATGGCCCTAAGCGAGTCATCCACAGCTATCTGCCGCAGCTTAGCTTCAAGTTCCCGCGTGCGGCCGGCATTGCCAGACGCCTCCGTAAGCTCTTTTCTAAGCTGCACCTTCACCAGCGAATCTATCCGTCGCTGCTGCTCCTCTTTAAGCAACATCGCCTCGTTAATACTTGAGTTCTCACTACCCGAGGTATCGGGGGCCGACTGTGCAAAGGCGGCCACACAAAACATCAATTGCAATACTGCAAACAGGTAGAAACGGCTCAGGTATATCATAGGCTAGCTAAAAAATTCATCGATAAGCTGACGCGCAAGTTCCTCGTTTTCCGGACCAACCCACACCTCGGCAGCATTGAAACCACCGGCGCTAACGGCCGGTGATTCAATGGAACTCATATGTTCATTCTTGACCATACACGGTAAATCATGTTCCAGAAACATGCTTTCGATCATTTTCGCCTTCCATACGTCACCAGAAAACACCTGTACAAGTCTGTCGTTGTCGTTTTTCATGCTCAATCAGTTAAAGGGAAATTTGTCCGCAATACACACTGTCGGACACCCGCTGCCTGTCGTTGGATATGAAAGCCACATAAGTTTCCACCACCGTGTCAGCCGTATGCCATGGTTTCGGCATTCTCGGATCAATTTGCAGCTGCTCTGTACCCGCCGTGCGCCGGGCACCGCCTACAATGAAAAAAGCCCTCATGGTATCTGGCAAATAAGCGAGTACCATGACCTGATCGCTCTTGCGGGCATAAGACAAGCTAGCTTCCACATCCCAGGTGAAAGTAAGCACGTTGTCCTCGAAAGATACCGCAGCATTTTGTGGTTCAGGAAGATTACCCTCACTGACAATCACCCTGCTGTAATCGATCCACAGGTTAGGATGTTCGCCCATAATGGCGTGTTCCCTGAACAGGCTCGTCGCCGCATTCTGCGGAATCTTTGTAGTACCTTTTGTAGCAGGGTGGAAGCTGTAGCACACAAAGTCCTTCAGCGGACTCACATACTTCTGAGCCATACGAAACCTTGCCTGAGAGTCGGCAAGTTTGCCCGTTGCTTTCTTCCTGCGCTTTGCCGTTTTTCGGGGACGCATTCTTGCGACATTTTCCCCGCGTCTTACATAGTTCACGATGTTGCCCAGTAGCCCCATCAGGAAGCCATAAGGACCATTTTTTAGTCTAGCCATAATTTTATTTTTTAATATTTAATAAACGTTTAAACAATAATAAAGAAAAATAACCGAAAATGCCAAGCCATTGCGTAAGTATTTTACACTCGTTATCAACTGATATTATACATGTATAAAACAGCTTTTATACTGGTTTAAGCAGACTGATACCAGTCTAATAGCAGTCTAATACCAGACTAAAAGCAGTTTAATTTACTTACGCAATAGCCAGTGGGTTGCCAGACTTTTCTATTATTCAGGCAATATTTTTGTGTGTATATTCGTCTAATAAAAAAACCATATTTATGACTACATTATTGATTATGCTGAGCCTGCTTTTTACGCCGCCGGCAAAAAGCGTACACGATTTTTCATTTACCAGTATCGATGGCAAAAAGATCAGCCTGTCTAAATTTAAAGGCAAGAAAATCATGATCGTGAACACTGCCTCGAAATGCGGTTTTACGCCGCAGTATGAAGAGCTTGAGAAACTACATAAGCAGTATGGTAAAAAGCTGGTTGTTATTGGTTTTCCTGCGGGAAATTTTGGGGGACAGGAACTGGCTACCAACAGCGAGATCAAGGAGTTTTGCTCGAGCAAGTTTGATGTGTCATTTCTGATGGCCGAAAAAAGCAGCGTGAAAGGCGATGACATCACTCCGCTGTTCAAGTATCTTACCACAGCTGAAAACCCTGATTTCAAAGGCGATATCAACTGGAATTTCGAGAAATTCCTCATCGACGAGAACGGTAAATTAATACACCGATACCGCTCTAAAGTAAAGCCGCTCGACCAGAGTGTTGTGAAAAATATTTAACACAAGTGATGCACTGAATTTTTGGTGCACCGTAAATAAAAAGGGAACGCTTTAGCGTTCCCTTTTTGCTTTTTTGGCCGTATAATGTTATTTTAGGTAACCAAATCTTGAAATCATGG
Organism: Pedobacter faecalis; assembly: GCF_030182585.1. Taxonomy (NCBI): domain Bacteria; kingdom Pseudomonadati; phylum Bacteroidota; class Sphingobacteriia; order Sphingobacteriales; family Sphingobacteriaceae; genus Pedobacter; species Pedobacter faecalis. The sequence goes on along the minus strand of NZ_JARXOW010000001.1, from coordinate 514,945 downwards.
AGAAGAAACATCAGTACCAGGCGACAGTGGAATGGACGGGCAATCTAGGCAGCGGAACCTTCAATTATACCTCATACAAGCGAGATCACCTGATTCAGGCACCGGGCCGGCCTGCTATTGAATGTTCTTCCGATTCGGCTTTCAGGGGTGATGCAAAAAGGTACAATCCGGAGGAGCTGTTGCTTTCGTCGGTTTCGTCATGTCACATGCTCTGGTATTTACATCTCTGTGCTGAAGCAGGTATTATTGTGCTGGAATACCGTGACGAAGCCAGTGGGTTAATGCTCGAAAATTCTGACGGTTCAGGTGCTTTCAAAGAGATCGTTTTGAAACCGAAAGTTAAGGTGGCGAACGCAGATATGCTTGGGAAAGCCGGGGAACTTCACAAGAAAGCAAATGAGTTTTGTTTTATTGCCCGCTCGCTGAACTTCCCGGTGCGCCATGAGCCGGAGATTTTGGTTTAAACGCCGGAACCTTTGTCCCTTTTCATTTCGTCACAGATATCTTTCAGGATGGCGTTGCGCTTCCTGCTGGATTTACGGATATCGTTTATAATCCAGAAGAAATAAATGGCGGCGCCGATCATGGCAGCGAAATACAGGTAGGGGAAGATACTAAAGAAGCTGAACATATGATTTTTCGGTTAGCGTTTGTTGATTGCGTTAGGTTGATTGATCAAATATATTTATTTTGAGGGACATTAACTAGAGCTCAGCAAGATGCAAATAATTAGCGCCCTTTGGTATTTTCAACGTCGGCTGGTGTTGCCGGCATTTCTTTTATCTTTCCTGCTTTCTTTTTTTATGATGGGCTGGTCGCGCGTGATGGCCGGTACAGGACTGGGAATGTTGTTGCTGATGCCTACTGCGCATCTTCTGGTATACGACTGGACATACAAAAATGAGTATTTGTTTTACCATAACATGGGCCTCTCGAGGCGGTTGTTATGGTTAAGCACGCTTTTGGTAGGCATGGTGATGGCGGCAATATTTTTCGCTTTATGAGTTCTGGTTTGCATGTTGACAGTGTGAGGAAACAATTCCGCGGGCGCTTTGTGCTGAATGATGTGTTCCTGTCTTGCCAGATTGGTGAGACTGTTGGACTTCTAGGTCGAAACGGCTCGGGAAAGTCGACTTTACTTAAGATTATATCTGGGACGCTATCGGCGGATTATAAATACATTTCTATAGACAACCTCCGGGTTGCTGATTCGTTCGGCTCACGCCGGTTAATGCGTTACCTGCCGCAGGACAGCTTTTTGCCCAGCCACATAAGTATAGAAAGTATATTACGTTGCTTTTGCAGCAGTCGGAACGCCGATGTACTTCGACAAAGCATTCATGTTCAACCTTTTTTGAGACGTTTGCCCGGAGATTTGTCGGGCGGCGAGAAACGCATTATAGAGATTTTGCTGCTCCTGCACTCGGATGCGAAGTACGTGCTTTTAGATGAACCTTTTAATGGTTTGGCTCCCCTGCATGTGGAAATTGTGAAAGATATTATCCGGAGTGCAAGTGGTAAGGGGATTGTGGTTACCGACCATGATTACCGCAACGTACTCGAAATATCATCTAGGGTGATCCTGATGCAGGAAGGAAACACGAAAAAGGTTAACCGGGCTACTGACCTGATCGATTTTGGTTATCTGCCACGACACACTGTTGTAGAGTGGGAGGCAGCTACCTAGCTACAAACGTTTTGCGAGAAGAAGCCGCGTTAACGCTGCACAGTTATAGTCAAGGCACCTGGGATTAACACAAGAAGCCGCCGCCGAGCAGATCGTTGCCTTCGTAGAATACGGCCGATTGTCCGGGTGCGATGGCAGAAACGTTGTGATCGAAGACCACGCGCATCTTATCTTTTTCCTGTACGATGGTGCTTAGTGTACCGGCATCTTTATAGCGGATCTTGGTAACCACGTTGTCCATAGGTTCCTCAATGCTTTCGTATTTTACCAGGTTCAGGTTGCGCACCATGGCTTCTCCACGCTCAAGCTCATCCGCCCGGCCCAGCATAACGGTATTGCTTTCGGGGAGGATTCGGGTAACGAACATCGGTTCGCCAAGGGCTATACCCAGGCCTTTTCGCTGACCAATGGTATAGAATGGGTAGCCTTTATGCTGACCTACCACTTTGCCGTTGCTCAGGACAAAGTTGCCCGGGCCAACGCGCTCGTCGAGGTCCTCCACTTTATGACGAAGGAAGGCCCGGTAGTCGTTATCTGGTACAAAGCATATTTCGTAGCTTTCGCTTTTTTTGGCGAGTTCTTCCTGTCCCATATCCAATGCCATTTGCCTGATCTCGGCTTTGGTAAAGGATCCTAAGGGGAACTGGGTACGCGCCAGGTTTTCCTGGGAAACACCCCAGAGTACGTAGGATTGATCTTTGTTTTCGTCTTTTCCTTTGGAAATGACGTAGCGACCGTTGTCTTGCAAGCGGATATTTGCATAGTGGCCAGTTGCGATGAACTCACAATCGAGCTTATTGGCACGCTTCAGCAATGCCTCCCACTTGATGTGGGTATTGCACAAAACACAGGGGTTAGGGGTGCGTCCGGCGAGGTATTCGTCTACGAAGTTGTCGATCACGAAATCGCCAAATTCGTCGCGTATATCCAGTATATAATGAGGGAAGCCATAGTTAACCGCCAGTGCGCGGGCATCATTGATGCTATCGAGACTGCAGCAGCCGGTTTCTTTACTGTTGCTGCCTGAGGTGGCGTAATCCCATGTTTTCATGGTAAGGCCGATAACCTCGTATCCTTGTTCGTGCAGCATTACAGATGCTACTGAACTGTCGACGCCGCCACTCATGGCGACTAATATTCTTCCTCTTTTACTCATGTTGCGATCTACCCGGGTTCAAAGGCCGGTGATTAAATTGAAAACAACTCCAATTTCACCTGCAAAAATAGTGTTTATTTGGGGTTTATTTAAATATTGGGGTCAGGCTAGCGTAAATATCAGATTGAGCTTTGCTGAGCTTTCTTCTGAAGGGTAACTACTCCGATATGATATGCGTATAATGCCGCGGGTATGAAAGTAAGGGCAATATTTCCGATTTCCCGGACGCCTTCTTTATCGATTGTGGTGACCAATGCTGCATTGAACTGATTAGTTTCGCAAAATTGAACCAAACTACTCAACTCTTGTGGTTTATCGAAATAACGATTGCTCCATTTAATTTCTACGCCCCAAAGTGGCTTAAATCTTTTGTCGTCCAATAACACGAGGTCAACCTCTCCTTCGGATCTTCCTGCCTTCCAACGCCCATAGGCTAAATCCAGTTTCTCCCGGTGCATCCATTGTGATAGCAGCGCGGTCTCGACAAGGTTCCCCATTTCGGGGTCACTGTCGGATATTGGAGAGAACAGCGCTGTGCGAAGGGAGGGATTTGTGAGGTAAACCTTAAAACTTGTTATCCGCTTTAATCGCTTGGCGTTTATGTCGACCTTATTCAGGACTTTAATCAAAAATGCTGCTTCAAGATATTCTAAGTATCGCTTGATCGTTTCTTTCACAATACCGCTTTCTTTTGACAGCTTTTCGAAGGAGAACTCGTTTCCGGTATTGTAAGCAATGTAACTGAAAAACCTGTTCAGTTCCTGAACGTCCTTGATTCCGTATAGACTAGGCAAGTCGCGTAACAGTACTTTATCTACAATGTCATTCTTAACATAGCGGCCCATATCGTCTTGTATCTTTTCGGACAAGACAACTTCCGGGTACCCGCCAAAATTAAGATAGTTGACAAATTCCTTATTCAATACTTTGATATCGTGCGTTACTGTGAAAGGAGCGGTTTTCCCGGAGTATGTAAGGGTTCCTTTGTTTAACAGGTGCGCCATGCCTTTCAGGTGGATGTATTCCTGAAATGTGAGCGGTGGCAACATGAAGTCGGTAAACCTGCCAGCTCCGCTTTCTGAACTGTGCCATTTCAAGGCAGCGGCGGCCGAGCCCGATACAATAAATTTACAATCGGGGTAAGTATCGACCAATACTTTTAAATGACGTTCCCAGTCTTTTAAGTACTGAATCTCATCGAAAAAAACATAGCATCCGTGCAAGTCCGCCAATTTCAACGCGTCGCGGCAGAGTAAAAGAATATCTTCAAGCCCCAGGTTCATGTATATCGGGTTGTCAATTCCTATAAAAAATATTCGCTGGGGATTGATCCCGTCATCGATAAGCTGTGATATGGCGTGAAACATCATCACGGTTTTTCCGACCCTACGAGGTCCCATCAGAACAACGGCACGCCTTACATCCGTTTCTTTTACGTAAGGGTAAAAAAGCTCGAAGTACAGCCGCCTTGACATCGAACTGTAAGCGGGATGGATCACCTTGGATATCCACCAGGGATTTTCAAATTGGAGCCTTTCTATAATCTTAGGTGTCGGAATAACAGATGATACTTTCATTATTTGAGTATTTTCTACACAAATGTAATAATAAGACTATTAATATTATCTTATTTTAACACAAAAGTCTATGATAAGCTGAAACTCGTTGTCTTGTGTAATGTTTATATTAAGGCATAGTACCCCGGGGGAAGCGGCAACGAAGCGGGCGTGTGGAATTATTTTTCTATATTAGACAGCATAAAACACGGTATCTTTTATGAAGAAAATTCTATTTTTTGGTTTGCTGCTGGTTCCTGGTCTGGCTGACGCCCAACAGGCTCTGGTTAAATACGTTAAACCTATTATTGGAACGGAAAAGATGGGGCATACATACCCGGGCGCTACGGTCCCGTTCGGCGCGGTACAACTGAGTCCGGATACGGACACTATTCCGTATGCGGTAAACGGTAAGTATAACGGTGAGGTGTATAAGTATTGTGCAGGCTATAAATATGAAGATAAGACGATTGTAGGTTTTAGTCACACGCATTTTAGCGGAACGGGGCACTCTGATCTTGGTGATTTCCTGATTATGCCGACGCAGGGCAAGCTGCAAATGAATCCGGGTGTGGCGTCTGATCCTAGATCGGGCTTCCGTTCGGCTTTTTCTCATGCCAATGAGGTGGCAGAAGCGGGCTATTATAAGGTTAAGCTTGACGATCATAATATTCTGGCGGAGCTGACGGCGACTAATCGCGTGGGTATGCATCAGTATACTTTCCCTAAATCGGATGACTCGCATATTATCCTCGACCTGATGTCGGGTATTTATAATTATGAGGACAAGACGGTTTGGACGTATGTGCGGGTGGTGAATGATACGCTGATTACAGGTTACCGGCAAACGAACGGTTGGGCGCGGACGCGGACGGTTTACTTTGCGATGTCGTTCTCGAAGCCTTTTAGAGAATACGGACAAAAGAATTTTGAGCCGGCACCGGTTTACCGTGGCTTCTGGCGCAAGTTTGATCAGACAAAGAACCACCCTGAGATCGCCGGAAAGCGAATCAGGATGTACTTTGACTTTGCAACGGATGAGGGGGAGAAGGTGAAAATCAAGTTCGCGCTATCGCCCGTGAGCCAGGCCAATGCACTGGAAAACATGCGTGCTGAGATTCCGGGCTGGGATTTTGAGCAGGTAAAGGCTCAGGCGCAGCAGGATTGGAATAAGGAGCTGAACAAGATAAAAATCGGTGCGTCTGAGAATGACAAGATCAACTTTTATACAGCGATGTATCACGCTTTTGTGAACCCTACAAATTATAGTGATGTGAACGGTGAGTATAAGGGTTTGGATCAGAACGTACATAAGGCGAACGGATTTGTAAACTATACAACGTTTTCACTCTGGGATACCTACCGGGCTCTGCATCCCTTTTTCAATATCATGCAGCCTTCACGCAATAATGATATTGTGAAGTCGATGATGGCCCATTATGAGCAAAATTCTTTGAAGATGCTCCCGATCTGGTCGCACTACGCGAACGACAACTGGTGTATGAGCGGTTATCATAGTGTGTCGGTTTTGGCGGATGCGATTATCAAAGGCGTGTACGATGGTGATGCGGAAAAAGCGCTTGAGGCTTGTATTGTAACGGCTAATCACAGGAATTATGAGGGCATAGGTGACTATATTGATCTGGGCTATATCCCTGCAGAGCGTAATGTTACTTCTGTTTCGAATACGCTGGAGTATGCTTATGATGACTGGTGCATTGCGCAGATTGCAAAGAAACTCGGTAAGCAGTCGGTTTATAATGAATTTATGAAGCGCTCTGGCAACTGGGTGAATAATTTTGATCCGTCGATAGGTTTTATGCGGCCTAAACTTGCCGATGGTAGTTTTAAAAAGGATTTTGACGCACTGAGCACGCACGGTCAGGGTTTTATTGAGGGCAATACCTGGAATTACAGCTTCTTTGTACCTCATGATCCGGCTGGATTGATCGCGAAGATGGGTGGTGCGAAGCGAGTAGCTTCCCGGCTGGATTCGTTGTTTACCATGCATCTTCCTGATGAGTTTTTTGCGGACACGGAGGATATTACCCGTGAGGGGATTATAGGGGGCTATGTGCATGGTAATGAGCCGGCGCACCATGTGGCGTACTTGTATAACTGGGTGGGACAGCCATGGAAGACTCAGGAACGGGTACGTATGATCCTGAAGATGCAGTACAAGCCGACGCCTGATGGCTTAGGTGGTAATGACGACTGCGGTCAGATGAGTGCCTGGTATATGTTTTCTTCTCTGGGTTTTTATCCTGTAGCGCCAGGTTCTGATGAATATGCGATTGGCAGTCCGGCCGTAAAAAACGCGGTGCTGACTTTAGAGAACGGTAAGACGCTTGAGATTGAGGCTGTTGGCCAGAGCGACAAGAATGTTTATGTGTCTAAGGTATTGCTGAATGATAAGCCTGTTACGGACTGGAAGCTTAAGCATGCTGACATTATGAATGGGGGCAAGTTGAAGTTTTTTATGACGGGGAAAGTCAAAAAGTAAGCATGTTGTACTTAATTAAATCTCTTTTCGGGAGCTGCATCTTTTGAAGCTGCGCAACAAAAGCGCTGAGGCTCTCTCAAAGACATTTAATTTTAGACGGATTGCAAAAAAATAGCGAGGGTTTACCCTCGCTTTGTGTTTATACGGCTTTTTGTTCTTTATAGGTGTAGACGTTGTAGCTACAGAGGTATTTAGCGAGATAGCTGGATAGGAAGCAGGCTAGCAGGATGGGGATAATCAGCATGTAGCCGCCAAGGACCATACTGCAGGCCAAAGCTATGGCGGTGAAGGGTGCATGGATTGCGGCACTAAGTACAGCAGCGGCACCTACAAGGGCGAAGTTGACTACCACCAGCTCGGTGCCGAAAAAGTGGTTGCACACTGTGGCCGTGAGCATACCCAGAAAGGCGCCGGCTACTATGCTTGGCGCAAACACTCCGCCGTCGCCCCCAGCACCAAGGGTGAGCGATGCGACCAGCGGCTTAAGCAGCACAATAGCAGCCAGCAATAGGGGAAGCATCGAGGTATAGTTATTGCTTTGAAGCTGCTTCATTAATCCGGGGATGGCATGGTAACTATCGCCATACAATTGCGGAAAGTGAAAGATGGCTAGTCCGACCAGTACCGCGCCTGCGTTCACCCGGATAAAGTTGCTCGATATCTTTGAAAAACGGGCTTTGATAAAGATGACGGTCCGCGTGAAATACACAGCCAGGCAGGCGGCCAGCAAACTAAGCAGGATGAAGAAAGGCAGGGCAGCAGGCTTCCATTCGGATATGCTGAAGTGAAACATGGCTTCACCACGGAGCAGGAACATGAACAGCCAGGCAATGAGCGAAGCGCATGCGGTGCTTAATAATACGGTTTTGGTGACTTTCCTGGAGATGACTTCGACCGCGAAGAGCATTCCGGCGAGGGGGCTTCCAAATAAGGTAGCGACTCCGGCCGCCACACCTGCACAGACCAGTTCGGTTTTGTATAAGTTGGCAATGTTTTCCCGCTTATGGGCCATTGCACCGATGGTGGCAGTGGATACGACAGTGGAAACCTCTATACCTGTAGACCCGCCGAAGATGACCGTTAGGAATCCATTGAAATAGTGGGACGGAATTTTGAATGCGGGCAATTGGTTTTTACGGTTGGATATGGTCTGGTATATTTCTTTGATTCCCTTGTTCTGCTTACCCTTAAAAAGGTACTTGCGAAGGAAGTATATGAGCGTGATGCCGATGGAGGGCAGTAAGACGAAAAGATAGGGGATGCTCTTGGCCCGGTTGAAGATAAGATGCTGATAGTATTCGGTGATATATTTTAGCGAATCGGCAAGGAGGCAGGCAAAAAGACCGACAATAATGGATGCCAGGGCAAGTTTAAAATAATTGTACCGGATGACTGTTTCTCGCATAGCTGATTGATTTTCAAGACAGGGAGCGTTAGGGAATTTTGCGCAAAGATAGCAATCTGGTGTTTAAAATACTAAGACGAGGGCTCACTAATTGAAAACGCCCATCCGCAATGCGGACAGGCGCTGTCTTGTTTTTCATAGGTGTTGCGATTATTGCAGAGGCTAGACAAATGCAGGAACGCCGGATGCAGGGTCGTTACCTTGTATCTGATTACGACGAAAATCGGAGGGTTCGACTGGTCGCCTCGTTATTTTTTTGTTTAGTCCGCTTGCTGCACTGAACAGCAGCATGCCGCCCAGAATTATTTCTTCGGCCCCGATAACAGGACGGGTCTTGAGTGCTTTGATTCCGCGCTGCAATATGTATGCGCCAGCGATGACGGAGATCAAGCGTTTTCCGGCATTGAGCTCTTCTGCTTCGTATCTTCTTAATATAGAGCCTCCAAGGGCTAAGGTTGCTTTGTCTTTCAGTTTGGTAAACATAGATGTGCTCATTTTATGTTGAATAACTTTGCTCTTCTCGCTGAATATTCAACATCAATACCCGGTTTTTGTTTGGGAATTGTGGTTTTTGACAAGGAAACTGACAGTGGATGATGCCGTTGCTTTAGCCGGTATACAGGTATTTGGCCTCAAGACCTTGTATGTTGCGCAGCCGGTCGGCCACAACGTTTACCTGACTCTTCCGCACTTCAAACCGCATGGTGCTGGTGCTGTCGAAGCTTTGGAAAATGACGTTAAGCTGCTGGTCCTTGATGAGCTTCATAACGTCGTTCATGACCAGGTAATCGAAGGTGATCTCGTAGATGTCGTTGACCGTCTTTTCGATGACCTGAGCGGCGGAAATAGCATCGGCAGCAGCGGTGCGATAGGCGTTGATGAGTCCGGGTACGCCAAGCAGCGTGCCGCCAAAATAGCGTACCACGACAATAAGTATATTGGTGAGATCTGCACTGAGGATAGCGTTCAGGATGGGACGACCGCCTGTTCCCGAAGGTTCTCCGTCGTCCTGCAACCGGAACACACTTTTATCCGGCGTGAGCCGCAGGGCCCAGCAGTGATGTCGCGCTTTAGGGTGTTCAGCACGAAGTTGCTGCAGGATAGTCTTCACCTGCTCGTCGGACGAAATGGGATAGGCATAAGCAATAAATTTACTGCCTTTGTCCTTAAAGAGCCCTTCGGCCGACTGAGCTATGGTTTTGTAGGTATCGTCGAATAACATGTCAGATCTGGTATTTCTGGGCTATGGCGATCAGGATGATGGCGCAGAGCGCGAAGGTAAGTCCCAGATAATTCAGCCGGTTTAGTTTCTCTTTGAAGAGGAAGATCCCGACGAGGGTTCCGGCAATGATAACGCCCATGTTCATGGCGGCAAATACGGTGGAGGGATTATCGGCCATGGCCTGATGTGCCTTGAGGTAAAACAGGATGTTGAAAAAGTTGAAGAAGCCAAGGATGCATCCGCAGACGAAATTGACCATTTGCAAACGCTGCTTTCTGACTAGCCTCAGGTACATAATTGCGCAAAGGGAAAGGATGAAAGCCAGGCCAAAAATGAGGATGAGTGAACTGGTGTAGGGTATGGTTTGAACCTGGGCAACGCGCTTAAAGAGAGTATCTATAACTCCAAACCCGATAAAAACCATCAGCGGATATATCCACCTTTGTCCGCTTTTGTGTTCGGACGATTTTTTGTAGAGTGTAAAAAATATAGCAAGGAAGCCAACGCAGAGCCCGACAATCTTAAGCGTACTGAAACGCTCCTGGAAGACGACATAGGCCGCTATGATAGGAATGAACAGGGATAATCGCTGCGCGATGTCGGTTTTGACGATGCCTATATTTCGGACGGACGCAGCCAAAAACCAGAATATAGATGGGAGCAGGATTCCTAAAGCCAGGTAGACCAGCGAAAAGTTAGACGGACTTAGGGTCCGTACTTCCGGTCGGAAAAAGAAAATGGCCAGGATGATAGCGAAGAAATAGTTCCACGTAACGGCTTGGGGGATATTGATTTTGTATCGACGTGCGAGCTTCAACATAACCGCTACGGTTACGCTGCAGCAGACGCTAATGAAAAGGTACAGCATTCAGTTGGTTTTGATAGATGGTAAGCCGGTCGTTATGGATATCCAGCTGTTCGGCAATGAATCCGTTTACTTGCGGTGAGCGCACACCTTCCTGCCAGGATGTGGCTGAAGTGAACACGCGCGCTTCATCCCATAGTCCGGCTTTTATGAACTGACATAGGGTGTTTGCCCCGCCTTCTATGATAACTGACTGTATATCCATCAGGTAAAGCTGGAAGGCTATCTTCTGGGGCAGATAGTTCTGCATGTCTTCCATCTGGATATAACATATGTTATTCTCAGTTTTTGTCTTTACCTCATTTAATATGAGCGTTTTAGACTGGTCATTGAATAAATGGCTTGAGGTTGAAACCTGCAGTTGGCGGTCGATTAATATCCGCACAGGATTTTTACCTGTCCACTCCCTTGTGGTAAGCAGAGGATTATCGGCCATGGCAGTACGCTTGCCTATGAGTATGGCGTCTTCTTCTGTACGCCACTTATGCACCAGCTTTTTTGCAAGCGGTCCGCTGATCCATTCCTGAAGGGTGTTTTTTGGTGCAAAGTAGCCGTTGGCCGTTGTAGCCCATTTCAAAATAATATAGGGCCGGTGCTGCGTAATCCTGGTGAAGAAGCGCCTGTTGAGCTGACTGCATTCCTGCTCGAGCAAGCCGGTTTCTACAGCAATACCTGCATCGCGCAGGCGTGCAATACCTTTGCCGTTGACATCGGCGAAGGGATCTTTATTGCCTATGATGACTTCTTTGATCTGGTGCTTTACGAGCAGGTCTGCACAGGGTGGTGTTTTGCCGTGATGCGCGCAGGGTTCTAGGTTGACATACAGCGTAGCTTCGCGGAGCAGTTGCGGCGCGTGCTCGCCATGCAGCCTGAAGACATCATTAATGGCGTTGACTTCCGCGTGCGCTTCACCAAACCTGGCGTGATACCCTTCGCCGATAATGGTATCGTTATGCACAATAACACAGCCTACCATTGGATTTGGGCTTACGTTTCCGATGCCCATTTCTGCCAGCTCAAGGCAGCGACGCATGTATAGCTCTTTTGTCATCTCAGCAAAAGTAAGTTTAATGTTGGATTTACTATTTTTGCAACGCATGAATTTAAAGCAATTATTGCAATTTTTCACTAATGAGTTAAGTAACATCTATGATCGGGATGAAATTAGCTCAGTGTTTTATCTGGTGACTGAACATCTTACCGGCATGCGCCGGTCGCAGGCTATAATGGCACACAATGATTTGTTGAGCGCTGATGCACATAAGGGTTATATTAAAATTCTTGAGCGGTTAAAAGCGGGGGAACCCTTGCAATATGTATTGGGCGAGGCGAGCTTTTTCGAACTTACTTTTAGGGTGAATAAAAATGTGCTTATACCACGGCCAGAGACGGAAGAATTGGTCGACTGGGTGATACGGTCGTGCAATACACGTAAAGGATTGCAGATTTTGGATATAGGCACGGGTAGTGGTTGCATTGCGGTTTCACTTAAGAAGTTTATCCCTGAGGCGGTTGTAACTGCACTCGATATATCTGAAGAGGCACTTGAGGTGGCTGGCAATAATGCGCTTTTGAATGAGGTGGATGTGCATTTTGTTCAAGCTGACATATTAACGTTTTCCACAGCGGATAAATACGACATTATTGTAAGCAATCCCCCGTATATTGGTGGATCGGAAAAGGCTGAAATGCATGCGAATGTACTGGACTTTGAGCCGCATCTGGCCTTGTTTGTTGCGGATGAACGACCATTGTTGTTTTATGAGGCGATCGCAGATTTTGCGAAAGTTAGTCTTAGGATAGGTGGTCTGCTGTTTTTTGAGATCAACGCCAGGTATGGCATCGAAACTGTTCAAATGCTTTCTTCCAAAGGCTTTACAAACATTGAGCTAAAGCAAGACATGCAGGGAAACGACAGAATGATAAGAGCTAACTTCTTGGATGGTACTGCATAACAACCGAGCGAAGGTAATCGCGGTCGAGATGCATATAAATTTCCGTTGTAGTGATGCTTGAATGTCCGAGCATTTCCTGAATGGCCCGCAGATCGGCACCGCCTTCTATAAGGTGTGTAGCAAAGGAATGCCGGAAAGTGTGCGGACTGATTGCCTTGTTGAGCCCGATTTTTTCAGCCAGGGATTTGATGACTTTAAACACAAATACCCGGGTGAGTCCGGAACCCCGACGGCTCAGGAAGGCGTAATCGGCATACCCAGGGATAATTTTAACCTGAACACGCACTTCCTCAAGATATATCATCAGCATTTTAAGGGCTGTACTACCTATGGGTACGAGACGTTCTTTGTTGCCTTTTCCCAGTACCTTAATAAATCCCTCTTCGATAAATATCTGCGACAGCTTCAAATTGACGAGCTCTGATACTCGCAGCCCACATCCGTAAAGTATTTCAAGCATTGCTTTATTGCGCATACCGTCTGGTTTAGATGCATCTACAGCGGCTATGAGTGCATTGATTTCTTCTACGTTGAGGACGTCAGGCAGTTTGCGGGGTATCCGCGGTGCGTCGAGGACTTCACTTGGATCTTCTATGATCAATTGCTCAAGCACAAGGAAAGAAAAGAAGGATTTGATACTGGAGATGACCCTGGCCTGGCTGCTTGCAAGCATCCCGAGTTCTGATATCCATGTAATAAATTCCTTTAGATGGTAGATATCAATTAACTTTATATCAGTAGTTTTAGAAACAGACTGAAGGTACTGATCCAGTTTACGTACATCACTCAGATAGGCCTCGATGGAGTTGGCCGACAAGCCGCGTTCCAGTCGCAGGTAATTTTTATAAGGTCGCAAACAGGCTTCGATCTGCACGTCAAAAAAGATTTTATTCTGTAAGTTTTATAGTTTATGTTTGAGGCAATGAAGATACAAATAATAAACGGTCCCAATCTTAACCTGCTCGGCGTCCGTGAACCGGGCATATATGGCGACGTTGGTTTCGAAACGTATATGGAGCAGTTGCGGGCCATGTACGCGGTGATGCAAATTGACTATTTTCAGAGCAACGTGGAAGGTGAATTGATCAATAAGTTGCACGAAGTGGGCTTTACCTATGACGGCATCGTGATTAACGCGGGAGGGTATACCCACACTTCGGTGGCTTTGGCAGATGCGATTGCGGCAATAAATACACCTGTGATTGAGGTGCATGTATCTAATATTTATGCGCGGGAGGAATACCGGCATGTGTCGCTGACGGGAAAAAATTGTAAAGGAGTGCTGACAGGCTTTGGTCTGGATGGTTACCGGCTTGCTATTGAAAGTCTGTTAAAACCACTTTAACTGGCTAAAAAACCTGATCTTTTCGATAAAATATGCATAAACTATGCTGTGCGGGTATTGTCCGCCATGTTGCTGGAAAGGAATCTGTTTGCCCGATCTTTTTCGGGCGTTATGATTCAGGCTCGTTAAAAAATGCCAGTGCGCTTTATTGATGGCGAAGGCGAAATCGGCTTTACCCTGAATCATGAAATGTATCCATGCTACGAAATCGAGCGACATACGAATGAATATCCTGGACCAGGCATCGTTTAGCGGGAGATTTTTTTGCATGATGACCAGGTTGTTCCGGAAGTTCAAATAGGTTTTATAGGGGCTGTTGCTGTCGAGCGTACCGCCGCCAACATGATAGACTTCTGCATGGGGACAGTACCCGATCTTATAACCCAGGTTTTTGAGTCGCCAGCACAGGTCGATCTCCTCCATATGCGCAAAGAAATCGGGATCGAGACCGCCAACTTCCTTCCAGCAGCGACTCTTGATGAAAAGAGCGGCACCACTTGCCCAGAAGATTTCGGATGCCTGGTCATATTGCCCGTAATCTGCTTCTACCGTGTCGAACAACCGACCGCGACAGAAAGGGAAGCCGTGCAGATCGAGATAGCCTCCGGCGGCACCGGCGTATTCGAACTTGGTTTTGTTGACCTGCCATTTGATTTTAGGCTGGGCGACCGCCATAAGCGGGTCCTGTTCCATATATCTGATTACCGGATGAATCCAGTCGGGCGGCACCTCGACATCAGAATTGAGCAGCACATAATAATCGGCCTCTACCTGATTGAGCACTCTTTTGTAACCCTCTGCAAATCCATAGTTCCTGTCGTTTTCAATGATACGGATTTGGGGATAGTTGGCCTTAATGAAAGCGACGGACTCGTCGGAAGAGGCATTATCGCCCACAATAAGCTGCAGATCGGGGTACTGCGACATGACGACGCCTGGCAGAAATTGCTGCAATAATTTCTGACCGTTCCAGTTCAGGATCACTACGGCTACACTCGGGGTTGTCATCATTCGGCTATTGGTTTGTGTTTCCATCGCCTGTGGCTCCAAAGCCAGAAGGGCGGGTTTTTACGTATAATGTTTTCTAACAGCGCAAAGGTAGCTGCTGTAATTGGAAATTCGGTGGTCCCGGGAGGGGCAAGTTCCTTGTGGATCAGCGTACATTCTACTTCGTAATATCCGCGGCGCACGCGCTGCATATCGAGATAGATGGGTATGCGGCCGGTTTGCAATGCGATCTTTTCGATACCGGTGATGACGGCGGTAGGCTGGTTAAGAAAATTGATCCAATGCCGGGCTTCTTCCCGAATAGGGGTTTGATCGCCAGCAAAACAGAATGCGGTTACTTCATTTTTGGTGGCAGCAACCGCCCGAAGGGTTTGCCTCATGGTGATAAATATGTTGCCCGTTCGCGTTCTGACCTTATAAAACCACTTATCGAAGGCTGTATTGTTAAGCGGCTTATAGATCACGTATGACTTTGCAGGTATGCAAATGCCGAAGGCCATCATGCCCAGTTCCCAGTTGCTATAATGAGCAGTGCAGGCGAGCACGCTTTTACCATCGTTAAGCAGGTTGGTTATGACTTCGAGGTTCTTAAATTTTACTCTTTCCAGGATTTGTTTTTCGGTAATGCTGTCGAGTTTCACAATCTCTATGATGAGATCGGCGAGGTGCCGGTAGTAGGCTTTCTCGATTACAGCCAATTGAGCCTCAGTTTTGTCGGGGAAGGAGTTACGAAGATTTTCTTGTACAACCTTACGGCGATAGCGAAAGATGTAGTATAGTATGGCAAAGAGCAGATCGGAGATGATGTACAGTATGCTGAAAGGTAGTAATGATAAAAGCTTCAAAAAAAATATGCCTGTATAAGAAAAGCCTTTTTTTATCATTATTTTGGCGAATTGAGAATGCAAACATAATTTATCAGATGCAAAGTTCAGCTATATTCCCGCTTTTTTATCTTCCGCCGGTTGCTTATTTTTCTGCTTTAAAAGCCTTTGAACCAAAGCTGCTGCTGGAGCGGGAGGAGCATTTTGTAAAGCAAACTTACCGGAACAGGGCGCAGATTTATTCGCCAAATGGGGCGCTTGATTTGATTGTTCCGGTAATAAAGGGTGCCAAGGTTCATACTAAGGTAAAGGATGTGCGGATCAGCAATGATTTCAGATGGCAGCGCCTGCACTGGAAGAGCTTGACGAGTTGCTACCGGAACTCGGCCTATTTTGAGTTTTATGAGGATGAGTTTGTACAGTTTTATGAGCGGGAATATTCTTTCCTGTTTGACTATAACCTGGAATTGCTGACATGGGTTTTCAAACAGTTGAAGAAGGATATGCAGATCGGTTTTACGGACGACTACAAAGATGATTTGCCTGTCGAACTGGATTTCAGGGAGCGTATTCATCCAAAAAGGGATTGCCTAGGGTTTACTGCCAAGCCTTATTTCCAGGTGTTTGACGACCGACAGGGCTTCCTGCCAAACTTAAGTGTGGTTGACTTGTTGTTTAACCAGGGACCGCAGTCTAAATCTTATCTGTAATCTATGCCAAAGGAACCAAGACGCAAACACCACAAGCGTAAGCGATATTCGCTGCCGGAGGCCGGTTCCAGTCCGGGTCTGGTTTATATTGATCCGAACGCTTTAAAGACGGTTGTAAGGCTGTATAAGTATAACGCCGACCATTATGAGATTTCGGAACTGGCAGGATTTGAGGGCTTGCATGAGTGTGTGACCGACCGGAACTATAATTTCTGGGTGGAAGTGAAGGGTCTGGATTCTGAGGCGGTGTTTGAGGAACTGAACCTGAATTTCAATATTAATAAGCTCATTCTTGAGGATATTACGCGCACTTATCAGCGTCCGAAGCTTGAAGAGTATGAGAGCTATGATTTTGCGATTAGCCGGATGCTGTATATCGACGAAAATGAGGATGTAGATAATGTTCAGGTGTCGTTCATTTTGTTCGATCATATTTTATTCACCTTTCAGGAAAGTTATGAGGATTGTCTTGATCCTATAAGATCCAGGTTGAAGGCTGGCAAAGGAAATATACGTACGGGAGGAAGCAGCTATCTGATGTATGCGCTGATGGATAATATTATTGACCATTATTTTCAGATTTTGAATAAGTGGGGCGATGACCTTGATGCTATCGAGGACCGCTTGTTTGCCAATCCGGATCGCTCGGTGATGTACGACACGCAGTCTATTAAGCGCAACCTGATCTCGATAAGGCGGGTGGTTTGGCCGGAGCGCGACAAATTGAACGATATTCTACGCAGTGACAGTCCGAGGATCCCGAATCAGACAAAGACCTATGTGAAGGATGCTTACGATCACTGTATTCAGCTTATTGATATTGTTGATTCGCTGAAGGAGATCTCGGTGAGTAATATTGATATGTATCTATCGATCATTAGCAACCGGATGAACGAGATTATGAAGGTGCTAACGATTATTTCGTCCATCTTTATTCCGCTGACTTTTATAGCGGGCATTTACGGGATGAATTTTGCCCGGGTAGATCCGGCGACCGGCAAGGAGCTTCCGGGTAATATGCCGGAATTATATGAGGCCCACGGTTACGTGTATACGATTGCAGTAATGGCGTTTATTGCGGTAGTTCAGGTTATATATTTCTGGAAAAAGGGATGGTTTAAATAGGGGCTATTATTATTACCTTAGTGCCGTGCAATCATTTGAACTGGATAAGCGTGATATCTCCAAGATAAAGGCTGCCTTAAGCGCCAGCGATGAGCAGCTTTCGGCTGTTCTGGCTGAATATCATGCCTCGGAGATTGCCATTCTTTTCGCTAGTCTGCAGCCCCATGACAGGCAGCGTATTATCAATTTACTTCCTGTAGAAACGGCTTCCGAGGTGCTTTCGGAAATGACTGAAGAGGCGCATCCGGAGGAACTATTGTTGCAGATGGATCCGGAAAAGCGTGCCGAGGTGGTTGAAGAGCTCGATTATGATGATGCGACGGATATTCTGTCTCAACTGGAAGCGCACGAACAACTGGAGATACTGGAGGAACTGGACGAAGATGATGCTTCTCATATCCGGAACCTGCTGAGCTACGACGATGAGACGGCCGGTGGTTTGATGAATACGGAGTTTATCCGTATTAATGTGAACATGATGAAGAAGGATGCTATCGACGAGATCATCCGGCAAAGTGAAGAAATTGAGGAGTTTTATACTGTGTACGTGATAGATGATGCCAATGTTTTCCAGGGCGTTGTGTCGCTGGAGGATATCATCAGATCCAAGGGCAATGTAAAGATCACGGAACTTGTAAGGGCAGAGGTGGCCTGGGTGCATCCGGATACGGACCAGGAGGAGGTAGCGAGACTGATTTCGCAATATAACATCACGAGTATACCGGTGCTTGACAGTGACATGAAGCTGCTGGGCAGGGTAACTTTTGATGATGTGATTGACGTACTGGAGGAAGAAAACACGGAGGATATCCTTAAGATATCCGGGGTTTCTGAGGATGAGGAGCTGTCGGGTAACTGGGTGGAGGCTGTGAAGTCGCGCTTACCCTGGTTAATTGTGAACCTTGGTACTGCATTTCTTGCTTCCGGCGTGATCAGGCATTATGAACCAACGCTTAACCGCATACCGGTGCTATCGGCCTATATGACCATTATTGCCGGTATGGGCGGGAATGCGGCCACCCAGGCGCTTGCTGTTACGGTACGGCGGATTTCCCTTTATGATTTAACGGACAATCAGGCTTACCGCGCGGTATTGAAGGAGTTTACCGTAGGTTTAATAAACGGGGCCGTAACTGGCTTGATCGTATTTATTTTCGCATTGTATTTCGATGCAAATCCGATGCTCGGCCTGGTAATCTTTTTTGCGATGATCGGCAATCTGATGATAGCGGCTGTGACGGGTACGGGCATTCCTTTGTTTTTAAAGCGAATTGGGATTGATCCGGCCATTGCTTCTTCAATTATTATTACAACTTTTACAGATGTTTTCGGATTTTTGCTGCTGCTTGGTTTGGCGAGCAAACTTTTACTTTAACTAATTATTTATATGCAACCCACAAAACACGACTGGACGAAAGATGAGATATCGTCTATATATCATAAGCCTCTGCTGGATTTGATTTATGAAGCAGCTACCATTCATCGCGAAAATCAGGACTATAACGAAGTGCAGATCAGTTCGTTGATATCCATTAAGACTGGCGGATGTGCGGAGGACTGTGCTTATTGTCCGCAGGCGGCACGTTATCATACTGATCTGCAGGTTCAGCCTTTAATGCAGGTGAGCCAGGTGGTGAGTGCTGCTGTTAAAGCTAAGGAGGGTGGTGCGTCAAGGTTGTGCATGGGTGCGGCATGGCGCGAGGTTCGTGATAACCGGGATTTTGACCGCGTAATTGAGATGGTGAAAGCGGTTAATGACATGGACATGGAGGTGTGCTGTACCTTAGGTATGCTTTCTGAAAGCCAGGCACAGCGATTGGCCGATGCAGGGTTGTATGCGTATAACCATAATTTGGATACGTCTGAGGATGATTATAAGCGGATCATTTCTACGCGTACTTATGATGATCGTCTGAACACTATTAAAAATGTGCGTAAGGCGAAACTGACTGTGTGCAGCGGAGGTATCATTGGATTGGGTGAAACTGTGGAGGATAGGGTGTCAATGTTGCATACCCTGGCAAACATGGATGTTCATCCGGAATCTGTTCCGGTTAACGCATTGGTACCTGTAAAGGGTACGCCACTCGAGGATCAGCCGCGTGTGCCGATATGGGATATGGTGAGGATGATAGCGACTGCGCGTATCGTAATGCCAAATTCTGTTGTTCGCCTATCGGCTGGCAGAAATGAGATGAGCACGCTGGAACAGGCGTTTTGTTTTATGGCTGGTGCCAATTCGATTTTTGCGGGCGATAAATTGCTGACTACTCCAAACCCTGCTTTTATTGATGATGTGGCTATGTTCGAGTTACTTGGCCTAAAAACAAGAGAGGCCTTTAAAAAGGGCAGGCCTGCAAATACAGAAAAGCTACAACTTGATGCGCTCGCATAGCTTATAAATATCGTAAGCTACTTTTTGCGTCAGGTCGAACTGCTCAGATATGACCATCTGAGCGGTTTGAATTTCGCCATCTTTACTTGAGCGTCTGATTAAGGGTACATTGTTTACTTGCCCGGTATTGTGCTGCAGGATTTCGATAGTCTGTTTAAAGAGGTATTGGGTGTTTTGGATGACGGGCTTAAGTTCTTCAAGATCAATCCCTGTAAAGTTGTGTTCTTTAACATACAGGGACAAGGTAGCGATATAGGACGACAGCTGATGGTTTAGGGCGGTAAATTGATGCAGTTCTTTCATAATTACCTGCTTGCTTTTTGGCTCTGAGAACATCCGCTGAAAAAGTGAGGCCAGGTTGGCCGTAGTTACGTAAACCTGTTTGCGCGCCACTTTATAATTGGTGAGGTCGCCCAGCGGACCTGAATACAATAAAACAACCTCTTCGAAATATTTCATATTGGCCTGCAGGGTTTCCTGGAGTGCTTCTTTTAGTTTTTCGTGTTCCCAGTTTGGAAACAGGGAGTAGCTGGCGATTAGTGCAATGCCAGAGCCAATCAAGGTGTCGTAGATACGTTCGCGCGCGGCAGACAAGCCTCCGATACCGAGGAAATCAAAGAGTACCAAGATATATGGCGTCATAAACAATACGCTGACCACATAATTTTTGCGCTGAAAACTATAAGATCCGATCATACATATCAGCAGAATGGCAAAGAGGGCGTTCTTATCCTGGATGTATATAAGGATGCCCATGCCGGCAAATGATCCGGCGATTGTGCCGACCAGTCTTTCATAATTGCGTTGTTTTGTAAGACTGAATCCAGGTTTTGAGATCACAAGTATGGTGAGGAGTATCCAATAGCTATGAGAAAAGTTTAATGATTTTGCAACGACAAAGCCGATCAGCATAACGATAGCAACACGTAAGGAGTGCCGGAAGGTTGATGACCTGAACGTAAGGTTTTCCCAGAGCAGATCCGTATCGAAGCTTTGCCGGGTCACGAACTTGTCGACATTTATATTGCGTGTTGTTAGGCTCTTCTTTTTGGCTTTATTGAAATATCCATTTATGGTTTTCAGCCTTGACAGGATGTTCTCAATATTGACCTCAATATTTTTAAGGGCAATGATGCCGAGCGTGGTATAGTTAGCACCCGACTTGTCGGTCTCAAGCTTTACAATTTCAGCTTTTAGCATTTCGACGTCCTTATCAAGATCTGAGGGCAGGTGAGGGGTATTTCCGGCAACGAGCGCAAATCCTATATCGTCCAGTTCGTCCGCAATTTTTATAATAACCTTTTCGTAATGGCTGAGGATTCCGGACGGATCGAACTGTTCATGCAGCCGTTTGTAGTTGTAATATGTCGACATGATCTGCTCAAACAAGTCAACGATGTCTACAAATACAAGCAATAAAAACCGGCCTTCCGGAGTCGATTCACGCACAATTTCGCGGGTCTTAAATAGAACTTCCCGAACCGCATCCTGCTTTTCATGTACCTGGACCTGAAGTTTTAAAAGTTCTGCGTAGGCCTGGTCGTAGTCCGTATTTTCTCTGTAAAATTTAGCTTTGGCGCGAAGGAAATCACTAATTTCATGGATACACTCGCTCAAACTCTGCTGAACCAGCCGATATGGTCGTAGCTTATAAAAGAGGTAGCTGAGCATGGTATACCAGATGCTACCGAGAAACACCAATAAAGCATAAAATAGCACGTCTTGCCAGGGCCTCACGTCGTCGATGCTCAACACCATGACGATCAGCGCCGCCGTGCCAACAGATGCAGCTCTTAGTCCATACAGGAAAAACATAGAAAATACGAAACTGCACAGGGTCAGCACAGCACCTATAAAGTAATCGTTTTTATTGGTCAGCCCGACGATTACGGATATGATCGTGATGAGTCCCGTAGTTACGAGCATCGCATTGCGACGATGAACGATTGGTCCGGGCGAATCTGTAATACTCACACATAACGCGCCCAGTGATAATGTGATGCCGTACTGCAGCATGCCAAACTGTGCGAGAATAAGCGGCGGGCAAAGCACGCCAAAGGAAATCCGCAATCCGTCTGCAAAGTATGTGCTAAGCAGAAAGTCGTGAATACTACGGATTGGGCGATTCAGCATGAACGTCTTTAATAACTATTAGGCCATAATTTATATTATGTTAACTAACGTATCCGCTATGCTTAGAATTCTTCCAGCTTAGACTTTAACTCCTGCACTCTGTCTAGGCGATTTTTCCTGGAATAAATGTCCATTAGCAACTGTACGGTAGCTCTGTCGTTTTGATTGATCTCATGCGCCTGCAACAGAGAAACTTCTGCGCGATTGATTAGTGATGCAAATTGTTGATTTTTATCAGCTGCCGACGTTTTAAGCGCTTCGTTCGCAGACTGTATGTATGCGAGACCGATTTGGTATAAGGCATCGAAATAATTTTCGTCCAGTTCAAGCGCTCTGTTATATGCTAGTTCCGCCGTGCTGAAATTCTTGTTATTCTGATGGAGGTATCCGTAAAGGAAGTACAGCAGTTTATTTTTGGTATCTGCTTTCAACGTGGATTCAATGACTTTTATGGCCGTTGCGTAGCGCTCATTGTCAAGTAAAGTATTGATATAATTACTTGTGAGTCCCTGATCGTGTGGATTCATTCTGAGTCCATCTTCTAACGTACGGATAGCCAGCTCGTTCTCAAATTTTGAGGTGTAAATTCTGGCCAGGTTTTGGAAAAGCAAGGGATTGCGAACGCCGTTTTCCTTTGCTCGTTTGTAATATACCAGCGCATTATCATAATCTTGCACGTTTTGTGCGGCTATAGCTGTATTAATAGCAAGCGCAGTATCTTTCGGAAAAAAGTCACTGACTTCTTTCAGCATTTTATACGCCGTAGAGAAGTCATTATTTGAGAATGCAACCGCCGCTTTATTCTGCTTCCTGATGTTCACGTTATATATTGCCGCATCGATCAGTCTGGAATTGGCTTGGAATTTATCGAGTCGTCTTGCAGAATCAATCGCCTCATTTGCGATCGTATAATAACGTTCTGCGTTGCCTTCGTCTGTATCTATGATAGAAATATAGGAACTAAGATAAGCCTTAATTGCCCATGTCTCCGGCCACTTCTTTGTTTTTCTATCATTCTGCGCCGCCTCACTGGCCTTGATCCCCTCTCCTAGTATGCTGAGTTGCTTCTTAGCATCCTCCTTGGCGTTAATGGCGACCTGTAATTTCCCTATACTGTTTCTCGCAATCTTAACCTGGCTTCTCTGACCGAATGCTGTAACCGAAGCGAACAATGATATTAACAGAATCTGAAGAAATGATAGCTTACTCATAATACAAATTTAAAAAAAAAGAGGGAATAACGTCCCTCTTTATATTCTGATGTTTTAACGTCTTATTTCAACGCATCTATTTGCTTTTGAACCGCGTCGAGATTGGCTTTGTCATCCTTAAAGAAGTAGATCGACTTTAATTTATCCAGCGCTATCTCATTCTTTGGGTTAATTGCTACAGCCGCCTTATAATAAGGCAACGACTGATCTAACAACTTCTTCATTTGTACGCCAAGCTCATTAAATTCTTTCACTTTCTTAGGATCAACTTTATTCCTTTGATCTTGGATATCAGTAGCCTGTTTGAAGTAAGTGTCGCCCATAATCACCTGATAGGTATCGTTTTGGGGATTCTTTTCTATAAGCTTAGTCAACATCGCCTGAGACTTTGCCATGTCGCCTTTCTTCATATAGTAATCAGTTTCCATACCGATCAGATCGCTGTCTTCTGGATATTTAGCTGACGCTTCCTGAATCAAGGCGATTGCAGCCGCACTGTCTTTGAGCTCTCTAAACTGAATGCCAATGAGATCTTTATACAGAATATTACTCTCTGGGTGATTAAGCGCTATGGCTGCCTTATAATTCCGCGCAACCTCGGGATAGTTTTTTAGCTCTCTCGCAATTACTGCAGCATTTACGAACATAAAAGTGTCCTGCGGATTGCGCTTGGTTACCTCGTTAAATGATTCAAGTGCTGTAGGGAGGTCTTTTTTACGATAAGCAAAAACGCCTCGGTTTCTTACTGCGTCCTCAATATTGAGCTTAGCGTTCTGAAGGTTCTCTTTCTCGTCGCCTTTCTTATCAAAAGTCGTTGCTTTTTCAATGGCCTCTTCAGCGATAATCTGCTTTGCTTTGGAGTTAGCGAAATCAAGCGTATCTATCAGCGCGGCGCGCGACGCAAGAAGTGCACGGTAAGACCATGCTTCAGCATTTTCTTTTGTTTTCTCGTGAGCAATTGCCTTATCGGTATGCGCCAAGCCGTCTTCAATCATTTTAAGCGTTTCCGGCAAAGTTTTGGCGCCACTGTTGGCAAGAAGCACCCAGGCACTTTTTGCAGCAGTTACTTCATTTTTTTGTGCATTTGCAATGGATGCTACTCCTGCACAAAGTAAAACTAAAAGTATTTTCTTCATTTTGTTAATTATTAGTTCAACGTTTAATTTATCTATTCCTCGTCATTAGTTTCAGTGTCGCTGTTAGCGTTATCGTCTTCGGGCGCTTGTTCCGTAACGTCAGAACCTCCCTCTTCAACCTCCTCGTCCTCATGTTCAATCTGTGCGACAGATGCAATCTCATCATTTCCCTTCAGGTTGATGAGCTTTACGCCCTGTGTAGCACGACCCATCACCCTTAGTTCACTTACAACTATCCTGATCACAATACCGGATCTGTTAATAATCATCAGGTCATCTGCATCTGTAACGGCCTTTATGGCAACCAAATCCCCGGTCTTATCGGTAATATTGATGGTCTTAACACCCTTACCGCCTCTGTTAGTAACGCGATAATCATCTATATCAGTACGTTTACCATAACCTTTTTCTGAGACCACAAGTACGGTGCTATCAGGATTATCCACAGCAATCATGCCAACCACCTCATCTTTATCATGAGCAAGCGTTACGCCGCGCACACCAGTCGCCGTTCTTCCCATTGGTCTGACAGTTGATTCGTTGAACCTGATGGCCCTTCCGGAACGCAACGCCATCACGATCTCGCTTGTGCCGGTCGTAAGGCTGGCTTCGAGCAGCTGATCACCCTCATTGATGTTTATCGCATTTATACCATTTACCCGCGGACGTGAGTAAGCTTCAAGAGAGGTTTTCTTAATAGTTCCCTTCTTGGTACACATGATAATATAATTGTTCTCCAGATATTCCTGATCTTTCAGGTTTTTCACCTTGATATAAGCCTTGATCTTTTCCTCTTTTGGAATATTGATGATATTCTGTATCGCGCGGCCCTTGCTTTGTCTGCTGCCTTCAGGTATCTCATATACCCTTAGCCAGAAACAGCGACCGGTTTCGGTGAAAAACAACATGTAGTTGTGATTTGAAGCGATCAGCAGGTGTTCAATAAAGTCTTCATTTCGTGAATCGCTGCCTTTAGAACCCTTGCCCCCACGGCCCTGCGTGCGGTACTCGGTAGCAGGTGTGCGCTTAATGTAGCCTTCGTGGGATATCGTTATGACGACTTCTTCATCCTCAATAAAGTCTTCCATGCTCATATCGCCGGCTGCATGAATAATTTCTGTCCGTCGCTCATCCCCGTACTTTTCCGACATTTCTGTCAGTTCGTCTTTGATAATTTGCATCCGCTTACCTTCATCATCCAGGATAGACTGGAGATAATCGATGGTTTTCATCAATTCATTGTATTCCTCTTTGATCTTATCACGTTCCAGACCTGTCAGACGACGTAATGTCATGTCCAATATAGCCCTCGCCTGGATATCTGTAAGGCCGAACTGCTCCATCAAGCCGGTCCTGGCGTCTTCAGGGGTATCAGAGTTACGGATAAGCTTGATTACCTCATCCAGATGATCCAGGGCGATGAGTAAACCCTCCAATATGTGCGCACGCTTTTTTGCTTCGGCAAGCTCAAATTTAGTCCGGCGGATAACCACTTCATGGCGGTGCTCCACGAAGTGACGAATCAGGTCCTTCAGATTAAGCAGTTGCGGCCTGCCATTTACCAGCGCAATGTTGTTTACGCTGAATGAGGTTTGCAGGGCCGTCTGTTTAAATAGGTTGTTTAGGACGATTGAGGCATTCGCATCACGCTTTATTTCGTAAACAATCCGGATACCGTCCTTGTTCGACTCATCTTTGATATTCGAAATTCCCTCTATCTTTTTTTCACCTATAAGTTCTGCCGTACGCTCAATCATTTGTGCCTTGTTTACCTGATAAGGTATTTCGGTCACAATAATAGTCTCTCTGTCTTTATTCGATTCAATTTCGGCCTTTGCCCGCATCACGATACGGCCTCGTCCTGTTTCGAAAGCTTCCTGTACCCCTGTGTAACCATAGATGATGGCTCCAGTAGGAAAATCAGGAGCTTTAATGTGCTTCATCAAATCAGCGATACTGATGTCGTTATCGTCTATATAAGCAATTGTGGCATTAATAGATTCTGTAAGGTTGTGGGGCGGCATGTTCGTTGCCATACCTACAGCAATTCCAGATGATCCGTTAATCAGCAGGTTCGGAACTTTAGAAGGCAAAACTGTTGGCTCCTGCAGGGAATCGTCGAAGTTTAACTGAAAGTCAACCGTATCCTTGTTGATATCAGCAAGCATCTCTTCTGCAATCTTCTGAAAACGTGCCTCGGTGTAACGCATGGCCGCCGGAAAGTCACCGTCGATTGAGCCAAAGTTTCCCTGTCCTTCTACCATCAGATAGCGCAAGCTCCAGTCCTGGGCCATCCTAACCATAGTATTATATACTGATGCGTCGCCATGCGGGTGATATTTACCCAACACTTCTCCGACAATACGTGCTGATTTTTTATAAGGTTTATTGTTCGTTAATCCAAGATCCAACATACCATACAGAACGCGGCGATGAACCGGCTTTAGACCGTCCCGTACATCAGGAAGCGCCCTTGATACGATAACAGACATCGAATAATCAATGTATGCCGAACGCATCTGTTCATCTATATCGATTCTTATTACTTTGTCGTTTTCTTGATTTTCTAAATCTTCTGCCATAAAATGTTAATGTTCCTTAAGAACGATTTAAATGTGGTATTCCTATAACCTTGCGAATCTAATAAAAAATGCACCATAACGGTGCATTGTGGAAAAATTTTAGCGGATAAATTAACAGGGAATTACACCCAGTCAACCCCCTTTTTCAGCCTGCTGAGCGTGTATGCTTCTGGTGATCCGGGAACGGGCTGATGGTTGTAGGTCCATTTGGCAAGCGGGGGCAAACTCATCAGTATAGACTCAATGCGTCCATTGGTCTCCAACCCGAACTTGGTGCCGGCATCGTATACCAGATTAAATTCGGCATACCGGCTCCTTCGCTGGTACTGCCACTCCTTCTCGGTTTCACTGAATTCTTTATCCCGGTTCCGGTCTATAAGTTCTGTATATACAGGAATAAATGTGTTTCCGACCTCAACCGAAAATTCAAGTAAAGCTTCAATTGAAACACCGGTGCTTTCTGGGGTTAGCCTGTCATAAAAAATGCCGCCGATTCCCCTTGTTTCTTCCCTGTGCGGGATATAAAAGTAATCATCGGCCCTTCGCTTGAATTTCGGGTAAAACTGTGCATCGAATTTATCGCAGGCTTGCTTCAACAAGTGATGGAAATAGCGCGCATCCGTGTCGATGATATAATGCGGCGTCAGGTCAATGCCACCACCAAACCATCTTGTTCCCTCATTCAACTCAAAGTACCTGATGTTCATATGAATAATTGGCACGTATGGATTAGACGGGTGCATAACGATTGATACGCCTGTGGCAAAAAATTCATCGCTGTCTACACCTAGTCCCCGTTTTACCGATTCGGGAAGTTTACCATGGACAGCCGAAAAATTCACACCACCCTTTTCGAGCACATTTCCGTTCTGAATAATTCTGGTCCTTCCGCCGCCACCGCCATCGCGCGTCCAGTTTTCCTCCTCGAAAGAGGCCCCGCCATCGGTTTGTTCCAACTCCCTGCATATCTCATCCTGAATTTGCTTAAACGCTGCTACTACCTGATCTCTAAATTCCATTTCGATTACCCTTGTGTCCAAAGATACGCTGATAAACGCTTGTAAAGGGGATATTTAAAGAGATAGTACATTGTTTTGACACTACCAAATGCAGATGTCTATTCTTCAATAAAGTTTAAATCCCGGCCGTAAGTCTCATCGAGGTGATACAAGGCAAATAGTGCCAGACCAACCGTTAGCACAGCAATACAAAGCGCTGCGTTTATGATACCCATTTGCGCCTGCAGGTATTGAAAAAGCAATGTAACCGGGATAAGAGAACCTCTGACCATATTGGGTACACTTGTCGTCACCGTAGCCCTTAGGTTTGTTCCAAACTGTTCCGCCGAGATGGTCACAAATACCACCCAATAGCCGGTAAATAAACCAAATACCACGCAGAGCACATAGAATCCATTGGCAGTCCAGCCGGTACTCAGCAGGTAAACCAGCATCGTGGAGAAGGTAAGCAGTATAAAGATCAGGACAATCTTCTTACGAGTTCTGAAGATCTGACTCAGGGCGCCGCTTAAAAAATCACCCAGGGATATACCGATATAGGTAAACATCACACCCTTTCCGTTGTCAAGCACGTCCCTGGCCTGTAGCGCTTTTCCAAACTCGGGCGCAATGCCGACAAGAATTCCAACCACAAACCATAAGGGTACCGCAATCAGGATGCAGTTTAAATACTTAAAAAATCTGTCCCTGCTTGAAAACAGCATCAGAAAATTCCCTTTCTGAACATCTTTCTTCGCCATGCGCTCGAACAGACCAGACTCGAACACGCCGAATCGAAGCAGTAAAAGCAAAATTCCCAGTCCCCCACCAACAAAAAAAGCTGTCCGCCATTCAAACATATCGCCTACAACATAAGCCGCCACCGCGCCCATCAAACCAATGCCGGCTACCAGCATTGTGCCGTATCCCCTGTTTTCCTTGCTCATGCTTTCACTAACAAGGGTAATGCCCGCACCCAGTTCACCTGCAAGGCCCACCCCCGCAATAAACCTAAGCGCGGCGTACATGGGGATTGTGGTCACAAAACCGTTTGCAATGTTTGCCAGCGAGTACATGATGATAGAACCGAACAATACAGACAACCGGCCTTTTTTATCCCCCAAAACGCCCCAGAAAATACCGCCGATAAGTAAGCCCGCCATCTGCCAGTTCATCAAATAGAGACCAACTTCTGTAATTTGGTCGGGAGCAACACCCAAGGCACTAAGACTTTTGTTTTTAATGATCAGGAAGAGGAGCAGATCGTAAATATCTACAAAATAGCCGAGCGCAGCCACGAGAATTAAAAGCGAAACACTTCCGCTCTGTTTTCCGTTAGTCATATGGTTTAATTTGGATGCTGAAAGTACAAACAAATTAAACACATCTGCAAGAAATTGAAAAAAAATGCCCGGCTAAATTACCGGGCCAGGTTCACAACGTATCAGGTGGCATAGTGGTTGTGTCCGGCGGCATCGCTGCCGTATCCGGTGGCACAGTACCCGTTGTATCTAACGGACTCATCGAAGTATCTGTCTGAGTGCTGTCTGTACCGTCCGACACGCTTTTTGTCGAGTTGCATGCTGACCCTGCAATCGCTACAGCGAAAGCAAAAACCATGCTTAAGATTAACTTTTCATAAGAGATGAATTTCGTGTTTAACTAAGTTTACATTTATCAAAACATTGATTATCATATCGTTGAACAATCTGAATTCTGAAAGGTTTTAAAAAAGGCTTCGGGCCTTTCATAGTTCAATAATCTTTCTGATATTGTAGCATCATGATCGTATCAGAGCGTACCTTGAAATGGGGATTATCCCTATACCCTCCGATGTTGTTTCAACGGATTTGGATCAGAAATTTCCATAAAGGTTTCCGTGGAGTAGATGTAAAAATCAGCCGGAGTATCATCAACCGAAACTATAACGGTTCCATATTCGGTGGAACTATTTACTCG
This sequence comes from Pedobacter faecalis, assembly GCF_030182585.1. Classification (NCBI taxonomy): domain Bacteria; kingdom Pseudomonadati; phylum Bacteroidota; class Sphingobacteriia; order Sphingobacteriales; family Sphingobacteriaceae; genus Pedobacter; species Pedobacter faecalis. Next base: position 485,170 of record NZ_JARXOW010000001.1, on the reverse strand, counting down.
GCTACGGACCCGTTTTACGCCATCCTTTTTGATCAGTTATTGCAACGGCGAGGTTTCAAAGTACGGGTGTGGCTTAAAAGTGCATCCATTCAGTACCTCAAACCGGGAAGAAGCAATCTCTATTTCACGATTAAGGTTAGCGACGAGATGTTGGAAGACGCCGTGCAGGCATTGAGTACTCAGGGAAAATTTATAAGGGCTTATCCCATCGAGGTGTGCAATTCTGAGGGAGAAATTTGCGCAAGCGTGATAAACGAAGTATATATTCGCAATCTTCATCAGGGTGAGATATCCAGGGTAGCGTATTAAAAAAACCAGAAATGAATATCAGGAAGCTAATTTTGCAGGGCGAAGGGACAACACTGGATTTTAAGAAAACGATAACCAGTACAGAAAAGATCTCCAAGAGCCTTGTGGCCTTCGCAAATAATAAAGGGGGTAAACTGCTTATCGGTGTTGCCGACGATGGCAGCATCAAAGGTGTCAAATCTGAAGACGAAGAACGGTATATGATCACCAAAGCAGCACATCAGTATTGCAAACCTGCTCTTGAGCCCGAATTCGAAGAAGTATATGTAGATGACAAGCTGGTCCTTGTTGTCAATATCGCTGAAAGCGAGCTCAAACCTCACTACGCGCTTGATGAGCACAAGAAGTGGTGGGTATACTATCGCGTTAAGGACAAAAGCATTCTGGCCAGTAAGATACTGGTAGACGTGATCAAAAAGAGCAACAACCAGGAACCGAATATTATCAATTATACGGATCAGGAAAAGCAGTTGTTTGATTATCTGAACGAACAGGGAAGAATAACTCTAAAAGAGTTTAGCAAGCTTACAAGAAGTTCCTATAAGAAAGCTCAGAAGATACTGGTCAGCCTCATCATCAGCGGTGTTATCCGTCCGCATATCTCAGAGAAAGAGGAATATTTTACAGCGGTCTGAATATTTATTACACCTTAAGCTGACGCAATTGCGGCTTAAAAAGCCGACTTTTGCAAAATGTTTCAGGAAATCCGTCGAAAGTACAAACCCTATTACGCAGACAACCTCCGTCTGGCGATGCCGATCGTTGTGTCGCAACTGGGGCATACCATGGTGCATCTGGCCGACAGTGTCATCGTAGGGCACTTTGCCGGAACAGTTCAGCTTGCTGCAGTATCGCTGGTAAATAGTTTGTTCACCATAGTTATGGTATTGGGTATAGGTATCGCCTATGGCCTTACGCCGCTTATCGCGCAGGAAAACGGAAAGAGAAATTACGACGAATGCGGAAAACTGCTGTCAAACAGTTTAGCGATCAATATCGTAGCCTCGTTAGTTCTTTACGCATTTATATATCTGGGAACCTTGCTGGTCATAGACCATATCGGACAGTCGCCAGAAGTTGTCCGGCATGCAAAGCCGTACCTGGCGTATCTTGGTATTTCCATCATTCCACTGATGATTTTTCAAAGTTTCAAGCAATTTACAGAGGGCCTTGGTTTTACCAAACAGGCCATGTACATATCCGTATGGGGAAATATCATCAATATAGTGCTGGGTATTGTATTCGTCAAAGGAATGTTCGGGATCAGCGCAATGGGTGTGGCAGGCGTTGGGCTAAGCACGTTAATCGATCGTATGATCATGGCGACTGTGATCATCATCTATGTATTGCGGTCGAGGCACTTCAAAATTTATATCAAACATTTTAAACTGGCGCTCATAGAAAAAGTACGCACAATCAAGATCCTGAAGATCGGCGCACCGGTAGCCCTGCAATATGTTTTCGAGATCAGCGCGTTCAGCATGGCCGCCATTCTCATAGGCACTATAGGCGCCGTAGAGCAAGCCGCACACCAGGTCGCAATCAACCTGGCCGCAGTCACCTATATGATGGCCAGTGGTGTAGCCTCCGCCGCCACGATCAAAACGGGCAATAACTACGGTAAGGGCCATTTTGCTGATCTGAGGTTTTCCGCCATTGCAAGTTACCATGTCGTTGTGATGTTTATGACGGCGACTGCGCTCATTTTCATCTTTGCAAATCAGCTCTTGCCATACATTTATACCTCAGATATCGATGTTATTGAGATTGCCAGCGGCCTGCTGATCATTGCAGGATTGTTTCAGTTGTTCGACGGTACTCAAGTTGTTGGACTCGGCATACTCAGGGGTATCGGCGATGTAAACGTCCCTACCATAATAACTTTCATGTCATACTGGATCCTGGGCCTGCCACTCGCGTACCTGCTTGGTATCAGGCTTGGCCTTGGCGTAAACGGAATCTGGTACGGTCTTACTATTGGATTGCTCGCCGCCTCTCTCATGCTGTATCTCAGGTTTAGAAAAAAGGTATCGGGCACGGCGCCCATATCAGCCTAAGGTTATTTCTCACTATAAATCAACCATTTATACATTAATCACCTAAATAATTTTGTGAAGTGGAAAACATGTAATAATATTGTCTACTAAAATGATGGATTTTATATGGTAACAAGCACACAGGAAAATAAATGGAAAAGGGTCGCGTATCTGTGTCTTATCATTCTTGCTGTTGTGTTCATTGGCTATGCGTTATATTCTTCACTTGGTTATGCGTCGGTTGTTGCATACGGAAAACAGATATACGGGCAAATAGACGACATGTTTATTTGGATGCTACTTGTCGGCTTTGTAGCACAGCTTGTTGATGGCGCCTTAGGGATGGGATACGGCGTTGTGTCGACCACCCTCCTGCTGTCTGGCGGACTAAATCCGGCCGTTATATCGGGTAGTATACATACCGCTGAGATGTTTTCGAGCGGAGCCTCAGGATTCAGCCACTATCGCTTTGGCAACGTCAATAAGAAACTGTTCAAAACCTTACTTATACCAGGGGTACTGGGCGCAATTGCCGGTGCATTGTTGCTCAGCTACGCGGGAGAGGCATTTTCCGTATATATTCGTCCGGTGATCTCTCTTTATACACTGCTATTGGGTATACGCATTCTCACCAATGCATTTAAAGAAAAAAGAAAACCACAAAAAGTAAAGCGCGCGGGCTGGCTTGCTGGTGCAGGCGGCTTCCTCGACTCGTTTGGCGGTGGTGGTTGGGGGCCTCTCGTTACCTCAACCCTGATATCGAAAGGACGAACTCCGAAATATGTTATCGGATCGGTAAGCTTAACCGAATTTTTTGTTACAATGGCCAGCGCCGTAACATTCTTTTTCATACTAGGTGTCAGTCACTGGCAGTCTATCCTGGGACTGATCGTAGGTGGTGTACTTGCTGCTCCAATTGCGGCCAGGCTTGTAGGCCGCCTACCCATAAAAAAGATGTTTATCGGCGTAGGCGTAATCGTGATTATTTCCAGCGTACGGATCATCTGGAAGGCCATATCCGGAATGCTATAATTGTCCAATCACGGTAGGCGCAACCTTGTAAATGGTTGTCTGACGGTAGGTCTCACCCGGCCGCAATATAGTTGTCGGTAAGTCCGGTACATTAACACTATTTGGTGCGTGCTGGGTTTCAACGCAAAAAGCGCTATAAGGCCCGTAGTGTCGTCCCTCCTTACCTTGCTTCACATCAAGAAACTTAGCTGTATAAAAATGCGCAACCGGTTCCGTTGTATAAACATATAGCGTTAACCCGCTCTCTGCTTCCGAAGTCTCGGTAGCCAGCGTTAACTCGCCATATTCTTTGTCGAGCAGAAATGTTTGGTCGTAACCCTCCTCCGGATCCCAGTCCTGGCCGATCGGCTTTGCTCCCTGGAAATCATATTTGGTTCCGGCGACAGCGACTTGGCGACCTGTAACTACATATCGTTCATCTTGTTCTAAATACTTACTCGCCGCTATCCTGTGCAGGTGGTCTTTCACTGATCCGCCGGTCGGAGAAAGGTTAAAATAGCCATGATGCGTCAGGTTAACAGCAGTTGGCTCGTCAGTGCTGGTTTTGAAGTCGAGAACTAACTCATCATCATCCGTAAGTTTGAAGGTGAGCTCTACCAATAAGTTGCCTGGAAAGTTCTCCTCACCTGCCGGACTCAGGTATCTCATCGTTACCGTAGGGTCAATGGTGGGTAATATGTCCCACACCTTTCTATCAAAGCCTATATCTCCTCCGTGCAGAGTGTCCTGCCCTTTAGCCAGCGACAATTGATATTCCTTACCGTCAATATTAAAGCGCCCATCTTTAATCCGGTTGGCATACCGTCCGATAACTGCCCCCAAATAGGGATAATTTTCCAAATATGCCTCGCTGGTGTAACTATCAATATCCTCAAAGCCCAGCACAATATCCTGCCTTTCCCCCTGCGCGTTGGTTACGATAAACTTACTGACAATGGCTCCATAATTATAGACCTTCACATAACTCCCTTTGGCGTTTGTTAACTCGACCGCCAGAACCTCTTTTCCATCAATAATTTTACCCGTGTGGATCAGCTTTGTATTCATATATGTATATTTAGGGCTTATTTTTTAAACAATACTATCAATAGTTTACCGAATCTGGAATAAAAATTTGAAATATACTGAAAAATGAAAGCTGAAATCACTGAAAAATTCTTAGCGATATATGGACAGGAGCCTGCCAAACATTATTTTACACCGGGACGTGTGAATCTCATCGGAGAGCACATTGACTACAACGGAGGCCTGGTTATGCCGTGTGCAGTAACCATGGGTACCTGGCTGGCCCTTGCCCCTAACAACGACGGCGTGCTAAGATTCAGAAGTTTGAATTTCGACGAACATGCGGAAATGCCGCTCCAGAAAGCATATAGCAAGACGGGTCCGGAATGGTATAATTATCCACTCGGTGTTTTTCATGAAATGCAGAAACAGCATGAGATCAATACCGGATTGGATATGTTGTTTTTTGGCAATATCCCTATCGGCTCCGGCCTGTCTTCTTCGGCCTCTATTGAAGTTGCCATGGCATATGCGCTCAACGATTATTTCAATTTGGATTACAGCAAACTGGATATTCCATTGCTGGCTCAGAAAGTTGAGAATCAGTTTATCGGTGTAAACTGTGGTATTATGGACCAGTTTGCGGTAGCCTTCGGCGAAACCGATAAAGCAATTGTATTGAACTGCGATACGCTAGACCATAACATTGTCGACTGTAACCTGGGCGAATATAACTTGGCGATCATTAACACGAACAAACCGCGTAAACTGGCAGAGTCGAAATATAACGAGCGGGTCTCCGAATGTAAAACTGCACTTGGGGAACTTAACGCTGAATTGAACCTTAGTAATCTCTGTGAACTGGACGGTGAACAATTTGATCAGTATAAGCACCTGATAAGCGATGCCGTAGTATTGAAGCGTGCAACCCACGTGGTGGCTGAGAATGACCGGGTTAACCATGCTGCAAAGGCGCTGAACAGCGGCGATCTGAAGGCTTTCGGCCAACTGATGTACGGTTCTCATCAATCGCTTAAAGAGCTGTATGAAGTTACCGGTCGCGAGCTTGACACAGTTGTGGAATTTTGCGCTCAATACCCCGATGTGATCGGTGCAAGGATGACTGGTGCTGGCTTTGGCGGCTGTGCCATAGCATTACTGAAAAAAGGACAGGAAGAGGATTTTAAAACCAAACTAACTGCCTTCTATACGGATAGGATTGGTTACGCGCCGACGGTGTATATCAGCGATATCGGACATGGTGCTTCAAGCATCTGATCCATGCAGAAGCTGAAATCAGAAGAGCTTAACCGGCCTTCAGTAGAAGAATTCAAAGATCAGGAAAAGCTGCCTGTCGTTGTCGTGCTCGATAACGTGCGGAGTATGCACAATGTGGGTTCTGTATTCAGAACAGCTGATGGCTTTTCCGTATCAAAAATAGTGCTGTGCGGCATTACTGCACAGCCTCCACATCGAGAAATAGAAAAAACCGCATTAGGCGCCACGCAGTCTGTCGACTGGGAATACGTTGCTGAGACCTGTGCCGCAATCGCTGAACTGCGCCTGCAGGGCTATAAGATACTTGCCATTGAGCAGGCACAAGGCAGCGTGATGCTGAACGCCTATCTACCCCTGCCGAAGGAGAAGTACGCGCTTGTATTCGGCAATGAGGTAAACGGCGTCAGCGATGAGGTAATGGCGGCGGTCGACGGCTGCATAGAAATTCCTCAGTTTGGCACCAAGCATTCCTTTAATATTGTTATCTCGGCAGGTATTGTCCTGTGGGATTTCTTTTCTAAACTGAGATTAGATACCGGCCGGAGTTAATCATCCGGCCAAAAAACTGTCTTAATAAAGTAAGAACCTCAGGAAAACACAGACTATGTCGGCGCAATAGATTTTCTTTGTTGCCAATTAACAGTCTATGAGATTATCCTTTTTCCTGTTTCTTTGCCTTGTATTAGCGGGCTGCAATCATTTTGAATTTAGTCCCAATCAGGCGTTCGACCGTAATTCCTTCAGAGACATCAACAACAGAAATCTGAAGAAACTTGGCTCGGGCGCAACAGACGACACCGTTCGCTTTGTACTTACCGGCGATAGCCAGAAATCAAGAGACGAAACAGTCGCCTTTTGCAAGGCGGTGAACGCACTGCCCGGTATCGATTTCGTTGTACTGGCTGGCGATATATCCGAGTTCGGCGTACTCAAGGAAATGGAATGGATATCGAGAGCACTGGAAGACCTTAACCCGCCATACGTAGCAGTTGTAGGCAATCACGATCTCGTAGCCCGTGGGAAGGACGTATTTCTGAACATGTTCGGGGAGTTAAATTATTCCTTTACCTACGGCGGAATTAAATTTGTATGCCACGATACCAACGGGAGAGAGTATCAGTTTAACGGACAAACCCCTGATATGCAATGGCTCCAGCATCAGCTTAAGCCGGAAAATGGAGTAACCGGTTACATCGCTATTTCACATGTACCCCCAAATAATCCAGACTTCGATCCGGGGCTTGTAAAACCTTATACTGATACAATGGTACAAACGCCGGGTTTACTCGCCTCACTGCACGGGCACACCCACCAGTTTGAAGAGTACTTTGCGGGCGACAGAAAGGTTCCCTTTATCATAACCAGTGCAATGGCCGATAGCGAGTTTCTCGTCATCGAGGTTGTTAATAACAATTTAACCTACAAACGTGTCAGTTTCTAAATATATTCCATTTTTGCTTATCCTTTTAAGCGCGACGGCTCAGGCCCAAATTTTTAAAGCTTTAATTCCAGATGAAGCCATAGTCCAATATGCCGGCAGCATCGGCTACTTCAGCGCCGGTGCCGGATACGATATCCTCGCGAATAAAAAGGGCCGCTTAGATTTTCATTATGGATACGTGCCACAGAATAAAGGTGGCAAACTTAATATTGCCACAGTAAAATTCGCTTATAAGCCCTGGGAAATCGGCATTGGAAAGACAACTAAATTCTATCCTTTAAATCCAGGTATATTTTTGAGCTATACTTTCCATAAAGAACTTTCCTTTAATTTCGACACGGAGCAATACCCTAAAGACTATTACTATTGGTCGGAGGCTTTACGTCCGCACCTGTCGGTAAGCAACGAAGTCGACATCAGTACAGCAAAACTCTTTAAGACGAATACCATCAAAAAACTGGGCGTCTATATCGAGGCAAACACTAACGATTACTATCTGGTTAACTATTTCCAAAATATGTCGGCACTCACCATTACCGATGTATTTCAGCTGGGACTCGGACTACGTGTCAGATACTAAAAAGGCGCACTGCTCATAAGCAGTGCGCCTTTAAATATATTAAACGAAGACTATGCGTATGGTATGCCATCTTTAGAAGGCAGACTGCTGTGCCCCATCAGGTACTGATCTACCTTCCTGGCCGCCTCACGCCCTTCAGATATCGCCCATACAACCAGCGACTGGCCTCTGCGCATATCTCCGGCGGCGAAAATCTTAGCAATATTGGTCTGGTATTTACCTTCCTCAGCTTTAACATTACCCCGCGCGTCAAGCTCAACTCCAAGCTTCTCCAATAACCCGTCTTTTTGCGGATAAAGGAAGCCCATAGCTAGTAATACAAGCTGACATGGCAAATCACGTACGGTATCAGCCTTTTCCTTAAAATTGACTGGTCTGCCGGCCGCATCAATTTCCCATTCTACGTCCACTACCCTAACTGCTTTCAGATTGCCATTTTCATCCTTAATGAATTCTTTAGTGTTCACTCCCCAGAAACGTTCGCAACCCTCTTCATGGGAGGTTGTTACTTTAAGCAGCATTGGATAAGTAGGCCATGGCATATTCGATGTACGGGACGAAGAAGGCATAGGCATAATTTCAAACTGGGTAACCGATCTGGCACCCTGGCGATTGGAAGTTCCGATACAGTCAGAGCCTGTATCACCACCGCCGATCACGATGACATCTTTACCTGTCGCCAGGATGTCCTCACCCTGTACCGGGATATTCCTAACCCGTTTGTTCTGTTGCTTAAGGAAGTCCATCGCAAAGTGTATACCCTTTGCATCCCTCCCTGTGGCCGGAAGATCGCGCGGTATGGTTGAGCCGCCTGCCAGAATAATCGCCTGATTTTCGCGAAGCAAAGTGTTAAGCTCTACGTTAACCCCAACATTGGCGTTACACTTAAATACAACCCCTTCCTTCTCCATCAGACTAATCCTGCGGCTTACCACATCTTTTTGAAGCTTGAAATCTGGGATACCATAGTTTAACAGTCCACCTGGTGTATCATCACGCTCGTATACCACAACCTCATGGCCAGCCTTATTCAACTGTGCGGCAGCGGCCATTCCTGCCGGACCAGAACCAATCACGGCAACTTTCTTACCTGTACGGATCAGTGGAGGCTCGGCTTTGATATAGCCTTTGCTGAACGCCATCTCAATAATGTGCTTTTCTATCTCTTCGATAGAAACCGGCGACTTGTTGATACCCAGTACACAAGCAGATTCGCAAGGCGCCGGACAAATCCTTCCGGTGAATTCAGGGAAGTTATTGGTGCTCAGTAAAATAGTTGTAGCTAGCTGCCAGTCACCTTTATATACAGCCTCGTTAAACTCCGGTATCACGTTGCCAAGCGGGCAGCCCGACTGGCAAAACGGTACTCCGCAATCCATACACCGCGCAGCCTGCTTGTTCACATCCTCCAGCTCAAGCGCGTGTACAAATTCGTTATAATGTTTCAGGCGCTCTTGTGCATCTTCTTTTACAGGAGCAACCCTTTCGTATTCTAAAAATCCAGTTACTTTTCCCATAACTTAAGATATTGTCAGTTTGTTCGTTCTATTCATTAATACGGCCTTGTATTCTTTAGGGAATACCTTGATGAAGCGGGCCGACTGTGTCGACCAGTCGCTCAGTAAAAACTTCGCTACGCTACTGTCGGTCAGCTGCACATGCATTCTCAACAGGTGCGCAATGCGCAGCTCATCCTGCTCATCAAGCGGATCAAGATCAACCATTTCCTTGTTGCATTTGCTGGCAAAATCCCCTTTCACGTCGTATACCCAAGCTATACCGCCGCTCATTCCAGCTGCAAAGTTAGTTCCTGTGTCACCAATGATCAGCACTTCGCCCCCGGTCATGTACTCACAACCATGTGCACCCAAGCCTTCAACTACCGCGGTTGCACCGGAATTCCTCACAGCAAAACGCTCACCGGCCTGTCCGCGTACATACAGTTCACCCGAGGTGGCACCATACAACGCTACGTTACCAATAATAATGTTCTGTTCAGGCACATATTTCGCTTCGGCGAAAGGATATATAGACAAGCGTGCGCCTGAAAGACCTTTTCCTACATAATCGTTAGCCTCACCTTCAAGCTGCAGCGAGATACCTCTCGTAGCAAAAGCACCAAAGCTCTGTCCGGCAGAACCTTTAAACTTAAAGTTTACAGTGTCGGCCGGAAGTCCCTGGCTTTTATACACCTTAGAAACTTCATTAGACAACATCGTACCTATTGATCGATCCGTATTCTTTACATCGAATTCCGCGTAGATCGGTTCTTTGGTAGCTAACGCAGGCTGAGCCGCTTTGATCAATTGATGATCCAGCACACCCTCGATGCCATGGTCCTGATCTTCGGTTTTGTATAGGCTTAAACCATTATCCGGCGCTTTAAACAAGATCGCGGAGAAGTCGAGGTCCTTCTGTTTCCATTCCGCCTGATCAATCTGGCGTACTTTCAGCATGTCTGCCTGGCCTACCATCTCTTCAACCGTTCTAAAGCCCAGCTCAGCCATGGTTTCCCTCAATTCCTGAGCAAGGAAGTGGAACAGATTTACCACATGATCAGGTTCACCCGTAAACAGTTTTCTAAGGTTCGGATCCTGGGTAGCCACACCTACCGGACAAGTGTTCAGATGGCATTTACGCATCATGATACAACCTGCGGTCACCAGCGCTGCAGTAGCAACACCCCACTCCTCGGCACCAAGCAAGGTAGCAATGGCAATGTCCTTTCCCGTCTTTAATTGTCCGTCAGTCTGCAATACCACACGGCTCCTTAACCTGTTTTTTACCAGTGTCTGATGTGCCTCTGCCAAACCAAGCTCCCATGGCAAGCCAGCGTGCTGTATAGAAGTAAGCGGAGAAGCGCCCGTACCACCATCAAATCCTGAAACAAGAATAACATCAGCATGTGCCTTGGCCACCCCTGCTGCAATGGTGCCGACACCCGCTTTCGATACCAGTTTCACGTTAATACGTGCCTGTCTGTTGGCATTTTTTAAGTCATAGATCAACTGCGCTAAATCCTCAATGGAATAGATGTCGTGATGCGGCGGAGGTGAAATTAAACCAACACCAGGTGTAGCGTGACGTACCTTGGCAATCCAGTCGTCCACTTTATGACCCGGAAGCTGTCCACCTTCACCCGGCTTGGCACCCTGAGCCATCTTGATCTGCAGTTCATCGGCGTTAGTCAGATAATAACTTGTTACCCCAAAACGGGCAGAAGCAATTTGCTTAATAGAAGAACGCATCGAATCACCGTTTGGCAGTGGCTCATAACGCAATTCATCCTCACCACCCTCGCCGGTATTGCTCCTTCCACCTATACGGTTCATCGCAATGGCCAGTGTAGAATGCGCCTCATGAGAAATTGACCCGAAAGACATCGCTCCTGTAGCGAAACGCTTCAGAATATTCTCAACCGGTTCCACTTCTTCGAGAGGGACAGCAGGGCGGTTATAATTAAACTCAAATAATCCCCTAATCGTATAGGCCTGATTGGTCTGGTCGTTGATCAGCTTAGAATATTGCTTATACGTATTGTAATCATTTTTGCGTGTCGCATTTTGAAGCAAATGAATCGTTTGGGGGTTAAACAAGTGCTGTTCACCCTTGCGCTTCCATTTGTAGTTACCGCCTGTTGGCAAAATGGCATCCGGACGGTTAGCCATTTTAAATATGCGGTTGTGCTTAATCAGCGTTTCTTTGGCAATTTCATCCAGGCCAAGTCCGCCGATCCTAGATACCGCACCAGTGAAATATTTATCGACCACACTCTTATTAATGCCCAATATCTCAAAAATCTGAGCCCCGTGATAAGACTGCAGGGTCGAGATACCCATTTTAGAGAATATCTTCAGCAAGCCGTTATTGATTGCGTAAATATAATTCTTGATCAGTTTTTCAGATTTCTCCTGAAGTTCCTGTTCAAAACCAGTGATCGTTTCCAATGCCAGGTATGGGTTTACGGCCGTTGCACCGAAACCTATCAGTGTAGCAAAATGATGCACTTCCCACACATCACCTGCTTCAGCAACAATACCTACAGCACCGCGATAACCTTTGCGGATCAAATGGTGATGCACAGCCGAAACAGCAAGCAGCGACGGGATGGCAGCATGTTCCGAGTCGAGCGCACGATCAGAAAGCACCAAAACCTGGAAGCCATCTTCAACTGCATCCACGGCGTAGCGGCACAAGCGTTGTAAACCTCGTTCTAAGGCACCCGGTGTACCATCAGCCCGGAAATAAGTTTGCAGAGTCTTAGACTGAAACACACCAGTGTCGATACTCCTCAGTTTCTCCAGTTCAAGGTTAGTAAGCACCGGATGCTTTATGCCAACACAGTGACATTGCATCGCATTTTCTTCGAGGATGTTGCCGTTATTGCCCATAAAACCAGCCAGGCTCATCACTACCTTTTCGCGGATCGGATCGATAGGCGGGTTGGTTACCTGCGCAAATAACTGCTTAAAATAAGAAGAAAGATGCTGGGGCTTTTGCGAGAGAACTGCAAGAGGTATATCCGTACCCATTGAACCAACAGGTTCTTTCCCCTCCTTGGCCATAGGCTTCAGGATAAGGTCAACATCCTCACGGCTGTAACCAAACACCTGCTGATATCTGAAGATCGACTCCTGAGACAAATTGCTGAACACGAGTCTCGGCTCAGGAAGCTCCTCCAGTCTAATCTGATACTTATTGATCCAGTCGCCATACGGTTTGTTGCCGCATACTTTCTGTTTTATCTCCTCATCACTGATAATCCTTCCCTGCTCCATGTCTACCACGAACATCTTGCCCGGCGTTAAGCGGCCTTTCTCGATGATTTTGCTTTGATCCAGAGCAACAGCACCAGCTTCGGAAGCCATAATCACGTGGTCATCCGAAGTAATGGCATAACGCTGGGGACGCAAACCATTACGGTCAAGTGTAGCACCGATCAGGTTACCGTCGGTAAATGATACGGCGGCCGGACCATCCCATGGCTCCATCAGCGTAGCATGAAACTTATAGAACGCTTTTTTCAGATCATCCATATCCTCATTGCCATCCCATGCCTCAGGAATAAGCATCATAAGTACATGTGGTAATGAACGGCCTGAATGAAGCAGGAGCTCAACAACATTATCCAGGCAGCCTGAATCCGAATTGGTTTCATCAATAACCGGGAGCAAGATATTCAGTTCCTCCTGTGTAAAATAAGACGAAGCGAAAGATTTAACGCTCGCACGGAACCAGTTCAGGTTACCCTGCAGCGTATTGATCTCGCCGTTATGCGCAATATACCGGAACGGCTGCGCTAACTTCCATGAAGGAAAAGTGTTGGTCGCGAAACGCGAGTGGATCAAACCGAAAGCCGACACAACGCGCTTATCGCTGAGCTCGGTAAAATAAGTCCGAACCTGCATCGAGGTAAGCTGACCTTTATATACGATGGTACGCGAAGAAAAGGAAGCAATATAAAAGCCGCCATTTATTCCTTTTACCGTACTGTTAATGGTTTTAGTCAGGTAGTTTTTAAAAACGTACAGTTTGCGCTCAAAGTCAGCGCCTGCAGATACCGCATGCGGTCTGCCAATAAAAACCTGCTCCATCTCCGGCTCAACCGAAAGTGCCATAGCACCAATACCTTCGGCATTGGTTTGTACTTTTCTAAAGCCAAGTACCTCCAGGTTCAGTTTCTCAGCCGCCCGGTAAATGATCTCCCTGCATTCCTCTCTTGCCTTCACATCTTTTGGCAGGAAAAGCATTCCGACGCCGTAGTCTCCAGATTCGTTCAGGCTGAACCCGATCTTCAGACACTCATCATACAGGAATTCATGCGGTATCTGAATCATGATACCCGCACCGTCCCCTGTGTTGATTTCGGCTCCGCATGCTCCGCGGTGATCAAGATTTTCAAGAATGGTTATGGCGTCCGAAACGATCTGCTGAGACTTTCTTCCCTTAATATGGGCTACAAAGCCTATACCACATGCATCGTGCTCAAAACGCTGGTCGTATAACCCTTGGTTATCTTGTTTTTGTTCCATAAGTCCGTTTAAAATATTTAGTTTGGTATAGTGTATTTCTGACACTAAGATATAAAATAAATTCCATGAATTATAATATTCGCATGTTTTTTAGGAAAAATCCGGATGTTTTAAAAAAATACGAACCCATATTGTAATATTAGCAAATTACATCGCATAAAAATGACAGAATCACAAATCTGCAATTTAGAATAATTTTGCATAAGGCTTCCGGTAACCGTACCAGGAGCGAAAACGATAATTTGGATAAACAATATCGCAGAAAATATTTAAAAATCCAATTAATTTATGATCAGTTTGTTAGCCGGCATGAGCCCCCTACTTCACAACTAAATGTAATTTCACCCTTTGCAGATCGATGTCTTTTACTACATTTGTGCCGGGCAAGTCTTTTACGATCAGCTCCCTTTGAACTCCCCCAGGGTGGGAACGCAGCAAGGGTAGAAGGTTGTAGCGATGCGATAAGAGGTGCTTGCCCATTTTTTTCTTCCTTGGGTAAACATTATTCTTTTTGATTTAAAACCCCATAACTAGCATATGAAATTTTTTATTGACACAGCCAACCTAGATCAGATCAGAGAGGCTCAGGACCTTGGCGTATTGGATGGCGTAACCACGAATCCAAGCCTCATGGCAAAAGAAGGCATCACCGGCGATGCTAATGTAACGGCTCATTATAAGGCGATATGTGATATTGTAGACGATAATGTAAGCGCCGAGGTTATTGCCACTACGTATAACGAGATCGTTCAGGAAGGTGAAGCACTTGCAGCGCTTAATCCTAAGATCGTGGTTAAAGTACCCATGATCAAAGACGGCATCAAAGCCATCAAACACTTTTCATCCAAAGGCATCCGTACCAACTGTACGTTAATCTTTTCACCAGGCCAGGCATTGCTTGCAGCAAAAGCAGGCGCCACCTATGTTTCCCCCTTCCTCGGACGTCTCGACGACATTTCAACAGACGGGTTGCAGCTCATAGAAGATATACGTGTCATATTTGATAACTATGGATACAAAACACAGATCCTGGCTGCATCGATCCGCGGGCCGCTGCATATCGTTAACTGTGCAAAAATCGGTGCCGATGTGATCACCGGGCCACTAGCCGCGATTACCGCATTACTAAAGCATCCGCTAACTGATACTGGATTGGCCCAGTTCCTGGCCGACCATAAGAAAGCTGCCGAAGCAGGTAAATAATCTACCGGAAATCTTTACTGGTGTTGGCAAACTCAGAGCCTGCCAACACCTCTTTAACGATCTCATAGTCAATCTGCTCGTCCGGCTCAATCAAAATGCCGCGGACGCCCGCAGCATTAGCAGCTTCCACATCGCGAGGCTTATCACCAATCATCACCGATAATTCAGGATCAATATTATACCTGGCTATTGCTTCTTTCAGCATGCCCGGCTTCGGCTTTCTGCAATCACACTCGCCGGAAACCGTTGGATGATGCGGACAGTAATAAGCGTGGGTGATCGTAGCGCCCTGCTGAGCAAATCTCCCAAACAGCGTCTGATGCATTTCTGCCAGCGTTTCTTCCGAGTAACGCTGCTGGGCGATACCGCCCTGGTTGGTAATGATAATGAGCATGTAACCCTCATCATATAATTTTTTCAGCGGTGGGATCTGATATTCCAGTACGTGAAAATCTTCAGGTCTGCAGATGTAATCGTATAGTTCGCGGTTCAAGACGCCATCTCGGTCCAGAAAAACAGCTTTGTTCATTAAAATCAGATTATCGTTGTTTCAAGGGCGTGAATGTAACAATAATTCTAGACTAGGCTGGCACACTGTGTAGAGTTAATGCCAATTCAATTCCTATATTTGGATACGCACACAAGATTTCTTAACAAAAATGAAACAAAAGATTACAAGAATTGCAAGTTTAGCAGGTGTAGCGATGCTTAGTGCCATGACTTTAGGTAGTCAGGCCCAGCAGCGGCCCATTTACACCAAATACGTAAACACCTTTATTGGTACTGCACCACTTACCGATCCCGCTATCCTTGGTTATGAATTGCCGAAAGACTGGCGCTCCTGGGCTGGCCTGGTATTTCCCGGGAGTTCCATGCCAAACGCCATGGTGCAACTCAGCCCTATGACCGAGTATGGCTCGGGAGCAGGATATGAGTATGAAGATGACATTATTTATGGCTTCACGCATACCAACAAAGGCCACTGGAACCTTTGCAATATTCCGGTAATGCCTGTCTGGGCCGGTGGCATCGAAGAGGCTAAAGCAGTTATTGCCGCTTCCGACAATACTATCGAAGGTCGCAGCCGGAATCCAAAAGAATTCGGATCAAAATTTTCCCATAAAAAGGAAAGTGCTGCCCCTGGTTTCTATCAGGTTTATCTCGACAATTACAAAGTTAACGTAAGCCTCA
Organism: Pedobacter faecalis; assembly: GCF_030182585.1. Taxonomy (NCBI): domain Bacteria; kingdom Pseudomonadati; phylum Bacteroidota; class Sphingobacteriia; order Sphingobacteriales; family Sphingobacteriaceae; genus Pedobacter; species Pedobacter faecalis. Next base: position 469,063 of record NZ_JARXOW010000001.1, on the reverse strand, counting down.
CTTCAACACTGCGCTGCGGATACCACCGTTATGCCTTCGAGAACAATACGGGCCGGCAAGTTATTTTCGACCTCGGCCGCTCAAACAACCGGATATCCGACTGGAACATTGAACAGGAAGGCAGCAATGTCATAAAGGGATCGCAGCGTCCCGGCGAACGCATCTATTTTTACGCCATCCTGAATACCAATATTGAGAAGATTGAAAAAACCGATGAAGGCAAAGCCGGCGGCTACGCGCGTGTCCTGCTCTCCGACGCGGGTAAAGGTCCCGTAGAAATGAAGATCGGAATCTCTTTTGTAAGTACAGAAAATGCTAAAGAAAATTTGGAGAAAGAGATCGGAGGCAAATCGTTCGAGACCATACATCAGCAAGCCACTCAGGAATGGGAAAAAGTACTTAGCAAGATACAGGTAAAGGGCGGTACCGATAAACAACGTCAAATGTTCTATTCCTGCTTCTATCGTTCATTGCTTTGGCCAGCCTTGCGCAGCGACGTAAACGGGGAGTATGTAGACCGCAAGCGTAATGTTGTCAAGGCCGACTTCAACTATTACACGGAACCCTCGCTCTGGGATACCTATCGCAACAAAGACGTTTTTCTGGGTATTATTTCACCAAAAGTTACGTTGGACGTGATCAAGTCCATGAAAGACGTTGGCGACAAAACCGGTTTCATTCCAACCTTTTTCCACGGCGATCATGGCGCCTCCTCCATTGCAGGGGCCTACCTGCGCGGAATTACCGACTTTGATGTGAAAGGCACTTACGAGATCCTCTTAAAGAACGCTAATGTTGAAGGTGGGGCACGTCCACACATCAAGGAATATATCGAAAAAGGCTATATCTCCGATCCCGATATTGCAAACCCTCATGTAGAAACCAAGGCAAAAGCCGGCGTTTCTAAAACACTGGAATATGCTTATGACGACTATTCATTAGCGCAGCTCTCTAAGGTTCTTGGTGATAGCGCCAACTACCGCAGCCTGATGCAGCGCTCGAAAAATTATAAGAATATGTTCGATCCGGAGACCAGGTTTATGCGCGGGCGACTGGAGAATGGTGAATGGATCAAGAACTTTAACCCCCAGTATCCATACTATGAATACATGTACCGCGAGGCAAATGCCTGGCAGGTATCCTTCTTTGCCCCGCACGATATGCCCGGACTTATTGAGCTGTACGGCGGGCCGAAAGGTTTCGAATCTAAACTTGACTCTTTGTTTACCGTTCCATGGAACCCTAAGCACATCGCGAGAAACGTGGAGACGATGGTTGGACAATACTGTCACGGTAACCAGCCAGATCACGAGGCTCCCTTCGCATACTACTTCATCAATAAGCCCGAAAAATCGCAGAAGATGCTGGATCATATCATGAACAACCTTTACGGTATTGGTCCGGAAGGTCTGGCCTATTCAGGCATGGACGATGCCGGAGAGATGTCGGCCTGGTACGCATTTACGGCACTTGGTCTTTATACCTTCTCGGCCACCGATCCTGAATATCTCGTAACCGTTCCGCTGTTCGACGAAGTAAAATGGACCTCAGAGAACGGAAAGGTGCTTACGATAAGCAAACCTGGAAAAGGCCGTGCGCTTACAGGCATAAAAGTTAACGGTAAAACGCACAAAGGTTATTTTGTGCCGCATGATTTATTTAAAACCGGCGGCAAGATCGAGGTACTTACAAAATAGACATGCCTTATCAGCTACTGAAAAAAATAAGGAAATAAGGCCGGTAATACCGGCCTTATTTCTTTTACTAAGTTAAACTCTTCTTAATAATATCGCGGATCACATCGTCCAGTTCCTTGGCAGAAGTATTAAGATAATTCAGCAGTTCCGTTTCTTTTGCCGTATTACCTGCCTGCGCATTAAGCAATTCCACGATACCTAAAACCCGCGCCAGCGGCGCACGCACCAGATGGGTCTGTGCCCAGGCAATATCGCGCAGCTGCCGGTTTTGCTTTTCTGTTTCGGTAATGTCAAGGCAGGCGCCGATCATTTTTTGCGGCACACCATTTTCACATTTCAGCCTGCCCCAGGAACGGAGAAAGCGGATCTCACCGTCCGGGCGTACAATGCGTTCGTCAAACTGCGTGTCTTCATGGGTCGACAATACCCTTTGGATCTTGTCGTAAACCATTTTGCGGTCATCCGGATGCAGCAGTTCCTGATAACCTTCAAACGTGGCCTTAAACTGATGTTTGTCCAAGCCATATATATCATAAAGCGAATCAGACCAGGTAACCCTGTTATTGATGATATCCCACGACCAGTTGCCGAAGCGTGCAAGTTCCTGCGCCTGGCTCATCAGCAGCATCGTGTCGTTCAACTCCTCTGCATAATTGTTCAGATCCTGCCGCGCGTACGGCGGTAAATTATACAGTCGCCGGGTATCGTGTAAGTTTAGCATGGTCCATCATTTTTCAATGAATATACCATTTTATTGATCAACTTAAAATAGCCCGCCTCCTTTATCCGGCCGAAACAAGGGCTGCAATGTCCAGCTTCCGCATCTTCATCAGGGCACCGGCAACATGCTGCGCTTTATGCGGATCACTCATCAGTTCGCCAAGGATCGATGGTACCACCTGCCACCACATGCCAAATTCATCAGCACACCAGCCGCACATACTTTCCTGTCCTTTTTCCGTAAATGCATTCCAGTAATAATCGATTTCCTCCTGCGTATCACAACTGATCACCATCGATACACCTTCGCTGAACGTAAATGGCTGGGCTACCCCACTATCCATAGCCATAAACGGCGTGTTGTTTAACCGGAAGCGCGCGTGGACAACCGATGCATCAACCTGGGTCTGCCCTTCGGCATAGTGCGCCACAAGTTCTACGGCTGATTCAGGAAATACCGAAGTGTAAAAAGCTATGGCCTTCTCCGCCCGTCCCTGCTGCTCACCGCAAAACATCAGCAGCGGAACGATCGCCTGTCCCACATCGCTCACCCGGCCAAGGCTAAGCTGCCAGCTAAAGCCATACCTGTCCTGCACCCAGCCATAAAGCGTGCTCCATTCGTACTTATCAAGCGGCATCAACACCATCCCTCCTTCTGCCAGCGCATTCCATATACTTCTCAGCTCCGTTTCCGTCTCAACTGTTGCGAAAAACGACACCGAAGGATTAGGCTTAAACATGGGTCCCCCGTTCAGGCCCATAAACATCAGCCCCTCCAGTTCAAAGCTGGTTACCATCGGGGTACATTGCTTTAGCGAGGAGTTTTTAAACAGTGAACAATAAAACCGGGCGGCCTGCTCTGCATTACCGTCAAACCACAAACAAGGGTAAATCGCATTTTTCATACGCTTAAAATTTAATTCAATAAGCACAAATGTAAACAGGATGTGTGCCCCGAGGTACTGGTCAATGCTGTCAAAATACGGGGTGATTTGCGACACCTTTTTTCTATATTTGATTTTCGCAATGGAAAAACTAAAAGCCACAACCATCGAGGAATTTTATAAAGAGCATGCTTTTCTGGTTCCCGAAGGCATTAGCCGTGAAATAGGTCATTTCAACGTCTTCAATATCTCAGACCTGATCAAGGCTGGAAATGGAAAGGCAGTGATGCCGTACAACCGGCGGGCCTACTACAAGATCAGCCTGATCCGCGGCCGAAACAAAGCAGAATATGCCGATAAGGTAATCGATATAGACAGCAACGCCCTGCTGTTTGCCACGCCCAAGATTCCGTACAACTATGTGCCCTTAGATCAGGATCAAAGCGGGAGCTTCTGCATATTTACCGCCGACTTCCTCGTAGCAAACAAGAGCGGGGTAGTACTGGATCAGCTCCCTATCTTTCAGCCAGGCGGCTACCCGGTGCTCCAGTTGAGCAGCGAGGATGCCGAAGCCATCGCAGCCATCTTTGCAAAAATGCATAAAGAACTATCATCCAGCTATCTTTATAAATATGACCTTATCCGGAACTATGTGCTCGAACTGATTCACTACGGTCAGAAATTACAACCTGCCTTAGTGATGTACCCCGCTCATTCGGCTTCTGCCAGAGTATCTTCACTTTTCATCGAGCTGCTCGAACGGCAGTTCCCGATCGAGTCGCCCAATCAAAGCATCCATCTTAGAACAGCAAAGGATTATGCCGACCGTCTGGCGGTGCATGTAAACCATTTAAATAAAGTTTTAAAGGAAAACACCGGAAAAACGACAACGGAATTGATTGCAACACGTGTTGTTCAGGAAGCTAAAATCCTGCTGAAGCAAACCGACTGGAATATCTCCGAGATATCTTATTGTCTGGGTTTTGAGCAGGTTGCACATTTCTCTAACTTCTTTAAAAAGCAAACCTCACTCGCTCCCATTAGTTTCAGAAACTGAGCTGTGCAAAGCTTGCGTGTGCTGAACATGATTACTGCACATTGATTTGAATTTTGCAAATATCCGATTGATCGGTACAAACTGCCAGCATACATCCCTGCGGATATTTGTGCAATAAAAAATCATTATAGTTATGGCAGCACAAAACAAAATAGCCTTGGTAACCGGCGGCAGCCGCGGACTTGGCAAAGACATGGTCATTAATCTGGCTAAACAGAACATCGACGTCTTGTTTACCTATCACAGCAATAAGGCAGCAGCCGATGAGGTTGTGGCAGAGGTTAAGGCATTAGGGCCACAGGCCTCGGCCTTTCAACTGGATACCGGCGACATTAAATCCTTCGATCCTTTTTATGAAGAAGTGTCGGCTTATCTTAACCAGACATACGGCGTTTCCAGGTTCGACTTTCTGGTCAACAATGCCGGAACAGCGCTTTACGCTCCATTTGCCGAAACCACTGAGGAACAGTTCGATACCGCACTTAACATTCACTATAAAGGGGTTTTCTTCTTGACACAGAAAGCTTTACCTTTACTTAATGATGGGGGCCGCATCATAAATATCTCTTCCGGACTGGCCAGGTTTGCTTTTGCGGGCTCCTCTGCTTACGGTTCAATGAAGGGGGCAATTGAAGTGCTTACCCGCTACCTGGCCAAAGAGCTTGGTCCGCGCCGCATCACTGCAAATGTTGTGGCTCCGGGGGCAATTGCTACAGACTTTGGCGGAGGCCGGGTACGGGACGATAAGGACATGAACGCACACATTGCCGGGGTTACCGCATTAGGGCGGGTGGGCCAACCTGAAGATATTGGCGGCGTTGTCGCCTTTCTATGCACCGAAGAGGCCAGATGGATCAATGCCCAGCGTATAGAGGTTTCGGGCGGAACCCTGATTTAGCCACCATGTCGTTTTACCGGAATAGGGTCGTAATAAGGTGCTAATAGGGTCATAATAGGGTACTCACAAGATCGGAAACTTATTGTCAGTTGATCAGGAGCCTAATGGCATCCTATGCTCAGGTTAATGCGGTACTACAGTTAATTTTGTCGGGTGAAATTTAAATGGTAACTTAGTTGAAGTTAATATTTATTCACTAAAATAAAAAAAGATGGCAAAATTAATCAATGGTCTCCTGGGAGGCCTGAAAGGAAAAATCGGACCTGCAGTGGGGTATTACCTGAACAATGAACCGCACATACGGGCATTACCAAGACCAAAGCGTTACACAGCAGCGGAAAGGCGTAACCACGAAAAATTCAAGATGGTGCAGGATCACCTGCTGCCGATCAAGGATTTGCTGAAGGTAGGCTTCAAAAACTACTACACCAAAACGGGTGGTTACCGCGCTGCAGTATCGTACACCAGGAAAGTTGCACTTATTAGTGAGGCGGAGGGCTTTTATATTGATCCCACCCTTCTTAGGTTTAGCGGAGGCAACCTGCCGGGTGCTCTGGCCCCGGTTATGGGCTTTGCGACTGGCCTAAACCTGCGGATCAGTTGGAATACAGCAAGCCTCGAATGGCGATACCGTTACGACCAGCTGATGGTGCTTATCTATGACCTGAATGATTTTAAGGCAATTAAGATCGGGCTGGAAGGTCCTTTCAGAAACCAGGGCTATTATGAGGTCGATCTTTCTAACCACTTTAAAGGTAAGGCCGTACATGTGTATATTGGTTTCGTAGCTAGTGACCGGAGCATGCAGAGCAACACGCAGTACCTTGGTGTACTGGAAGTTCCCGGATAGCCCGTCTTAGCATCGCGCACTTTCACGTATATTTACGGTAGCTTTAAGTATTTACCGTAAAAACCCGATTGCCAGCCGTCTTGTTCTTTTTATGGATTATTAATTGAAAGATTATGGCGAAGAACAAGAACGGTTTTACACCGCTAAAAGGAAAACCCTCAGGGAACGGCCGGGAAGGCCACCAGTTAAGCGATGCCTTCGGAAGCAGCAATCCTGAACGCGACATCGAGATCACCGAAAAGTACCTCGATGAGAATGAGGAGCCTGCCGCGAGTATTCGTATTAATAACCCTAACAGGCATATTAAACGAAACGGCGGAGGCTCCCCTTCGGCACAAACAGCGGATATGGAAATTCCGGAAATGGATATGCTTACCCGCGAACTATTCGACGAGCTGTCGGGCCATGCCGCAGAACATTGTATTTCGATGTTCCTGCCCACCCATCAGTCGGGCGCAGCAGTAAACGAGAAACAGGATGCCATACGGTACAAAAACGGACTGCAAAATGTGGAAGCACAGTTGGCAGGTCTGGGATTGGGCAGTAGCGAGGCGGACCGGCTGCTCCGGACAGCTTATGAGTTCTACAGGGCCGAACCCATATGGAACCGGCAGTCGAAAGGCCTGGCCGTATTTATTTCCGATGGCTATTTTAAGGCGGTAACTTTGCCCTATACCGTGAAGGAAGAACAGTTCACAGGCCCTGTTTTTATGGTAACTCCCCTGCTCAATGCGATGCACGATCATCACTTCTTCCTGCTTGGGCTAAGTAAGCACGACGCAAAATTCTTCCAGGGCGACTGCTTCGGTATGGAGGAGGTTGACGTACCGGGCTTACCCAACGGTGTGGCCGACGTGGTTCACTTTGAAGAGAAGGGCGGACAGCAGCTGTTCCGTCAGGGAGGTGGAGGAAAAGGCGGCGCCAGCTTCCACGGACATGATCCTGGTCAGCCCGAAGACAAAGAAAATGTGGCGCTTTATTTCAAGGAGGTCGACCGCACACTGTTCGGCGAACAGCTGCACGATGAGCATGCGCCTCTTGTTTTAGCCGGCGTGGATTATCTGATCCCTATCTATCGTGATGCAAGCCGCTACAAACATATTGCTGAAACTTCAATAGGCGGCAATCCGGATTATAAAGACAAACATCAGCTGTTTGCCGAGGTATACCCGATCGTAAAACCTTACTTTGACGAGCCTGTACGTAAAGCGCTTGAAAATTATTATAACCAGATCGCCACCTCACTCACCTCTTCTATGCCCGAGTCGGTAATCCCGGCCAGTTATTATGGCAAGGTGTCCACATTGTTTATCTGCCGCGATGCACATATTTGGGGGAGCTTTGATGAGATGGAAAACCGCCTGGAGATTCATGACGAGCGCCAGCCTGGAGACGTGTGCCTGATTGGCCAGTCTGCCATTAAGGTGATCCAGAACGGCGGTACCGTGCATGTACTCAACACCGAAAAGATGCCACGGGAAGCTGTGATGGCTGCCACAATGCGCTTTTAACGGCTTATAGTTTTAAACTATAACGCTATAGAAATTAATGTTTTGTGATTCGTTTCCATTTCAGGTAATTTTATGATGCAACATTAGAATGCTTAACTCATTTGATCATTCAGTAAAATCATAATCATGGAAAACGAATCACAAGACATCAGTAAATGCCCGTTCCATAACGGTAGTATGAAGGAGAATGCCGGCGGCGGCGGTACTCGTAACCGCGACTGGTGGCCCAATCAGCTTAAGTTAAATATTCTTCGTCAGCATTCGTCGCTGTCGGACCCTATGGATCCGGACTTCGACTATGCCGAGGAGTTTAAAACGCTTGATCTGGAAGCATTGAAGCAGGATCTTAATGCATTGATGACCGACTCGCAGGATTGGTGGCCGGCTGATTTTGGCCATTACGGGCCTTTATTCATCCGGATGGCCTGGCACAGTGCTGGTACATACCGGGTGCACGATGGTCGCGGCGGTGCCGGTGCCGGACAGCAGCGATTTGCCCCGCTGAACAGTTGGCCGGATAATGTCAGTCTGGATAAGGCCCGCAGGCTCCTCTGGCCTATCAAGCAAAAGTATGGGCGCAAGATCTCCTGGGCCGACCTGCTGATCCTTACCGGCAACGTGGCGCTGGAATCCATGGGTTTTAAAACTTTCGGCTTTGCTGGAGGTCGTGCCGATGTATGGGAGCCTCAGGAGGATGTTTACTGGGGATCAGAGAAAACATGGCTCGGCGGCGATCTGCGATATTCGCACGGGTCTGAGGGTGTAGCGCCGCACTCGGTGCTGGTGTCTGATGATGACGCCGATGGAAAAATACACTCCCGCGATCTGGAAAAACCACTTGCTGCAGTGCAGATGGGCTTGATTTACGTAAACCCCGAAGGTCCGGATGGCAACCCCGATCCTATCGCAGCCGCTAAGGACATCCGGGATACTTTTGGCCGTATGGCTATGGACGATGAGGAAACTGTTGCGCTTATAGCCGGCGGACATAGTTTCGGTAAGACCCACGGTGCTGCACCATCGGCCCATGTGGGCAATGAACCGGAAGCCTCAGATCTGGAAATGCAAGGACTAGGATGGAAAAACAATTATGGTACAGGCAAGGGTGCAGACACAATTACCAGCGGTTTGGAGGTTACCTGGACCAAAACACCTACGCAGTGGAGCAATAACTTTTTTGAAAACCTGTTTGGATTTGAATGGCAGCTTTCAAAGAGTCCGGCCGGTGCACATCAATGGATAGCAACCAACGCTGAACGTATCATTCCTGACGCCCATGACGGTTCAAAGCAGCACTTTCCTACCATGCTCACCACCGATTTGTCGTTACGCTTTGATCCGGTTTATGAAAAAATATCGCGCCGCTTTCTGGAAGATCCGGATGCCTTCGCAGATGCCTTTGCACGTGCGTGGTTTAAACTTACGCACCGGGATATGGGCCCGCGGTCAAGGTATCTCGGTCCGGATGTACCTGCAGAAGAACTGATCTGGCAGGATCCCGTTCCGGCGGTCGACCATGTACTGATCGATGCGCAGGATATCAACGACCTGAAAGCACGGATCCTCGAATCAGGATTAAGCATTTCCGAACTGATCTCTACCGCATGGGCTTCGGCCTCTACTTTTCGGGGCTCCGACAAGCGTGGTGGTGCTAATGGTGCACGCATCCGCCTGGCGCCTCAACGCTACTGGCAGGTTAACAACCCGGCTCAACTGCAAAAAGTGCTTGATGTGCTGACCCGCATTCAGCAGGAATTTAATACTGCGCAGTTGACCGGAAAAAAGGTATCCCTCGCCGATCTGATCGTGCTTGGCGGTAGTGCCGCGGTAGAAAAAGCCGCCCTGCAGGCTGGTCACGCAATCAGCGTTCCTTTCAGTCCGGGCCGTACAGACGCTACCCAGGACCAAACTGATGTGCACTCTGTGAGCTTTTTAGAGCCGGCTGCCGATGGCTTCCGCAACTACCGGAGATCCGTTTCAAGCGTGTCTACTGAAGCGCTGCTCATTGACAAGGCCCAACTGCTTACACTTACGGCGCCTGAGCTTACGGTGTTGGTAGGCGGATTACGTGTTCTTGAAGCGAATTACGATGGCTCAAAACATGGTGTATTTACTTCAAGACCAGGCGTATTGAGTACCGACTTCTTTGTGAACCTGCTCGACATGAGCACCGCATGGAAGGCAGTTGGCCCAGATAAAGAACTTTATCAGGGAAGCGATCGCAGTACAGGAGAGCTAAGATGGACGGCGACCCGTGCCGATCTGGTATTCGGATCGAACTCAGAACTGCGTGCTGTAGCCGAGGTCTACGCCAGTGCCGATGCGGATGGCAAATTTGTCCGTGACTTCGTTGCTGCCTGGACTAAAGTAATGAACCTTGACAGGTTTGACCTGAAACAGGCAAAATAGCTTTTTAGGAATTATTTCGCTATCATTGGCCGTATAACGCAACATGCGGCCAATGGCGAAATATTCTACATACAGCGAGGAGGAACTTGTGGCATTACTGCGACAAGGAAATCATTCCGCTTATCTGGAAATATACGACAGGTTTAAGTCGCCACTGCAGCAACACGCCTATAAGAAACTTGGCAATGCGCAGGATGTGGAAGACGTTATTCAGGAGCTGTTTACCGAACTATGGCATAAACGCGAAGCCCTACACCTCACGACAGGGCTTCCCGGTTATCTCTTCAGAGCAGTCAGAAACCGCTCGCTAAACCTGATCTATAAGCGCAGGAAGGAACATCATTACCTCGACTCACTTGAAGAATTCATCAGTGAGGGCAATTACCTCATAGACCTGCAGATACGCGAGGCCGAATTTGCGGCACAAATACAAAAGGAGATCGACGCGCTCCCACCGCGGATGCGGCAGGTGTTCGATCTGAGTCGCAACCAGGGTCTTTCCCATAAACAGATTGCTGCGCAACTAGGTACTTCTGAAACAACAGTAGCCAAGCAAATGACCAATGTATTAAAGGTACTGCGGCAGAAGCTTGGTAAGTTGTATTTCATCGTTTTTCTTATTCCCTGATTTTTTTGCAGTTTTTTTTCAAGTGCAATACTTGTATGGCCCGCGTTGTTTGTCTTAGGTATGAACATGGCAGATAAAGGCATGTTGCCCCTGGATGAAATCATCGGAGAAACTACTACACAAATATTTGAACGACGAAGCAGACGCTGCCGAACGGGAAATCGTAGAGCAATGGTATGATGCGCTTGAAGTACCCGATGTTTCGGGATTGAATGACCAGCAAAAACTTGTGCAACTGGCCACCATCAGGTCGCAATTGCCCGGCTACGCCAAACATATACCATTATGGCCGCGGTGGATGGCTGCAGCTGTGGCTATAGTGATGCTGGTGGTCGGACTCTTCTACTATCAGGCCAACAGATCGCAAATCTCTGAAAACCGCCTATCGGCGAAGCACATCAAGCCTGGAAAAACCGGCGCCACGCTTACGCTGTCTGACGGCAGGAAGATCCGCCTGGATGAGGCCGCTGAAGGTGAAATTGCAAAAGAGGCCGGCATCCGTGTTACCAAGACCGCCGATGGCGGAATTGCTTACGAAATCATAGGTCATGATTTTGGCAAGGGCCAGTTAAACAAGCTGACCACAGCGCGGGGCGAATCTTTTGAGCTCACGCTGCCTGACAAGTCGAAAGTTTGGCTGAATGCTGCTTCTGAACTTACTTATCAGGCCGCTCTTGGTGCAGATACACGACGGGTAAGATTGACCGGAGAGGCCTATTTTAAAATAGCCAGGGACGAAAAGCGGCCCTTTATCGTGGAAAGCGGATCGCAGCAGGTGGAAGTACTCGGCACGGCTTTCAATGTAAACGCTTATGCAGACGAACCCGTGATCAGGACCACGCTTATTGAGGGCAGTGTGAAGCTGGCCGACAGAAGTAGCAGCGCAATGCTCGTTCCGGGTCAGCAGGCTACCAATCGTAACGGTACAGTCAGCATTTCAACAGCAAATACGGCACTTGCAACGGCCTGGAAAGACAACAATTTCGCTTTCGACCGCCTCAGCATCGGACAAATTATGCGTATGATCTCCCGCTGGTACAATGTGGAGGTCGTATACGAGGGAAAGGTTCCGTCTGAGTTGTTCTGGGGTTCAGTATCTCGGTTCAACGATGTATCGGAGGTTTTACGCCCGCTGGAAAAGACGGGACATGCACGCTTCCGCATTGAAGGAAGAACAATTTACGTAAGGGATAATTAACTGATTAGACAACCAAACAACACCACATGAAAGAAAAACTACAAAAGTGCGGCTAAACCAGCCCCCGGAAGAAGTAAAGAACCAATTCCCCGTTTGTGCAGGGAACTGGTCTGAAAGCCGGACCCGCTAATTTATTTCAATCAACGTTTAACCGCAGTTGCCCAATGATTTCGAGACACAAGGCATACTGCTAAAACCAGCTAAACAAATGTATAAAAAAGATACTACTCATTGGGGTATGCTGAGCGCATATGCCCGTAAAATTTGGCTCATTATGCGACTAACCACCGTAATCTTAATTGTCGCCATCGTGCAGGTCAGCGCTACTGGCTTTGCTCAAAAAATCAGTCTGACCAGGTCGAACGCTTCCCTCGAATCGGTGATCAACGAACTGAGGGTGCAGAGCGGATACAATTTCATTGCCACCGGCGATGTGCTGGACAAGGCCAGACTCGTTAGCATCGATGTGAGGAACAAGGACTTCCGCCTCGTGCTGGAACAGATTTTCGAAAAACAGCCGATCAGCTACGACATTGAAAACAACACAGTGACATTGAAAACACGGGAAGCGAGCTTGCTCGATAATTTGATTTCCCGTTTCAGGTCAATTGATATACGCGGGCGCGTTACCGACGATAAAGGTCAGCCACTGCCCGGCGTAACCATCCTGGTAAAGGGAACGCAACGAGGAACATTAAGTGCAGCTGACGGGACCTATCAAATTAAAGCTGATGAGGGGGAAATACTGGTATTCAGCTATCTGGGGTTTATGGAAGCAGAGCTGACGGTTGGCAGGCAAAACAGTTACGACCTGCAGATGAAACCGACCAGCATTGAGCTCGGCACGGTTGAACTGGTGTCTACAGGCTACCAGACCCTGCCGAAAGAACGTGCGACCGGTTCATTTGAACGAATTAACCAGCAGACGCTCGACCGGAAGATCAGTCAGAACGTATTTTCAAAGATTGAAGGTGAAGTAGCCGGTGTAACCACAGATGCCAACGGACGCTTTATTATAAGGGGACTTAGTTCGATAAGGGCAAACACCGATCCGCTGATTGTGGTAGACGGATTTCCGGTGGAGCAAGGTGCGAATACGATCAATACGACGGATGTGGAGAGCATCGTTGTACTAAAGGATGCCTCCGCCGCATCGATATGGGGTATACGGGCAGCCAACGGTGTTATCGTGATTACCACCAAGAAGGCCGCCAGGAATGGGAAGCTCAATGTGAGCGGGTCGGTAAACACTGCATTTACCCCGAAGCCAGATCTTTTTGCCGTGCCCCTTGGCGATGCCGCTACACAGGTAGCCTACCACAGGGCCATGTATGAAGTGGGTGGCTATTATCTTGCTTCGCAGTTATACTCCGGCGTACTGAGCGGCAGCTCTGGCCGGGTCTTGAACCCGGTGGGTGAAACTCTGTTGCTGCGCGACCGGGGGGACATTACTGCTGAAGAGGCTGAAAGTCGCCTGCAAGACCTTGCCCATACGGATATACGAAAAGAATACCGGGATTTAATTCAGCAAACCGAGGCATGGCGACAGTACAATGTTTCGGTATCTGGTGGCAGCAAGAACTATGACTTTGTAACTTCGGCAAGCTATAACGGGAACGACAAAGAGTTTGTAACAACCGGCGCCAGGCAGTACCTGCTAAATTTTGCAAACACCTTTAATCCGGTTAGCCGCCTGAAGATCGACGGATCACTCAATTTTTCGCAGTCGAAGGAAAATTTTCCGGCTTCAACCACCGCCGACGGCATACCTTCTGTAGGTGTTAATACCCATACTACCTTTCTCAATAACGTGCCTCTAAACGGCCGCATCCTGGACGAATCGGGAAATTATGTGCCTATGGAGAGCATATTGAGTTTTGGCAAACAAAGTTCAGACCTGGCGTTATCGCGCGGCTTTCCATATGCCTGGACTTACAATATTAAGCAGGAACTTGAAAACACAAACAATACGCTTCGCGAAACAGCGCTGCGCCTGCAGACCGGTGCCACTTATAACTTTATGAAGGGCCTTGATTTCAGTATGAAATATCAATATGAATGGGCGCAGCAGAATACCTCGGACCTGCACAACGAGCAAACGCTGTTTACCCGCTCACGGGTAAATATGTTCAGTAAACTGACTAATGGTGTCGTTTCAGGATACAACATCGATCCAGGGGCTATCCTCGATACAGACCTGCGTAATCAGAGAGCGCACACCTTCCGCAGTCAGCTGAACTTCGACAGATCATTCGGCGAAAGCAAGCATCAGGTGGTCGCTATAGCAGGTTACGAAGTGCGTAAAACGCTGTTCGACCGGGCTACCGACAGGAAATACGGTTTTAATGAACAGTCGCTTACTTCTATCAGACCAGATTACAGGCCAACTGTAACCCCCGCTGTTTCGCTGACGACGATCACCACGGTTCCGCCTAACTCTATCAATGAGTATATCGAAAACCGCTTTATTTCATACTATGCCAATGGTGCCTATACGTACGACAACCGTTATACGGTTTCGGCCAGTACGCGTTTGGATGACACCAACTTGTTCGGCACGTCCGACAAGTACAAAAACATCCCCCTGTACTCTTTTGGCTTCAAGTGGAACGTTTATAACGAGTTTCTGAAAGGCAGCGAGGTGGTGGATGATATGCAGTTCCGGACCACCTATGGTACGAATGGTAACGTAGACCGCAGCACCAGTCCCTTTTTACAGGCTAAGATTAAGCGTGGCTTCCCTCCTTTCAACGGCATGAGTGCCGATATCATAAGTGTTCCTAACCCTGAACTTCGCCTGGAAAAAACACGGACACTGAATGTTGGCGCAGATTTTTCCTTGTTTAACAGATTTATCAGCGGAAGCGCGGAATACTATGTAAAAAACAGTGAAGATCTGTTGGCCTTTACGACGTTGAACCCCACGCTTGGCGTAACCGGAGCGCTGATTAATAATGGCACGCTCCGTAATGAGGGCTTCGACCTAAACCTGCGGTTCAGAGTGCTTGAAAACAGCCAGTTCAGCTATTATACTACCGGAATCTTCAGCGTAAATAAGAATACGCTCAAAAAGGTGGATGTACCCAATAAGCAGATATTTGAATACGTAAACGGGACCGTTGCTGAGTCGGGAGCGGCTTTGCGTACCATCTACAGTTACCAGTATAAAGGGCTGGATGGCAAGGGCGCACCGCAGTTTGCGAACGAACTCGGTCAGATCGTAGATGTCAAAACTTTCATTAACAGTACCGAAGCACTGGTTAAACATGGTTCGCTCATTCCAAAGTTCTATGGCTCCTGGATCAATAGTTTCTCTTACCGCAACCTTTATGTGAGGGCGCTGACCACCTTTAAGGCGGGACATGTGTTTCGCTATGCAAGGAATAATAACGTGACATACATCCCGGCTGTGTCTGTAAAGGCGCCATGGTCGAACGTGGCGGCCGACTTTAATCAACGCTGGCAAAATCCAGGCGATGAGCATTTTACAGATATTCCTGCACTTCCTACACTTGCAGACAGGCAGCAGTCGACCGGGTACGATTACTACCGGGACGCGGATAAATTTGTCGACAATGCTTCGTTTATCCGCCTGAGTCAGTTGAACCTGGGATACAGTTTGGGCAAGAAGATGACAGACCGCCTGGGCCTGACTGCTTTGCAGATTGGTTTGCAGGCCGACAACCTTGCCGTGTGGAATTTTAACAAATGGGATGTTGACCCGGAGAGCAACTTTATTCCGGTGACACCAACCTACACTTTGAATGTTTCGATCTCATTTTAATCTACAGCTATGAAAAAAAGTATTTATACAACCATGATGTTATTCGCGGTGCTAGTGTTTGCATCGTGCAAACGCGAGGAGTTCCTGGACGTAAAGCCGAGGGGCATCGTAATTCCCTCTACCCTTGCCGATTTCAGGTTGATCCTGGATAACGTTGTGTCGGCAGCCGCCAGTGGTTCAGTAACCTCTGGTTTATCGGCGAAACACCAGAGTACGGCGCTGATGACAGACAATACAACGCTTACGCCTGAGCTTATGCTTGCACTGTTTAAGCAGGATTATGAGGTAAGAGCCTATATGTTTGAAGACGCAATTTATGGGCCGACAGAGGACGATCTTGATTGGAACCGCTATTACCAGCATATTTACGTAGCTAATGTGATTCTGGACGGGCTGGAAGATATAGCTGGCCAGTCGGCCGAGAAATCACTACTGGAGGCGGAAGCCCGCCTGCACAGAGCTTATGCTTACCTGCATTTGGTAAACATGTATGCGCCACACTATAACGCTGCTACCGCAGGCAGTGATTTGGGTGTACCGATAAGGGAGGGTATTCAGCTCTCTAACGTAGACCTTACCAGGGCATCGGTACAAGCGGTATACGACCTGGTTATTGCTGATCTGACTTTTGGCACGCAGAACCTTGCGGATAAACAGCCGGGGACATTGCAGTTCCGGCCTTCAAAGGCTGCGGCATTCGGACTGCTTGCCAGAACTTATCTGTACCAGGCAAAATATTCCGATGCGCTCGCCGCAGCAGAGAGCGCATTGAAATTGCAGGGTACGATCAGGGATATTAATACAGATCCCATGTCGATGTTCGCGCCGGGCGTTCGTGTGTTTCCGAACCAGGTTAATGATCCGGAGATCATTTGGTACAAGGATCAGGGCGGGCTGTTCCTCAGTGCTGTCTCCGGCGAACTGCTCAACCTCTACGAAACGGGTGATCTGAGAAAAGAATGGTACAGTACGGTTCGAAATCATTTGATTCTGGGCAGCAATGCAGAGGGTACCATTTACGCTGCACAACTTGTCGCAAACAATACGTCTTCCGGCGTCCGTACCTCGGAACTGCTTTTAATCCATGCCGAATGTAACGCAAGGTTGGGTAACATACCAGAAGCCAATAAGGATCTTAATGAGCTGAGGAAGAAGCGCTTTAAGCCGGCAAATTATACCGATATAAACATTTCCGACCCGGGAGCGCTGCTCCGGTTTGTAAAAGCTGAGCGCCGTCGCGAAATGGCTGCGGATGCAGAGCGATTGTTTGATATAAAACGCTATAATCTTTTGGATCAGGACGGTATTTCTGTAACCAGGACATATAACGGGAAGACCATTACCGTGGGACCAACCAGTAAAAAGTGGATACTACCGATAGCAACAAAATACATCCAGATCAATCCGGAGATTAAGCCTAACCCGCGCGATTAAAAACAAAATGATTTTACTATGAAGACTATAAAACAACTGATACTGGCAATATGCCTCCTGACCACCGCCTATGCAAAGGCGCAGACTAAAGATTATGTAGTGTTTTCCGGAAAGATAGAAAACGCTAGAAACCATGAACTTATATTATTTGACGTTTACAATAATAAAAAAACGATCACGGTTGACCAGACCGGCCGGTTTAAGGACACGGTGCATGTAACCACCGCAGGACATTATCGTTTTTATGATAATAAAGACAAGCTGGCCATTTACCTTGAGAATGGAAAAGACCTGACGGTTGCCTATGATGCGAAGAACTTTGACGGAAGCATCCGTTTTTCAGGACCTGGAGCCGCGCCAAACAATTACATACGCAGAAAAGAGGAGATCAGGAAGCAGCACGAACAGAAACCTCTTGCTGACGGGGCATCAAATGTTTTTACCTTGAGCGAGGCTAGCTTTAAAGCACATTATTCTGATATGAAGAAGGCGATGCTTGGGGAATTGTCGGCCACCGCCGGGCTGTCTGACCAATATAAAAAGCTGGAAGCAAGAAACATCAATTATGAGTATCTATACTTTTTAAGTCAGTATGAAGCGGTTCAGGTGAATCATATGAAAAAACCAGATTTTAAGGCTTCGAAAGCCATGACTGAAGAATTAGAAGGGTTTGATGCCACAAATCAGGCTGATTTTCTGTTTTCTGATATGTATCGTAATATCATCCAAAGTATGTACTACGAAGATGCCGGCAAGAAGAGCATCGCTGAAGGAATTCCAAGGGATGTTACCTACCTCAAGCTAGTTTCTACGATCGACAATGCTTTTATCCGTGACTATTTGCTATACAGATTTGCTGCATCGTATTTCAACTATACGACGGATCGGGAGGGCTTCTACAACGCATTCATGAAAGGCTCTTCCAATGAGGCTGATAAAACTAAAATTACGAAGATGCGCGATGCAATAAACAGCCTGGTCGTAAACGCTCCCTCGCCCAAGTTTGTGAATTATGAGAATTATGCCGGCGGCACCTCCTCTCTGGACGATTTTAAGGGAAAATACCTGTTCATAGATGTGTGGGCAACCTGGTGTGGTCCCTGCATTTATGAAATGCCTTTTTTAGATAAGCTAGAAGACGGCTATAAGGGGAAGAACATTACGTTTATAACCCTTTCTATTGATAAAAAAACCGATCGGCAAAAATGGAAGGACTATGTTAAAGAAAAGAATCTCGACGGCGTACAGCTACTTGCCGATGATGCTTTCAACTCGGCTTTCATTAAGGCGTATAACATCACCGGCATTCCGAGATTCTTAATTATTGATCCTAAGGGTAATATTTTGTCTACAAATGCACCAAGGCCTTCGGATCCGAAACTGAAGGAACTGCTGGATAGTTTGCCGCTATAGGGTAGCGGTTAATACGTCTGGCCGCGGGTAATTGCAGGTTGCTAAGGCTGGTTTACGAAAGGAATTGCCTTTCCGAACCAGCCTTTAAAGTGTTAATGTAATATTCAATGCGTTACGGAATGGTCTTTTTTTACTAGATTTAGGTTCATTCCTAACCAATGACAATAAATTTAAACGCAAGGCCCGACTTTAAACACCACCTGGAAATTACCCAGCGCCTGGGACAAATCGGAAGCTGGGAACTGGATCTGAACAACAGCGACCCTGAAGCTCCGCAATACTGGTCGGACGAAACCTACCGGATACTGGGGTATGAACCGGGCGAGGCGAAGCCGTGTTATCGTACCTTTATGAATTCAATACATCCGGACGACTATGATAACGTTCTGGAGGCTTCGGCACTCAGCATTAAGGAAGGCAGGGAATATGATATGGAACAGCGTCATATCACCCCGGATGGTCGTATTGTGGTTACCCGAAGCGTTGCTCAGGTGATCAGAGATCAGAAAACCGGACAACCCTTGAAGTTGTGCGGCGCAATGAAAGACATTACAGAAGAAAATGAGGCACGCGAGGCCTTAGAGCGGGTCAACAGAGACCTGAGTATCTTCTTTCAAAAAGTAGATGAGGTATTGTATTCGGTAGATATGCAGCAGTACGCAGTGTTGCAGATGTCGCCCGCCTGCGAACGTGTTTACGGATACACGGTTGCTGAAATGACTGAAAATCCCTTAAGATGGTTCGAAGTAATTTTGGATGAAGATAAGCACATCATCCATGAAAGTGATCCTGTAATGCGGCGCGGCGAGATCGTAACCAACGAATACAGGATACGGCATAAGGACGGTAGTATTCGCTGGATTTGGGGGACCCTGACGCCAACGTTGGACGACAGTGGCAACCTGCTGCGTATTGACGGCGTATGCGCCGACATCAGCGCGCGCAAAAACGCAGAGCTTGCTTTGATGAACAGTGAGCTCAAATTCCGCACAATGCTGGAAAACTCTTCAGACGGTGTTGCAGTTACGGACGGCAACTGGCAGCTCACATTTGCCTCAAGCTCCATGTTGCGGATTACCGGATACAGTGCTGAGGACTTACTTCACACCAACGTGTCCGCACTGGTGCACCCGGACGACCTGGAAGCCTTGCTGGAAGTTAGGGACAACCTAATGAAGAAAACAGCCGGCACTACTCAATATACCGCAAGAATACGTCAGAAGAGTGGAAAATGGATCTGGCTGGAAGGTGTGTCACAGAACCTTCTGCATGAACCGGCCGTAAACGGCTTCGTCACGAACTTCCGTGATGTAACGGAACGCCTGTCGCACGAGGAAGCGCTTAAATCAGCAAACAGAGATTTAAAAAAAACAAATGATGAACTGGATCGCTTTGTATACAGTGTATCTCATGATTTAAGAGCTCCGCTGGCATCCCTCCTGGGCGCTATTGAATTTACTGAGACCGAAACGGATGACCCGGAAATATTAGAAAACCTGTCTATGATGAAGTTTAGCGTTCAGAAACTCGACGGCTTTATTCTCGATATTCTTGATTACTCAAGGAACTCGCGTCTAGAGGTAAAAAGCGGGCCGGTAGACCTTGAGCAAATGCTGAGCGAAACCGTGAAGAATCTTAAATTCATGAGTCAGGATAACGGACAAGTGGATGTGCGATTAAATATCCGCGGGCAGGCAATACTTCATTCGGACAGCAGCCGACTGAATACCATACTCAATAACCTCATCTCTAACGCGATAAGATATCACAATCCGGCGGCAGAAGACCCTTTCGTTTTGGTAGACGTAAGCATCGGGCCGCATGAGGCAACAATAAGAATTGCAGATAATGGAATGGGAATTGACCCTAAATACCACGATAAAGTGTTTGATATGTTTTACCGTGTGTCAAAAAAATCTGTAGGCTCAGGATTAGGACTTTATATTGTAAAGGAAGCTGTCGACAAATTAAACGGTTCCATTACCCTGAAATCTGAGCCAGGCCGTGGAACAGAATTTTTATTAAAGGTACCGAATTTAAACAATGTCCAATCCGCATAAATAGCTATCTGATGAATTACAAGAAAGTATTGATTGTTGATGACGCGCAGATAGACCGCTATTTGGCGCAGAAGGTGATGAAGAAGTACGACTTTGCCAGCGATGTTATTTCGGTAGAATCGGCCATGGACGCTTTGAGTTATATCGATGCGTACAAAAATGATCCGGGGGCGCTGCCAGAGCTTATTTTTCTGGATATAAACATGCCCGAGATGAACGGTTTTGATTTCCTGGATGCATATAAGGAGTTTCCGGACTCCATAAAAAGAAAGTGCATCATCGTGATGCTGTCGTCTTCCCTGCATCCCGAAGATAAACAACGCGCGCTCGACAGCCCCTATGTATACAGGTTTCTCAGCAAACCGATCAACCCGGACAAATTGCAGGAACTGCGCGAAATAGCGAAATAAATTATTGATTGTCAGATGACGCAATTCAGCGAAAATATAAACGAACCTTTCCTCTACCATGCGCTGCAGCATATGCAGGAAGGCTATATTTTTACCAATAATCGCTGGATCATCGAAGTATTCAACGCTTCTGCCGCAAAAATATTTGAAATGGCGGGTACAGACGCTAAGGGAAAGCACTTGCTCGAAACCTGGCCTGAAATCTTTTCTCCGCTCAAATCCAAATTAGAAGCTGATGCTGCGGCTAGCGAATACAGTTATGAGGTAAGCCACCGTCATTCCGGATCAGGCGATTCGGCTCTGGAAATAAGAGCGTATAAGTCGGCGGACGGAGTTGCCGTCTTCGTCAGGGATATTGAGCTGAATTCCAGTGAACAGCGGTTCAAACTTCTGGTGCAGGACGGATCAGATCTGGTCACCATTTTCGATCAGGATGGGGTTTACAAATTTGCGAGCCCCACAGCTATCAATGTCCTGGGCGTGGGGCCAGACTTGCTGATTGGCAGAAATGTGTTTGATTTCATACATCCTGACGACCGTGAAACCGCAAGGTTGCAATTTAAGCTGGTGGAAAATGAACACCGCATTATGATGCCTCCTTTTAGATATAAGCATTACAATGGCGAGATCAGATGGATGGAGACAATCATTACCAACAGACTGAAAGACCCGGTAATAAACGGCATCATAACCAACTCCCGCGATGTTACGGAAAGAATAAACCAGGAAATAGCACTAAAAAAGATCCTGGAGCGGTTTAATACGGTATCGAAGGCAACCAGTGACGCCATTTGGGATCTGGATTTCGTGACAAAAACGATCACCTGGAATAAAGGATTGACCGGCTTATTCGGCTACGATCTGGAATACACCAGCATGGATTGGTGGAAAGGTAATGTGCACCCTGACGATCTGGAACCGGTGCTTGCGCATTTCAATAAAATGATTAAATCGGGCATCATCAAATCGAGGCTCGAATACCGATATCGAAGCGCAGATGGATCCTATAAAAATGTGTTTGACCGATCGTATATTCATTTTGACGAATCGGGCCTCCCAACGCGTATCATCGGATCTATGCAGGACATTACGAGTCTGAAAAAACATATTGCAGAGATCGAATTGCAAAACGCTAAACTGCGGGAAATATCTTTTATCCAGTCGCACCAGTTACGCGCGCCGCTCGCCTCCCTTATGGGCCTGATATCGCTGTTAGATCCAGAAACCAGCAGCCCTGAAGATGTCTATGAGATACTCCCCTTGCTGATGCGGTCAGCGAAAGAAGCCGATGACGTCGTGAGGGCCATCACTGAAAAGGCTTCCAGTTAGTGAGTAACAAAAAATGGCCTTCGTTGGAAGGCCATCTGTGATCCCGCTGGGATTCGAACCCAGGACCACTACATTAAAAGTGTAATGCTCTACCAGCTGAGCTACGGAATCATCGCTCTTTCGAACTTATTTACTCTAAGCGTTTCCGTTTAAAGTGGTGCAAATATAGAAGTATGCCTCAATTTTTGCAAATATTTATTGTACAAAACCTATACAATCCTGATTATTAGTTAAATTAATTGTGTGCCGTCGACACCTGCCTAATAAACCGGTGGTTTTGCAGACCCTATCACCGAGAAACTTCTTTGTATGGATCTGGTACCAGCAACCACGGTTTCTTCATATGTATCTATCTTTGCAGGCGTAAAGCCTGCCCCTGCAAGTAACCCTTTCACTTCGGCGTTCTCATACAATTTAAAGCCGTACTGCGTAAATGGAAGCGTCTCCATGAAAGATTTGGGTGCAAAACAAAGGACAAACATACCGCCCGGTTTCAACACGCGTTCTATTTCCCGCAAGTATGCTTCCGGGTCTTTCCAGAAGTACAGTGTATTTACCGTAAATATCTTGTCGAACATATCATTGGGAAAATCAATCCGGATGCCGTCTGACAAATGGAACTCCGCGCGCCCGTCGCCGACCAGATCACTGTTGGTCTGTTTACACAGATCGACCATCAACGGCGATATATCGATTGCGTGATATCGAATTGCGTTTGTACGTGTAAAAAGCTCAGCAACATGTGCGCCCCCTCCAGGTCCTATTTCCAGAACGATATCGTTACTATGCAAATCCAGGGCAGAAACTGCCGTTGAGATCATGAACTGATTGTTGGCTGCCATGCTTTCAGCGGTAGGCAAGCCATTATCGCCATGCGGACAGCCCAGCTGGCTTGCCAGTTCTTTTAATTGTAGTTCATCCATCATCACTGTCAGCGATTGTAGTCGTCTTTTGGTTCGGCAGCCATTTTAATGACTAGTTCTCCCCCACCCGTGATATCCTTCCAGGAAATAAACGGGCGACTAACCGGCCTGCCCTTGAACCGCATGCTCTGGATATAACGGCGGGTCTCTCCTCCATTTTCCCTCAATATATGAAACATCTTTCCTTTGTAGTACTTCGGGTTTAAACGGATTGAAATCTTATCAAACAGCGGGCTGCTGATGCCCATCTCCGGATTAACGCTGGTAAGGCCACCTACATCAAGCAAACCCATGGCGGCCATTACATACCATGCGCCCAGCTGGCCCTGGTCTTCATCCTGCCCGAACCCATAGCCATGTACGCCATTCACACCGTAAAACTCATCGCATATCGTGCTTACCCATTTCTGAGTGAGCGATGGTCTGCCGGAATAATTGAAAAGCCAGGAAACGTGCAGGTTGGGTTGATTTCCATGGTTGTACAAGCCTTCCAATCCGCTGAAGGCGTCGAGCGTCGTCCCACCGCCAAACTTCTGCTTACGTGAGGTAGTGAAGATACTGTCGAGCCGCATGTTAAACTCATCGCGACCGATCTTTTCGACGAGCCTGTTGGGATTCTGTGGCACATAAAACGTATACTGCCATGAGTTTCCCTCCTGAAAACCACGCCAGGCTTCGCTGGGTTTAAAATTGTCGATGAACTGTCCGTTAGCCAGCTTGGGGCGGATAAGCTTTAATTTTGGATCAAACAGTTGCTCCCAGGCCGATGACAAGCGGTATAGCTTTTTATAGTCCTCAGTTTTCCCAAGCGCCTTCGCCCATTGTGCTACAGCGTGCGCACTAAATGCATACTCCATGGTGTGCGAAGCAGAAAACTTCCATGACTCTTCCCAGCCATTGCCTTTGTCGATATGATTCACATAACCGTAATGCACAAAACTGTCTACATCAAGTTTACCTGCGCCGCGCGGACGGTCCTTACCAACCAGTTCGTTCTTAAGCGAAGCTTCATAGGCCTTGTTCACGTCAAAATCGCGAATGCCCGCCATGTAGGCGCTTGCCATCGCCAGGCTTACAAAGTTTGTACCTACGCCTGAAACATATTTGCTGTTGGCGATGCCATCGGCCAGCCAGCCGGAATCCTGGTAAACCAGCAGCTGGCTTTTCACCCAGTCGGAATAATATTCCGGGTAAGCAAGCGCCCACAGCTGAGTAAGGTTCCAGAAAGCGCCCCATATGGCGTCTGTATTATAGTGGTGATGAAGTGGGCGGTTGTTGCGGTCGACCGGAATCTGACCGACAGTCCCGTCATTCTTTGGATAAGCACCATTGACATCGCTGGCCAATCCACGGCCTAGCAAGGCATGATACAGGCCGGTATAAAACTTCTGCAGATCTTCCGGCTTGCCGCCGGAGACATCTACACGCCCGAGGTGATTGTTCCAGGATTGCTGCGACAGTTTCCGGGCCTGATCAAAATCAAGCGTCTTGGCCTCAGATGCAAGATTCAGGCGTGCGTTCTCTAACGATGTGTACGACAAACCGGCTTTGATGGTAATGGGTTCATTGCTTTTAGTCTTAAAACTGAGAAAAGCACCCGCTCCTTCACCCTTTTCGGACCGGCTTCCAGCACGCTGCACGGCGCCTTTAAAAGTACCAAAACTGGAAGGCTGTTTATCGACCACTGCAGAGAAGTACATTCTGACCTCCGATCCGGTCTGATACTTCTGCACATAAACTGGCAAGGTTGTTACGTATCCTTCTATCCGGCCATCCTCCGTAACTTGAACTTCCGCGTCCTTTACTGGTCCGCTTTCGCCCTGCCGGTTGCCGATGTCAAAAATCAAATGCGCTTCTTCTGATGCCGGGAATGTATACCTGTGAAAAGCTACTCGGGCTGTTGCCGTAACCTCAGCTTTAATGCCATAGTCTTTCAACAAAACTGCATAATATCCTGCTGTAGCAGTTTCGTCCTTACGATCAAACGCAGACCGGTACCCTGCCTCCGGACTTTCCAGTTTGCCCGGGACGGTCTGCAGCTTTCCCGTTGTGGCTGTAAACACAACGCCGCCAACCTGAAACTCATGAAAGTTGGGAAAGCCCTCGATGGATGTGTGACGAAAATCGTAGCCAGTAGCCTCCCAGCCGCTCGCATTGCCATAACTACCATTGGTAGAGGGTCCGGGCTTGGCCATTCCAAAGGGCATAGCTCCGGGAGCGTAATGGAACCAGCGGCAATGCGCGGTACCAATATTTGGATTTACGTACTGGATAAAATCCTTTTGCTGCGCCCGGGTATTGCTAAATATGCCAGCTGTAAACAGCTGTGTAAAAATTATTGCACGCACTATGCGATGTTTCATAAGGTATTAATTTGGTTAAATATTCATGTGCACACGTTCGGTAATATGTACCAACATACTGCTAATGTAACAATACAAATTTTTATTTCATATTTTTGGTGTTTCATTCTCAGTTCATGACGTATTCAATTGATCATAAAAGCCCTGTCCCTCTGCACATTCAGGCAGAGCAATTATTGCGAAGAATTATTGAGGAGCCTCAGTATTCCGACCAGGGAAAACTTCTACCCAACGAGGTTGAGCTGGCCAACCATCTCGCAATATCGCGCACCACGTTGCGGCAAGCCCTGAACAAACTTGTATACGAAGGTCTGCTGATCCGTAAAAAAGGTGTAGGCACCAAGGTAGCCGAAAAGTCCGTAAGCTCGAAATCGATGAACTGGCTCAGTTTCTCACAGGAGATGAAGGCACGCGGCATTCCGATCAGAAATTACGAACTCCACATTAGTTGGGTAATACCAGACGATCATGTGGCAGAGTTTCTCGGCACAACAGCCACTGAGAAAGTACTTAAACTGGAACGTTTGCGCGGAAGGCCGGAAAGCCCTTTCGTCTATTTTGTATCCTACTTTAATCCACGGCTTGGCCTCACCGGCGAGGAGGACTTTAAACAACCGCTCTACGAAATACTGCAGAAACAATATTCGGTACTGGCAGATCTTTCCAAAGAAGAGATCAGCGCCAAGGGAGCCGATAAGTTCATTGCGGGTAAGCTGGAGATTGAGCCAGGCTCGCCCATTTTGTTCAGGAAGCGCTTCGTGTACGATCAGGACGAACGTCCTATTGAATACAATGTGGGTTACTATAAAGCCGATAGTTTCGTGTATACACTCGAAAGCCGCCGGCAACCAGCAGGCTAAAAAATGTGAACTTTTTCATACCCGGGTTGTTAACATTACAAAATACCCGATCATGAACAAATTTGCACAAGATCCACCCGAGAAAAATGAGCCAAAGCGCGATCCCGAAGTAATCACCGACCCATCGCTCACAGCCGAAACCGATGAACTTCCTACCGGGGAGGTTTCGGAGGACAAGGACAATGAGGCTGACGAACTGCATGTGGGCGACTTGAACACGGCTCCGGCAGAAGATACAGGACTGAACCATGATGCCGATGATGACCTGAGCCTGAATAAAAGTAAAGATATTTAAATTGCAGGTTCCTGTGTCTGGCGTTTGCTGCTGAGTATACTTTTAAGCACCCCGGCGAACTCCCTGTTGTCGATCTGTTCGCGCAGATCCGTTAAATCCTCATCCGATGCGTTGATCAGTTTGTGCTGCAGCGCATAAAACTCATACCGGAAAAGATATACGTAATGATGCGCCAGGTTGTAGTCAGATTTACTGACCTGGATGTCGGGCAGAACAATCCCATCGCTATAATGAACATGCAGGCAGCGCTCCTTCAACGCATCTGCCCGCTGCCACCAGGTTAAGCTGTCCTTTCCGGTTACCAGGCCGGTAAATTCTACCACGAGCAACTGAAACAGGTTCTTAAGGCTGTATTGTTTCTTTGGACCTGCCAGTTTCAGGATCTCCCTGATGTTAAACCAGACCTTAAAAAAATCCATGATCAGGCCGTTGCCACGTCTATCCGGTGCAAGGAGTTCATGGTAACTGATGATATGTTCGGGATATAATGCTTTACTCCTCAGCAGCAGCAAGGTGGCGTAGACCATCTCTTCAGCCCCTAATATCAGATGCGCCACCGAATTCGGGTAATCACCTACCGTAAAAATGTGGTGAGCAACAGAAAAATGTCTTTCCGCGTTATCAATGAGCGAAGGATATACTTCTCCGCTTTCACGGTCGCTCAAGTGAGTAAAATCGTGGTTAATGCGCATACATCTATAAAACTACTTATAAAAAATTGACTTTACATTCCTTTTTTTCTTGGATTTTCAAATTATTGGAGGTAAATTTATGATAGCGGTTTAATCTTAAGGTAAAAACAAGGGCAAATGGACACACAAAGAATTAAACTCATCCTCTATTGGTTATTTCTTATGGTCGTTTTTTACTTTTTCTGGGCTGTATCATACTTTCTTACGGTAAAATTCCTGATTTCACAGCTAAGACGGTTCGGAAACTCAACTACCTCGGTCTGGTCGGAACTGAAACTGGATGATGCGTTTTGGTACTTTATATGTATCGCGGGGGTCTCATTCGTGCTTTATGGTATTCACTATATTCTGAACAAGGCGCCATTCCGGATGTTCACATGCATAGTGTTCCTTGTGCTGATCCTGTCTTCTACCTCTCTTCTTGTTTTCAATCAAAGTTCACCTGTAGAAGGCGCTCAGCGGTATTTGCATCTTGCTTATGCGCTTGTAACCTGCGTACCAGTGGCTTATGTACTTTTTAAAGAATTGCCGGAAAACAATTCTTTTAGAAATACCAGTTTGTAGGGAACTGCATAGCATAGTTTTTGTTTTGGTTAGATATATACGTGTATATTTGATCAAAACCCCCTGACATGACCAAAAACATCTTCATCGCGTCGGCCGAGCCCTATACCGGCAAATCTGTAATAGCGTTTGGCATGGTAAATATGCTGCTGTCTAAAACGCAAAAGGTCGGGTATTTTAAGCCCATCATCGCAGAAGACGACCTAACACAAAAGGAAGCCCATCTGGAAGCCATACTGGATCACTTCTCCCTTCCCATCGCTTATAACGACACTTTTGCTTTTACGCGGCAGCAGATTCTTCAGTCGCCCAATTCGGAGAACACCAACGAAATGATCAATACGGTCATTACGAAATATAAAAAGCTGGAAGATAATTACGACTTTACCGTCATAGAAGGCAGCGACTTCCTCGGCGAAGGCATTGCCTTCGAATTTGAATCGAACGCCCTCATCGCTAAAAATCTCGGTGCGCCTATTATTATGGTGGTTACGGGGAAAGACAAGACTGCTATACAGCTGGTCACCAAAGCCATCAATATCTACCGGAACTTCCTGCAGCGTGACTTACAGGTGCTGGGCATTGTTGCCAATATGGTAGACCCGGGAGATGTGAATGATATCCGGGATGCGCTAACAGCCCAATTACCTGCTGAGGTGATGATTACTGTCATACCCATGGAGAGCGGACTGCAGAGTCCGACCATGAAGGAAATTACCACCGCTTTAAACGCAAGGGTACTCTTTGGCGAAGAGCTGATGGCCAATCAGGTAGACAATTTCGTTACCGGTGCTATGATGCTGCCTAACTTTCTGAACCACATTAAAGAGAATGTGCTCATACTTACGCCGGGCGACCGCGGCGACATCATTATCGGATCCTTACAGGCCAACCTATCGGCCAACTATCCAAAGGTTGCCGGAATTGTTCTCACTGCCGGTACCCTGCCCGATGAGCCCATGCTGCGTCTGATAGAAGGTCTGCAGGCTGTCATCCCGATTATAGCAGTCGACTACGGCACCTTTGAAACCTCCACACGGATCGGCGCTATTCATTCCAAGATATCTAAAGACAACAAGAAAAAGATTGAGCTGGCCATCGATGTGTTTGAGCGCTATGTAGATATGCAGGTGCTCGACGATAAGATCATTACCTTCCAGTATGAAGGCATCACCCCACACATGTTCCAGTACCAGCTGGTTAAATGGGCTAAGAGCCAGAAAAAGCATATCGTACTTCCGGAAGGCAACGACGAACGCATATTAAAGGCGGTAGAGCGTCTGATCAGTCAGGACATCGTCGATATTACGCTCCTTGGCGATCAGCTTGAAATCGCCACATCCATCAAACGACTTGGCCTGAACCTGGACATCAACGCGATTAACACCCATAATCCCGCACAGTCTAGCCACTACAACGAATACGTCGAGACCCTTTACGAACTGCGCAAAACGAAGAATGTAAACATGGAAATGGCCAGGGATATGATGACCGACGTATCATACTACGGCACGATGATGGTTTATAAAGGTCATGCCGACGGCATGGTTTCAGGAGCGGTACACACCACGCAGCATACTATTAGGCCCGCACTGCAGTTTGTTAAGACCAAACCAGGCGTGTCTGTTGTATCGTCCATCTTTTTTATGTGTTTGCCTGAGCGGGTAGCCATATTTGGCGATTGCGCGGTAAATCCCAACCCCACTGCGCAGCAACTGGCGGAGATCGCTATTTCTTCGGCCGAGAGCAGCGCCCGGTTTGGTATAGAACCACGCATAGCAATGCTTTCCTACTCCTCGGGCACCTCCGGTGAGGGCGAGGATGTAGAACGCGTACGCGAGGCCACGGCCATTGTTAAAGCACGCCACCCCGAACTTAAGATTGAGGGACCGATACAGTACGACGCTGCCGTTGACCCCGCAGTGGGTAAGCAAAAACTGCCTGGCTCGGAAGTAGCCGGACGGGCCAGTGTACTGATATTTCCTGATCTCAATACGGGAAACAACACTTACAAAGCCGTGCAAAGGGAAACCGGCGCACTGGCGATCGGCCCTATGCTTCAAGGATTAAATAAACCAATCAACGACCTGAGCCGCGGATGCACCGTGGATGACATTTTCAATACTGTAGTCATCACCGCCATCCAGTGCCAGGACTTATAACTTATACATGAATATTTTAGTTATTAATTCGGGAAGCAGTTCCCTGAAATATCAGCTTTTAAAGATGCCTTCTGGTACGCTCTTAGCCAGCGGACTGGTAGAACGCATTGGCGAAGCAGGAAGCCCTATCAGCGACCACAAGGCCGCACTTGACGAAGTGCTTAAAGAATTGCCTGCAGCAGTCGATGTGGTAGGTCACCGCGTTGTACACGGCGGTGAGCGATTTTCGGAGGCCACTGTGATCAACGACGATGTCAAGAAGCAAATCCGCCGGCTGTTTTCCCTGGCACCGCTACACAACCCGGCCAACTACGCCTGCATTGAAATGGCTGAGCAGACTTTCCCGGGCATTACTCAGATCGCTGTCTTCGATACGGCATTTCACCATACCCTCCCGGCAAAAGCCTACCGCTTTGCCATTCCCGAAAAGTATTACAGGGAAAACAAGATGCGCGTGTACGGCTTTCACGGCACCAGCCATAAGTATGTGAGCGAGCAGGCAATAAAGTGGCTGGGCGATAAAGCAGACACGAAGATCGTGAGTATACATCTGGGCAACGGATGCAGTATGACCGCCATCAAAAACGGCAAGTCGGTAGACACCAGCATGGGTTTCGGACCGCTGGCCGGACTAATGATGGGCACCAGGTCGGGCGACATTGACCCATCGTTGATCTTCCATCTCATTGAACACTCAGGTTATACGCTTGAACAGCTTAGCAGACTACTGAATAAAGAATCAGGATTGCTGGGTGTGGGCGGTTCCGGCGATATGCGAGACATTCGCAAACGCGTTGCAAACGGTGATCAGGGGGCTAAGCTGGCACTTGAAATTTACGCCTATCGTATCAAAAAATACCTGGGTGCTTACACCGCTGCAATGAACGGACTCGACGCAATCATCTTCACAGCCGGAGTCGGCGAAAATGACGCCGACATGCGCACAGCAGTATGCGAAGAAATGGACTACCTGGGTATAGCGCTGAACGAGGAAAAGAACAGGAACTACAAAAAGCAAATCACAGACATCAGTGAAGATGGATCTGCGGTCAGGATTTTGGTTATTCCGACCAACGAGGAACTGGAGATTGCACTGCAGTGTTATGATATGATGGCGAAATAGTGAGCGGCAGGAAGAGCTATTCCTCTTCCTCCCTGCCTTCCTTCGTTACTGCACTTTCATCAACCTCTCCGGTGCGATCGTTTGGCAGACCCTCTTTTTCAGTATCGGGAGTCACTGTTTCTATATCTTTTTGAACTTCGTCTGATGGTGCCGGGTGTTTCTTTGTTTCTTCTTGCATAGCTGTAAATTAAATAAGGGTAATACATCAATGTACTACCCTTATAATATAAACTGGAGATAAATTGTTTTTATCTATGCATATCTCTTAAAGTACCAGGCTGTAGGTTGCGCCCTTCCAGGTCGCTTTATATTCCTTCCCATGATGCTCACCAGGTGTCTTGTCCATATCGCTCACCTCAACCACATAGCGCCCAGGCCAAATAGGTGTAAACTCGAAACTACCGTTGGCATCGGTATAAAACTCCTTAGACCATCCGTAAGGCGAGAAAACAGTAACCGTTTTTTCTTTAGCAGCAGTACCGTTTAAATAGGCAGTCATTTTTACCGGTTTCTTCACTTTAAGCGATGATACATCGGCCAGGTGCAGATTAAGGGCATTGCTATTTTGAGAAGCTAACGGCGCTACCCCGCCAACCGATACGGTTGCGCTTGAGAGAAAGTGGTATTTGGTAGTACCACCCAGGTCTTTAGCTTCATGGCTTACCGTGATGGTGTATGCGCCATTCTGCTGTGGTGTAAAACTGCTTTCAAAATAGTTTACACCGGGAGTGACTGTCAGCTGAGTTTTCTTTTGATCGGGACCAACCAGCCACAGCGTAAATTCTTTAACGTCAGAATACCAGGTCGAAACGCTGTCGCGACCCAGATCGGCATACTCACCGTAGAAAACTTTAACGGTCTGCTTCTGTCCAACCTTTCCGGTGGCAGCAGTTTCTATCCATAGTGCATGTGCGAAAACACTGG
Organism: Pedobacter faecalis; assembly: GCF_030182585.1. Classification (NCBI taxonomy): domain Bacteria; kingdom Pseudomonadati; phylum Bacteroidota; class Sphingobacteriia; order Sphingobacteriales; family Sphingobacteriaceae; genus Pedobacter; species Pedobacter faecalis. Next base: position 436,875 of record NZ_JARXOW010000001.1, on the reverse strand, counting down.
CAGTTGAGAACGTCAGCAGTGCGGCAAGAATCGCGAATTTTAGTTTCTTCATTTTTATTTCTTTATATAGGTTTTTAATAGACAATTACTTCACGGGAGTACTAGCAGCGAGCACGGGCTCCGGTACCTTTTTAAATACCTTTCTGCCCGGATTAGGCCCCCCGCCTGCCGACTGCAAAGCACTCTTGCTGTCAGACTTCTTTTTCTTCTTAAACTTTCGTCCATACCATACCAGGAACCCCGTGATAGGCAAACTTGCGCCAATCAGTGAAGCTAAAAATGCCAGCACTTTTCCCGGGAAGCCCAGTATGCTGCCCACGTGGATGTCATAATTCATTTTCCGAAGTTTGCCCGCAAAGCCGGCATCTGCATAAGACACCGAATATACATCGGTACCCTTTAGCTCCTTCAAGGTATGCTGATCAAAGGCATAGGCCTCGCGGTTGTAAAACTGTCCTCTGCTTGGGTATACTGATATTTCGATGGCCGCTTTGGCTTTTTTCTGATCAGGAAAAACATAATAGAACCCTTTAGATTCCGGGCTCTTGGCAACAACCTTGCTCCAGGCTGCATCCATAGCCTCAAGTGGTCTGTAAAACTTACCAACCTGTGTGGTATCCGACTGCAGGCGGCCATACTCACCTAGTTTCTCCCCTCCGCTGGTAACCCAGTACAAGCCTTTACTATACCACTCAATTCCATATACCATTCCGGTAAGCGCGATTGCCGCAAGAAACAGCAGGGAATAAAAACCAAGCACATTGTGCAGATCAAGATTCACGCGTTTAAATGAAGCTTTCCACTTAATTTTAAAACTCTTATCGCGTGTAGAGTTGTTCCATTTCTTAGGATACCACCAAATCAGGCCCGTAATCAACAATACCACAAATACCAGCGTACCGTAATTAACAATAGGCCTGCCTATTGCCGGAGGCATCCATAAAAAGCGGTGACCGTTCAGGATAAACCTGAAGAAATCAACCTCACCTTTTTTCCGCACCTGCTCCTTCATTACCTCACCCGTATAAGGATTCAGGTTGAGCGTAACACCAGCACCTCGGCGGCCAACCTCTTCAGGTGACCTTAATGTAACCTGCACAGCACGGCCTTGTAAATAATAAGCAGATGCCGCCACCTTATCAGGAAAACGCTCCGAGGCCACAGTGGCAATAGCAGACGGCGTAATCACAGGCTTATCCTGCCACTCCACGTTTAGTTCCGGCTCTACCAGGGCTGTAATTTCTTCCTGGAATGCCCATATGCAGCCTGTGATGCAGACAACGAAAACAATGACGCCAGATATAAGACCCATCCACAGATGGAGCCAGTTGTTTACCCTCTTAAAAAGCGAGTCCTTTTGCTTTTTTTTCTGTGTGGAATTCCTGTCTGTCATCATCGTTTTATTGTTAGCTTGTTGAATTATTTAAATCGGTAGGTTAAGGTTACCCTCCCGTTGCGCGGCACTTCATAAATGTAAGTGTAGTATGATACGCTGGTAGGCGTCGGGCTAGCAACGCTAGTGTAAGATCCCTGCGTTAACAACCTTCTGTCTAGCAAGTTATTTACAACCGCTGAGATAGTGAATTTGCCTTTCTCATAAGAAGCACCAGCATCGAAGCGATAATAGTTTGGAATCATAAACGGCAGCGATGTAGAACCAGCATACCTGTCCAGTTGAATCTGATAGCCGCCGCTCAGGCCAAAACCATTTAGAATAGAACCAGGCTTTCTATGACGATATGTTAGCCATCCGTTTGTTATATGTTTCACAGAATTAGGTGAGGGCCTACCTATAAAAACAGGATTCGTATCTTCGGTTACTCTTGCGTTAGTAAATGCATAATTTAAGATAACATTCAATCCACTCATGATTTCACCGGAAATATCTAACTCTACACCATCCGAGCGGATTTCGCCCAACTGAGTTCTCCAATTAGCTCCGGGGTGGTCAAGGTCAGCAACCAAGACATTAGATTTTGTTATTCTGTATACGGCGGCCGTCGCGTTCCACTTCCCGTCAAACCAATCTTTCTTAACGCCAAATTCGATGTTATCTCCGCGAACTGCTTTAAAGGAATTGCCGAAGAAATCCTGTCCCGACTGAGGTAAGAAACTCTGATCATATAAAGTATATGCAGAAAAGTCCTTAGTAACTGAATAGCTTAAGCCTATACGCGGACTAAACACATTGTCAGACACCTGCAATGAATTCTTCTTTCCAACAGTAACTGCATGAGTAAATCTTCCCGCAAGGGTTAGACGCAACTTTTCTTCCAGCATCCTGATTTCATCCTGTAAGTATGCACCGGTGTAGGTGAGATTAGTTGCATATGTATTTGAGCCTGAACGGACCTGTATACTTCTTGAACGGTCAAACACCGGAATATTTGCCATCGGGATTCCGTATGTCGGGTCATATATATTAAACGGCGCATTACCGGACAACTGAAGATCACCATGAGTTACACTGGAAAAATCGCCCCAGGTTTTCAGGTTACCCATATCTATACCACCCATTAAACGGTGAATTACAGAACCTGCAATCAAGTCTCCCTGAATGCTCAATTGTGCATTTTTGCTTATAGCCAGTTCTTCACTAATATTCAGGTATCTCCTCATGTCACCATTAGGTGCAATCATAGACGGCCACGGTGTACCTCCAAACATACCATATTTTATATAAGCAGCCTGTCCGTTCACCTTCCAGTTTTCGTCAAACTTATGGGTAAAATATAAAGTAGCATTATGATCCCATAACTTCACCGGATCAAGCGCCGGATCACCAATAAAAAAACTTGGATCGGTATCAGCCAGACCTTTTGGAGAAAAACCGTAAGTACCTAATGCTTGTGCTTCTACGCGCTGGGTGGTATATTCAGCAGTTATTAATGTGTTTGAATCAATCTGGTAGCTCACAACAGGTGCAAGTACATATTTATCGGTGTAATTATACTTATTATAACTCCCCTTCGTTTGAGCTGCTGCATTGAAACGAAACAACAAACGTCCATCACCGGATAGTTTCCCATCGAGGTCGATAGCTGCACGGCCAAGATTAAAGCCTCCGCCGCCAAGACTTACTGAACTGCGGTTCTGACCCGTAGGCTTTTTAGTTACAATATTATAGATACCTCCTGGTTCACCATTAGCCATCATAAAGCCTGAAGGGCCTTTAACAAATTCAATCCGGTCGATGGTCGCTGCATCATCCGCCAGAGGTCCCCAAGGCATTTTTAAGTTCATCCCGTTACGGAACGCCGGAATGGTTGTTCCCCGGGTAGAAATATTTGCATATTGCGCATCCCAGTGTCCGGTCCTGGTGGTACCTGAAACATTCCTGGTAACTCCATCGACAATGTCAAAAACTTGCTGGTCAGCCATGACAGCGCTGGTCACCACCTTGATGTTTTGAGGCACTTCAAGCAGAGGCGATTGAAGGCGTAGTGATGGAGAAACCTTCTCGACTTTATATCTCTTTCTGTGACCATCAATCTCTACCATTTCAAGTTCAGAAAGGTTTTCATTCAGCGAGAAATCAACAACTACGGTCGACTTCGCATTAACCGTAACTTCTTTCTCCTTTGGATAAAGACCAACTGCAGATACCACAAGTGTGTACTGTCCTGCAGGGACTCTTCTTATTTGGTACTCTCCATCTTCGTTAGTCATCGCTCCATACGGAGTTCCTCTCAAAGAAACACTTACAAACGGAGCAATGCTGCCGTCTGATGTAGTTATGCGGCCTTTGATAATACCGTACTGCTGTTCTACACCACGGGAAGGGGCCGGTTGATTACCCGCCCCGGCGGCAGAGGCTACAAATTTTTCTTGCGAGCTTGCTGAAAAAATAGAGGCACATAACATGCCTGAGAGCACAATTGATTTGATATGCATAATTTTTTATAACATTTATGCGGCAAATATAGAACTACGTTTAGAATTAATCCAAATAAAACACATATTATTTATAATTAATCTAAACATAGCCCTATATCAAACAATATGTTATTGCAGGTGCTGAATTGCCGTGATCGTACCGCCTTCTACTTTGATACCTTGAGTAGCGGTAGCAGTAGATGCGTCAATTTTGTAAATATAAGTCGCACCACTAACCAGGTTTACGCCGATGTAACCAGTTTTGCCATCCTTAGGACTATAATTTGTGGTCGTCACACTAGAGATCTGGCTTACTTCAGGAAAACCTGTAACTGCCTTAACGGTTTTAGCCACCACGTCAACAATCGCTAAGCGTTTACCAACAACGTACTGACCTTTGGTTGCAACCGGCTCTATGTTGGCTATAAACTTGTTCTGACCCACATACAGCCAGTTAGTGATTACATATCCGTTAGACGCTTGTTCGAAATTGAAGAAGTAATCGAGGTCGAATTCCGTAGTACCGGCTTTTATACGGGTGATTGCGGAAGGTTTTGTGGAAGTCATTTTAGCATCTACCGCAGTGGTCGCCGGATCATCATCTGCAGCCACTGATGATGAAAACGCATAGCAATCGCCATTTTCCACAACGCCTAAACCGTCAGTAAAATATCTGCCAATAAAACTTGTCCTGGTATCCCTTATAGTTTTTTCATATTGCATTCCAGGATAAGAGAATACAGCAATTCCAGCCTGATCAGGATATTTTGTAAAGAAACTGTTGTAAATACTGAAATATGGAGCGAACACCTTATTACCAACTTGCTTGATCCAGCTCAGGTGTGCGATCTCGCCGTTTCCACTAGGTACTATAGCATCAGCAGTGCCCTTAGCAACTTCCTCATTCGTTGTTGTACTTACGCGGTACCATTCGTATACCGTCGGCGAACCCGCTGCAGCCATCCTTCTTGGAACCCTTATGCTAAGAATATCATCGTTTACCGGGGCAAAAGCGTGTACAGTTGCAGAAGTAAAATCATTAAGTTTCTTTAGTTTGCCTTCGTTTATGCCATAAACCGTTACGGCTCCGGGACTACCCTGACCATATAACATACTAAAGAGCTTATTGTTAGCAGTGACATAGTATCTGTACAAACCAGCCTGCTCAGTACCGTTACCAATGATAGACACAGCACCACTTTCCAGGTTACTGGCAGTTACAAGGTAATCAGCTTTACTCGCGATGGCAGTCGGCGATACCGCTATGATATAGTTTCCGGGGTTTTCAGGAATTATTTCCCTATCCGGTTTTTTCTCGCAAGAACTTAAAGCGCCAGCAAAAGCAAGGGCAACAAGAGCTTTGGTAATAGTTGTTTTCATGTTGTTATTAAAATTAATATTGACTACTATGGTTTATTTATAAAGTACCTGAAATTCAGGTAGAAGGCACGTCCTGGCTTTTGTAATGCGTAATTGTCGAATACAGGTTTGTCCGCGATGTTCCTGGCCTCCATGGAAATATTATAGCGGCCGTTTTTCATACTGTAAACGAAGTTTACGTCGTGACTTAACTGAACTTTTGTGGAAAATTTATCCTCATCGGATGGATTGCCGTAACTAGGCCAGTCGAGCCAAAAGCGATCTACAAACAATACATTATATCCGAGAGTAAGATTGTTTCCCTTGCGAAAAACATTTTTAAAAGACGCGGAGAGATCGCCGTTGCCAAAGAAATACGGGATATTGGGCATTTGGTCTAAATAAGCCCAGCTTATCTCATCGTAGTACCTTCCAGCATTTGGGTCCCAGTCATGCTTCTGCATATTGATAATGTTCTGATAGGTTAGGGTTGTGCCGGCACTTAACCATCCCTTATAAGAGTACCTTATTTCCGCGTCAATACCAGTAGTGCGTACGCCATCCCGGTTGCTTACTGTTGACCAATCTCTTTGCTGGCTCGTCCCTCCTACCAAATGAGAATAGATATAATCGGAAGCATTTCTGTATATAGCGTTAGCAGTAACAGAAAAGCGGTTTACTTCATTTATTTGAAATCCATATACGACGCCTAAATTAAGGTTATCGCTTTGTTCGGGTTTAAGAGAAGGATTGCCTTTGAAACTTTCAAGGTTACCAAAAATTTCGTTGGCTTCAGGTATCCTGTTGGCAAGCTCATACGAAGCGCGGATCTGAAGATTCGGTGTAATGTAGTAAGCAAGAGCAGTACCATATCCGAATTTTTGGTCTGTACTTTTCTGACTATAGCTGTTAACAACATTCTTAAGCAAGATGTATTTACCGAAAAAATTCAGGCTCCACTTGTTTGCAACATCGTAGGAGTAGCCAAATCCCAGCACGTTCTTGTCCATTTTTTTTGGAACATTTTGTGCGTCCAGTTCCGGAAATAAAACATCTTTTTGCTTCCTGTCGAACGTAGAGAATAGGTTATTTAGCGCTATACCGTGATGCTCAGCAAGTTTATAACTTACCATCGCTGTAGCCAAGCCGTTGTTATTCCAATATTTCCTATGTTGCCCGTTCTCATTCTCGCCCATTGAAGTCTTAGAATCCCGTATTCCATCCCAATCGTAGTCTGCTTTCGCAGTATCTATGGTTGTTTCATAGCCCAGATTATAATTTGCATTAACAGTCACTTCCAACCCAGGTATTAAATCGGTCTTTTTATATTTTAATGATGGCATCAGAATATTTCCACGCCTGTGCAACTGTCCATATACAGCGATCGGTCTCGCTGCGGTTTGAATTTCCTTATAATTCTGACCCAGCGTCAATCCAATCAGCAAGTTGTCGGCCCAGGATTTATTAATAACACCGACGTTACCAATCAACGTCTCGTTGTGATAAACATCATGAAACCTCCTCACCGTCTCAGATCTCCTATCCGGTAGCATGTTATTTTGAAGTAACTGTTCAATCTGAATTTTATAATTATTATCCGAATAATTTTGGAAAGCGCTCATCTGAACAGTGAACCCGTTTTTCGATGTCGCAGCGGCGTTAATCACACTTCTGTGTGTATTAAAGGAGCCATAAGAATACGAGGCATCCACATAGTTCCGGTGCTTGTTGCCTGTTACAATATTTATCGCTCCACCCAGCGCATCAGATCCCAGCCAAATCGGCACCACACCCTTGTAGACTTCAACCCGCTCCGCAACATTGATAGGAATATTATTGGCCTGAAAAGAAGATCCAAAATTGTCCATAGGTATTCCATCAATAAAATACCGAATATGCCGGCCGGAAAAGCCATTTAGCGAAATATCAAAATTAGAACCCACACCACCAGATTCCCTTACCCTGACACCAGCTACGCGGTCTAACGCGCCCGAAATATCCAGTGTCGTATTGTACAATTTCGTCGCATCAACCGCTGTCACATTGAAAGCCTGCCGGTTTACCTCCTGTGCTTTAGTACGGCCAATCACGTTTACCGTCTCCATATTCCGGCTATCCTCGGCGAGGGTAAAGTTGAGCGTCAGCTGTTTACCGGTCTCAATTTTGACATTCTTTTTCTCAGGATGGAACCCGATAGCAGAAACAAGAATACTATAACTGCCCGCGGCAACGTTACTGAACTGATAATAACCATTCTCGTCAGAAACGGCGCCGTAAGCGGAATTTTGAAGTTTGATGGTTGCTGAAGGTACCGATTCTCCGGTGCTGCTGGTAAGCCTCCCCTTCAGGCTGCTTGGCCCGGTTTGGGCTTGTGAAAAAAATACGCAGGTACATAATATACCCAATAGCAAAAATTTACTAATTTGCATGGCTTTTAACTGAGATTAAAGGTAACCCGGCTTTGCCGGTCGCCACACGGGTCCGAAACCGTGTGGCATTTTTTTTATGCCAGCAAATATAGAAGTATGTTTAGAATTATTCCAAATAAAGTCTCAAATTATTTATACAAATTCTAAACAAGCATTACATAGACTACCAAAAACCTGCAAGAGGCCACCTGAGCTCGAGATTAGGAACTGAGCTATAAAGCCCACAAAGACTTGGCTAGGATAAAAATAAAAAAGATCAGTATCCCGCATTTTAAGGATACTGATCTTTTAATGGAACGAAGTTTCGATCTGAGGGCCGCTAGAACCCAAAGAGCTCTTTTAGTTTACCGTCAATCTTATCGCTATCGCCAACGTAAGCCGCCACAACCTTACCTGCTTTGTCGATCACAAACTTGGTGGGCAACGCCGGAACGCTGTACATGGCCATAATATCGGCGGGATTCTCCTCACCCTTCATACGTTTTTTGGGATCTGAACCTGCCAACGCGTGGTGAAACATGGTGATGTTGTCGGCCGCAATGGCCTCACGCCAGGCTTCAGGTCGCGGATCATCATCTGCTATGCCAATAATTTCAAGACCTTTATCATGGTACTTTTTGTAAAGGGAGATGAGATGCGGGTGACTCTGTCTGCATGGTTTACACCAGGTGGCCCAAAAGTCGAGGATTACATACTTACCCTTAAAACTTTCAAGCGACAGTTTTCTGCCGTTGACGTCCTTGGTAATAAAATTGGGCGCTTTCTTGCCTACCAGTTTATTTTGAAGCTCAGATACCAGCGAAGCCAACATCTGATCCATATTCGCGGGTGAAGTAACTTTTTGTTCCTGTGCGTTAACGTTTATACAGAAGCTTACCAGCAGCGCGCATCCTAATATTTTGATTGCTTTCATATATCAAATGTTTAGTAAATCTTACTTAGAATATCCTGGGTTTTGATCGCCAATAGCCGGGTTACTTACAAACTCCGTTTTCGGTATCGGTAAAATATATTGATTCACACTTGTTATTGTCGGGCGCAGTTCAGTCACCTTAGCCAAAGGAAAACGAAGCAGCGCCCAATAAGCTTGTCCATCTTCACCGATAAGGCTCCTGACATATTCATAGTAAATCTCCTTACAAAGTTCGTTGGCTGTGCCGGAGCCGTCTACAGCACTAAAGTTCGTCACCCCGGCGCGGGTCATTACTGCTTTTAACTGTGTTTTGGCCAGGTTGAGGTCACCGCCTGAGCGCGCAATCGCCTCCGACTGCATCAGGTAGATCTCCGATAGTCTGAAGGCATATGCAACTTCAGATACCATCGTCGTGGCCAGGGCAGGCTGCACATATTTGATAAAATAGTACCCTTTGCCCCTTCTCCCGGCATTCCCGATCATCCATGACTTGCGAGGATCATTGGTTAGCAGCGTATTCAAAGCAGCGGTAGCCACATAATAGGAGTTTCTGGAAACGTAATTTCCACTTGTGTTATAGTAGTAGTTCTCCTGATTGGCCTGAGGTTTAACACCCATAATCACCTCGGTGCTGGTTAAGCCCTTAGTGTAGAATATATCCCTCGGATTGTTTTCGAGCACATACGGGCCGGTGGTGATTATCGTATTTCCAAGCTGGGCGCAATCGGCATAGTCACTTCCCTGTCCGCGACTCATTAGTACCCGCATTTTAAGGGCCATTGCGGTCCACTTATTCGCATATACATTTGTTGTTGCCGGAACATCGGCCGCTATCGAAAAGTTCAGATCTTCCAGTATAAAAGCATAACTGTCTTTTACCGATGCCCTGGCCTGCGAAATATTTGTCGAGGTAATAAACTTCTCGCGTAGCATCACACCGTACGCGCTGTTCAAATCCCACCACTGACCAAACCAAAGTAGCAATTTGAAGTGGCCGTAGGCGCGTAAAAACCGGGCTTCTGCAAGCATTCGAAGTTTTACATCATCAGCGATGGCAGCGCTGCCCAGCTTGTTTAAGCCTTCAATAACACCGTTTGCCGCATTGATTAATGTGTATTGTGTACGCCATTCGCTGTTCATCGGACTAGTACCCAGCAGGTTTTTGGCCTCATTTAAAGTATTGTTGCCATCGTCCAGATAACCGGTCAGGATTCCGCCGTTTATCTGGTTGCTTAGCCAGTTGGTATTCGTTACCGTAGCATTAGCGAACCGGTAATATACCCCATTTAAAGCCGTTGCAGCTGTTTGCTGATTTACAATCGCGTTACCCTCTACAAGCGCATTTTCGGGCAGCGCATCCAATTCTTTCTTACATCCATATTGCGATAACAAGGTAAGTCCCACTATCGCCATCAATATCTTGTGTTTCATGATCTTATCAATTATTATCTGTTAAAAACTTAGCCTTGCACCCAATACATACTGTCTTATCGTAGGATAAGCGTTGGAATCTGTATAGCCATCAACCAAGCTGTAAGGATCGTTGCTTACCTCGGGGTCCTGACCAGGATATTTTGATATGGTAAACAGATTGGTGCCTGAAACATACACCGATAGGTTGGCGACCTTAAGGCGCTGGAGCAGGGTTTGTGGCAGCTGATAGTTCAATGTCAGCGATTTCAGTTTGATGTATGACGAACTGTAAATACTGCTGCTGGTTGTGCCGATAGAATTCTGCCCGTATACCAGTCGCGGACGATCGGTATTCGTGTTTTCCGGCGTCCAGCGGCCAAGTACCACCCTTCCTTTGTTGGCCATGTCATAAATAAAATTGTCACGGATATCGGCCAGGTAGAGTATTTGGCCCCCGTAAGAATAGTTAAGCAGACTCACCAGTGAAAAGTTACTGAAGATTAACGTGTTCGTCCAGCCCCCATAAAATTTAGGCGCGGCACTTCCAATAAGTCTGTAGGTATCCACAAATCCTTCCAGCGGACCGCTACCGATCTGATACATAGCATCGCCGATGTTCAGGTATGGATTAAAGAACATATAAAAGGGCTGCTGTGCTTTATAGGCCTCCAATTGCTCCGTGTTTTGGATAATGCCTGCGTACTGGGCACCAACAAACTGCCCTACTGCCATGCCGGTTCGCAGCACGGTGTTCGACATGATATAACTTTGTCCGTTGTTGCTGTTTACACTTCCATGCTTAGGATCGGCATAGTCCATATTAAGCCCGGTAACCAGACTTCTGTTGAACGACACATTCAGATCACTCCTCCAGGTAAAAGACTTAGCGCGTAAAATCTCGCCTTGCAGACCAATTTCCAAACCGCGGTTGCGTATATCGGCCAGATTGGCCGTTAAATTACTGAACGAAGAACTTGGTGCAAGCGGAAGGGTAAACAGCAGACCCGACGACTTCTTCTCGTAAAGACCTATACTTGCCGATAATCTTGAATCGAACAATGAAAGGTCAATTCCAGCATCCTTTTGTAAAGTTGACTCCCACTTGATGGCATTATTGCCGAGCTGACTGGGTATAACGGCATTTGCACCATTATAGGTGGCTGGAGTATACAGAGTGCGGTACAAATAATCGCCGATATTCTGCGTACCCGTATAACCGGCACTGGCGCGCAGTTTAATATCATCTATCCAACTTATATCCTTCATGAAATTTTCCTCTGATAACCGCCAGGCTACACCAGCAGAAGGAAAATAGCCGATCCGGTTGGTATTAGAAAATTTGGAAGAAGCATCAGAACGTGCTGTAACGGTAAGCAAGTATTTATCCTGATAAGCATAGTTACCTCTTGCATAAAAACTTAAGAGTGAATTCTGACCAAATGACGAAACGTTCGGAAGGGTTACTGCCGCAGAACCAAGGTGGTTCAGTACAACGTCATCCGGGAAGGTCTGGCCCGATGCCTGGAAAGAGGACGACTTACTCAACTGCCAGGAAGTACCCGCCACGAAATCTAAGCGATGCTCAGCAAACTGTGTATTGTAATTTAAGGTGTTTTCGTAAAGATAACTCACGTTTTCTGACTGGCCCAATGAACCTACACCTCCTTTAGAGTCGACTGCATTGGTACTACCCGAAGCGACTAGTGTAGACGATGGCGTGAAGTTTCGCTGCTGGTAATTGTTATAGTTTACAGACGACTGGCTACGGAATTTCAGGTTTTTAAGGATATCGTATTCCAGCGTAAGGGAGCCCAGGAACATGGCGTTCTTGCCTCGGTTTATACCCTTCAGCAACAACAATGGGTTCTGCAAACCTAGATAAGCATCGCTTCCAATAGCCCCGGCACTCAGGTTTGTCAGCGAACCATCTGCATTATAAGGACTCCGTGTAGGCGGTGCATAAAGCGCCTGCGAGTATGCGCCGTTGGTAATATTGTTGGTGGTAAAGCCATAGTTGATATTGGTGATCACTTTAAACTTGCTGGTCACCTCGTTATCGAAGTTCACCTTACCCGAAAGACGCGAAAAGTCTGTCCCCTCAATTACCCCGCTCTGCTTGCTGTACGATAATGAAGTATAATACCGAGAGGCCTTTCCGCCGCCGCGAACCGACAGGTCGGTATTTTGAGTTAAACCCGTACGCAACACCAGATCCAGCCAGTCTGTGTTATCTGCACCAAGAAAGTCAGGCGTATTAACGATGCTACTGGCCCTTGCACTTAAGGGCTCCCCTAGCGCAGCCTGTTCGTTCAGCAAGTTCTGCGCTGCTTCCTTCATGATCGTCCGGTATTCATCGGCATTCAGCAACTCCGCTTTTATCGGATTAGAAAAGCCGGTATAATTGTTTAGTTCTACAACCGGCTTCTGATCACGCCTGCCTTTTTTAGTGGTGATGATTACCACCCCATTGGCCGCTTTCGAACCATAAATCGCCGTACCTGAAGCATCTTTTAATATATCGATAGTTTCGATATCATTGATGTTCAAACCGGCCAGACTATTCAATCCCCTGGCAAAAGCCCCGGCTAGCGCTGGTGAAGAATCGCTCGATGCGCGTGCAACAGGATCTACCAGTTCGCCGGGAGTACTGATGTATCTGTTTTGAGGTGTAATCTGCACGCCGTCAATAATATAGAGCGGATCATTTCCGCCCATTATCGAAGTTCCGCCGCGAACCCTGATACTGGCAACACCCCCCGGTGAGCCGTCGCCCTGCACTACCTGGACACCGGCTGCTTTACCCGATAACGCCTGGTCTACACTCATGAAGGGTATGTCCTTGATCTCGTCTACGCTGACAGAAGCTACTGACCCGGTCAGATCTTTACGTTTCACTGTTCCGTACCCTACCACAACCACCTGCTCCAAACCGGAAGTAACTGGTTCAAGCTTTACATTGTAAACCGTAGAATTGCCAACGGTTACATCGGTGGTCTTATACCCAATGTAGGAAAACACCAGTACGTCAGCACGTTCAGCCGCAATAGCATAGGAACCATCCTTATCCGTCACGGCCACCTTTTTTGAACGCTTGTTCATAATCCCTACGCCCGACATTGGTCCGCCCGTTTCGTCGGTCACCTTCCCGCCCACGGTTACCTGGGTGGCAACATTAGATACTGCCGGAGACATGGGTACAGATTGCTCCAACTGCTTTAGAACAATATTGCGTCCAACAATCTTATAAGTGAGCGGCAAGTTATCCAGGCAGGTCTTCAGAGCTGTCTCAACAGTCACATTTTTTACATTCACAGAGACGACCTTTTTGTCCAGGTCTTCCGAATCATAAAAAAAATGATACCCCGTTTGCTTGTTAATCAGCTTCAGTACCTTTTCAAGAGGCACATTGCTTTCATTCAGGCTCACCTGTCCATAGCCGGCAGCACTTACCTGGAGCAAAGCAATAAATAGTATACATGTGGTTAGTTTTAAAACCATTAGGATTTTTTTTAAATGCCATGCCTCCGGCACAGCAATAGAATTGAATTTCATTACTTTTGTACAGTTTGGTTTAATTGATTGAATCACTTTTCATCGTTTGCCCTCAGGCAAGGTTAAGCCAGCTTAACGCAGGGGTGCTGTCACACTCCTGCATTTTTTATTCCGGGAAACCTTCGTTTACATCATGGCAGCCATTTTTTCATCGTGTTGGGTTTGTTGGTTTTTGGTTCAGTTTATTTTTGTTGAATATGTATTACCTTCCGGCCATCCTGCTGCGTCAGTTTAAAATTGACATCAAGAAAACTCAGCATGTCAAGGATCTCAGAAATGTTTGAATTTCGGGCAAGTTCGCCGGAGAAACTACGGTCACTCATCCCGGCCGCATAGGTAAAATCCACATCGTACCAGCGGGAAAGCTGTCGGGTTACCTCACGCAGACTCGTCTTATTGAACTTAAATATCCCGTTCTTCCAGGCAATAACCGGTTCTACATCGGCAGAAGCGATCTTTACACTTCCTCCAGCCAGGATGGACTGCTGACCCGGCTTTAAAACAGCTATAGAAGTAGTGGAGACATTAGAGCCGGGGATTACGCGAACGCTGCCTTCCAACAGTGTAGTCCGGACAGCTGGTTCGTCAGGATATATATTTATATTAAACATGGTACCCAACACTTCCACGGTTTGCTGTCCAGAAACCACACGGAAAGGCCTGGTCTCATCGTGGGCGACTTCCATATACACCTCTCCGCTAATCTCAACCCGGCGCTCGCCTGCAGGAAAATCAGCGGGATAGGAAATCGAGGAGGCCGAATTTAGCCATACCCGCGTGCCATCAGAAAGTGTCACTTGATATTGTCCGCCACGCGGTGTCCGGATGTTGTTCATCAGTTTTTCACCGTCAGACGAAGCGCTGTTTCCGTCGATCAGGTAAGCAAGCTTACCATTCCCTTGCTCAACAAGTCTGACCCCGCCCTGCTCTTTGACTTTACCAGACCCGGCAGTGGTACCGAGCAATACCCGGCTACCATCCGCCAGCGTTAGAATAGCTTTATTACCGCCGGGTGGGATTGTGATCGCTGACCGCACCGGTTCTGCGGAGCCTCCACCAGGATTTAAAATCAAAGTGTAAATGCCCACAGAAAGCACCATCAGTAACAACGCAGCTACAGCTATCCAGCGATAAGAGAGCCGGAAACTCTGCGGTTCATCCATCATATATTCATGCTTCAGTGCCAGAATGTCGAGCAATTGCTTGTCAGAAAGCCCCTCAGCATCTGCTATTTCAAGACCATGATACCAGGACTGTAAAAGCGCCTGCTCGGCCTCAGTCGCCTCGCCATCCAAAAAGCGGTCTATTAGTTTTTCAAACCCTTGTTTATCCATATCCCGTAGTCCTGATCTCTAATGATGATGTTTTAGAGATAAGACAACCAGGAAAACAAACAGGGCTAGTAAGATTAAAAAAAAAATCAGCAAAATAAGAAGAGTGCGTTTCCGAGGTTTCTGCGAAGCACCTTTAAAGCTGCCTTCATATGATTCTTAACCGTAAACTCAGATATACCGAGACGCTCGGCAATCTCCCGGTGCTTTAGATGCTCCTTTCGGCTAAGTATCAAGACCTCTCTCATTCTGTCGGGCAGACTGGCTATCTCCTTGTCTATCAGTGCAGCGAGTTCCTTTTCCCTGAAAACCTGGTCAGGAGTATGCGGGTTTTCGGCCAGATACTCATTAAACGAGGCCAGGTACCGATTGGCCACAGCATGGTGTTTTACCACGTTTAAGACCCGGCGCTGCACCAGGACATACAAATAGGCGGGCAAACTGTTGACCGCACTCAGCGAAATGCGATTATGCCACAACGTCGAAAAAACTTCCTGCACCACATCCTTAGCCTGCTCAAAGTCGCCCAGTTTCTTAAAGGCGTGTAATATCAACGCAGCCTTATACCTGCGGTAAATTTCCCCGAAGGCCTGTTTATCCTCCTGAGCGAGTAAAACGATCAATTCTTCGTCGGTTGCTTGATCCCAGTGCTGCATTGGTGCCAATGTACTGTATTTCCGGCTTCCAGCAAACAGTAATCTGTATGCAAAGCCGAGAGCTTGAACATGAAACTACCCCTTCCCAGTAATCACCTTTCGGTGCTGTTTTCCCCACCTGGCCAGGTCGTCGATAATAGACTGCAGGGTTCTGCCATATTCCGTCAGGCTATACTCAACAGTAACGGGCTGCGTATTATGAACCGTACGGTTAATCAGCTTGTTCATTTCAAGTTCCTTCAGTTCTTTGCTTAGCATTTTATTGGATATACCCTCTACATCATTCAGGATATCCGAAAACCTTCTTTTGTTATAATAGCAGATCGACGAAACTATGGAAACCTTCCATTTTCCGTTAAGCACGTCCATGGCGTCGTGAACGGCCATAATCTCTGGTTTGTGGCAAATATTTTCTGTCATAAGTTACCTGGTTACTCAAATGTTACTGTTACTTTTGGTTACAAAGTTACCATAATTAATTTACTCACACTAGTTTTGCATCATAATTATTAAACACTTTTAAACACTTTACAATGGACTTTACAGGAAAAAATTTGATTATAACCGGAGGTACCACAGGTATCGGCCTGGCGACCGCACATGCCTTCATAGGTGCCGGCGCTAACGTATGGATTACCGGCAGAAATGAAGCGAACCTAGACAAGGCACGTGCAGAGATCAATAGTCCGAACCTGCACACACTCGTGGCAGATACGTCAAAAATGCCGGATATCGACCTCCTGGAAAAAACTTTTGCTGAAAGCCGACAGAACCTGGACGTGCTGTTCCTCAATGCGGGTATTGCTGTGTTTACACCTATTGCGCAAACCACGGAAGCCGACTTCGATGCGCAGTTTAACACTAATGTGAAGGGTCACTATTTTACACTTCAAAAGCTAATGCCACATCTTGCAGATGGTGCATCTGTTATCTTCACTTCTTCTACGGTTGCAACGGCTACTAACGTGGGTACGAGCGTATACTCCTCTACCAAAGGTGCGCTTAATAAGATCGCACAGATTGCAGCGAATGAATTGGTCGACCGCAAAATAAGGGTAAACATTGTAAGTCCCGGACCAGTACTTACACCAGGGCTAGAATCAGTTGCCTCAGAAGCTAAATCATACCTCGCTGCTGCAACTGCCCTTCAGCGTTTAGGTCGCCCAGAAGAAATCGCCAGCACCGTACTGTTTCTGGCTTCTGATGCCGCGAGTTTTATCACAGGAACGGAAATTGTTGCTGATGGAGGTTATTTAACCTATGGATTGAAGTAAATTTTAACCCCATAACGGGAAATAGCAGTTACTTGAGCCGGCTTCCTGCAAAAAAAAGTGCATAAAAGTTCAAATTGCCGGACAATATCTCACAAAAAAGCTAACTTTAGTGCGACGGTAACAAGTAACTGCTTCCCCGGGGGTATGGAAGATTATAGTGCGTATTCTGATTTAGAGTTAATCCGGGAGCTAAGCCTGGACAATACCACTGCGCTTACGGAAATCCACTCCCGTTACTATGCAGCACTGTACATTCATGCATATAAACGATTTCCTCACAGGGAAGAAATTCTTGATTTGCTCCAGGAGATATTCGTTGCGCTCTGGAACAATCGCGAAACGCTCTCCATATCAGTTAATTTACAGGTTTACCTGTATGGGGCTGTGCGAAAGAGTCTGCTAAAACTTTACCGACACAACAAGGTTAGAACCGACTATATCAATTCTTTGCAGGTCTTTATAGATCAGGGTGCCAATACCACCTACGAAAAAATTAGAGAGAAAGAGCTTCTCCTGCTCATTGAGGCCGAAATCGCCGCCTTGCCACCGCAAATGCGCATCATATTCGAGTTAAGCAGAACGGACGAATTAAGCCACAAAGAGATCGCCGAAAGATTGAATATTAGTCCCCAAACAGTGCGTACCCAAGTACGTAACGCACTCAGAATCCTGCGGTCAAAACTAGGGGCAAATATTTTTTTTCTTTTGTAATACCCCATAGGCCTTGGTTAGGGTACTTATCTGTATAAGCCTAACAAACTTTTATGGGAACCACCAACGCAAAAGACCTTCTTGACAGATATCATAACGGACAGGCCACTGAGCAGGAAAAAGCACTTGTGGAGCGCTGGTACATGGAGTCGTCCAAGGGCGACCTGCCAGATCCAGTTCAAATTATTGCGGACCAACGCATCGCACGCGTTAAGTTGCTCGAAACCATACGACCACGCACAAGGCGGTTAAACTGGGCACCCTATGCTGCTGCCGCTGTGTTGCTGCTGGTTGCGGGAATATTTCTTTACCATATGCAAACTGACAGTCCCGTGAAAAAACTTGCCGCAAATGCAACCGAGAAATTAGAAGATGTGGCGCCGGGCGGCAACAAAGCTGTTCTGATCCTTGGCAACGGAAAAAGGATAGACTTAAGTGATGAAACCAATGGTACCCTTAGTGTACTGGCGGGCATCACCATCTATAAAACACGCGACGGGCAGATCACCTACAGTCAGGCAAATACCAGCGAGCATAACAACGTCTCCAATACCATAGAGGTGCCCACAGGCGGACAGTTTCGTGTCACACTTCCAGACGGAACCTTGGTATGGCTTAATTCGGGTTCCTCACTCACCTACCCGGTAAGTTTCAAAGGCGGGGAAAAGCGTTTAGTTACGCTAAAAGGTGAAGGCTACTTCGAAGTGGAAAAAGATCCCGTAATGCCTTTCATAGTTCAAACTGGCAGTCAGGAAATTGAAGTTCTTGGTACGCACTTTAATATAAACTGCTATGCCAATGAGCACGGAACGCTTACCACACTTGTTGAAGGAAGTATCAGAGTTTACGGCGATAGGTTTACCCAAATTCTTAAGCCAGGTCAGCAGTCATATACCAACAACGGTGTTCTGCTTGATGTAAAAAATGTAAACACCGACCAGGCGATTGCCTGGAAAAACGGGCTTTTCAGCTTTAAACGGGCCGACCTAGAGACAGTACTGCGCCCGATGTCACGCTGGTATAACGTCGAATTCAGATACCAGCGAACCATCCCGGAAGTATCTTTCACCGGAAAAATACCGAAAACACTCACGCTGCAGCAAGCCCTCAAAACCATAGGTTTTCTCGGCGTTAAATACAAAGTAAAAGGCAACACTGTCTTCATCGAATCTGAACTACAATAAAATAATCAACAAACCGAACACACTAAACAACCACACATGAAAAGACATTTACGACAGCAACGCTAAGGCAAGAAGGTTATAAAATAGTACACGGAAGTGCGCCAACACTCCCGTGCAAATTATTGAGTTAACCTTTCCGGCATATGCTCCGGAAAAAAATCCGATTCTTCAGTTTAACCCAACAAACAAATGTAATGAATTTTAGTACGATTACTAACGGCCACCGCATGCGCGGAAAACGGCCGGTCAACAAACTTTTTCTGGCTATGAAGCTAACAGTCCTGATAGTGATGGTATCGTTTCTGCACGTCGCAGCACGTGGATACAGCCAAATCACACTGAATAAAAGGAATGCATCCTTGCCCAGTATCATTGAATCTATCGAAAAGCAATCAGGATATGTGTTCCTTTACAATGAAAATCAATTGCAGGATCAGCGTATCTCGATCCAGGTTAAAAACGCCACTATCGATGAAGTGCTTACCAAGTGCTTTACAGGAACCGGTATCTCATTCCAAATCATCAACAACAACATTGCCCTAACTAAAAGGCGAAACGCTGATGTAACGCAGCAATCCTATGTGATTCAGGGTAAGGTGACCGATACCACCGGCGCCTCCATACCTGGCGTTACCATAAGCCTGGCCGGGACAACTTTTGCGACAACTGATGGCAGTGGGAATTACCGGATCGAATCCAGGAACGCCGCGGGATCGCTCAGTGTTTCCATGCTGGGCTATATCACCAGGGAAATCCCATTTGATTTTGCTGGCCGCCCCGCAAATCAAACCATTAATGTTATCCTCAGGCAAAGCACCATTGGCTTGAAGGAAGTAGTGATCAATACAGGTATTTATACACGTAAAGCAGAGAGCTTTACCGGTTCAACACTCGTTATTAAAGGTGAAGACCTGAAAAAAGTGGGTAATGCCAACTTCTTTCAAGCGCTAAAGAATATCTCGCCTTCCATGGTGCTTGATAACTTCACCAACGGATCCAATCCGAATGCACTTCCCGACATACAACTAAGGGGAACTTCTACCTTCCCCCTTGCGTCAGATGAGGTGACTGGAAACCTGAAAGGAAACTATATCAAAAACCCCAATGAGCCTCTGTTTATACTGGATGGCTTTGAAAGTACTGCGGAGCGGATTTTTGATTTAGACATGAACCGCATTGAGAGTGTCACCATTTTGAAAGATGCTGCTTCAAAAGCCCTGTATGGTGCCAAGGCGGCCAACGGCGTCATCGTTATTGAAACAAAGAAACTGACGGCTGGAAGAGCGCGTGTATCGTACAACAGCAGCTTAGACCTCGAACTGCCCGATCTTACAAGCTATAACCTCACCAATTCGACGGAAAAACTGGAAGCAGAGCGTATCGACGGCTACTATGTACCGCTTGGTTCGAGTTCTCCCGAAACGCATGTAGCCGGCCAGCAGTTGTACAACTTCAGAAGGAAGCAGGTATTGGAAGGGCTTGACACCTATTGGCTTGCCAAGCCGCTGCAAAGTGGTGTAGGTCATAAACATGCGCTTTCTGTAGAGCTGGGCGGACCAAGTCTGAACATTATAGCCGATGTAGCCTATCGTGACGTTACCGGGGCCATGATTGGTTCTAACCGTGAAAACATTTCCGGAAATATCAGCACCTCCTACCGTGTGAAAAACCTCCTTTTCCGCAATATCATGTCTGCCATCGACAACAGAGCCATTGAATCGCCTTACGGAACATTCAGCGAATATGCTCAAATGAATCCCTACTGGCGTGCAGAAAATGCCGACGGCACTATTCCCTATTATGCCGAGGTCTCGTCAAACGGTACTCAGTTCGTTAACCCGCTGTACAACTCGACAATAAACTCAAAAAACAGCACAGATTATTTCAACTTTATTAATAATTTCTATCTGGAGTGGACCATGATACCCGGGCTGCGGGCAACAACCCGTTTGGGGATTGATGTCCAAAACAGCAATGCTGACGAGTTTTATCCAGCGGCACATACAAGATTTGAAAACTACTTTGGCGATGATATACTGAGAAAAGGATCTTATCAGGCCAACACCGGCAAGCAGCAATATTTGTCGGGCGACTTCAACCTGACCTATTCCAAAGAAATCAATAAGCATTTCCTGTTTGGTAATGCTGGTTTTAACGTCAGTGAAAGAAACTCTATGGAGGTTGTTCACTTTGTGGAAGGGTTCCCGAACGACAGGCTCGACGACATTACATTTGGCCGTAACTATCGCTTTGAATCTACACCTACTGGTCTTAATTCGGTTCGCAGGGAACTTGGTTTTCTAGGGTCCTTTTCCTATATGTACGATAACCGCTTCCTGTCTGACTTTACTTTCCGCACGAACGCATCTTCACAATTTGGCTCAAACAAAAGATGGGCAAATTTCTGGAGCCTTGGACTGGGATGGAACTTGCATAACGAAGCTTTTCTTAAAAACATGGACGTGTTTAAATTGTTCAAGGTACGCGGATCGCTTGGATCAACAGGAAATTCAAACTTCCCAACCAATTCATCCGTTTCAACTTACAAATATTACCAAAATGCCTACTATCAAGGCTTTCCGGGATCATATTTAGCAAACCTCTCCAATGTAGACCTTCAATGGGAGAGTAAGTTCGACTATAATGCCGGTGCGGATATTACCGTAGGTGGCCTGAATGTGCGTTTTGATTACTATCAAGCATTTACCGAGAACCTTATTGCCGACATCACCCGACCAAACTCCACAGGCTTTAACGTGGTAAAGGAAAACCTTGGAAAGGTTAAGAACAGTGGTATAGAACTTTATACGTCATACACGCTGCTTAGCCGCGGCAATAACTTCCTTAACCTCAATTTCGGTTTGGAGACCAACAAGAACAAAATTATCAGCCTTTCTAGTGCCATGAGATCCTTCAATGAGCGGATGGACAAAATTGCGGCCGACAGAGGAAATAGCGTACCGGTTAAGCGTTATGAGGATGGCCTGTCTATGAACGCCATCTGGGCAGTTCCTTCACTTGGAATCGATCCAGCAACAGGCCGGGAGATATACTTAAAAAAGAACGGCAGTACGACATATGAATGGGACGCGGCCGACCAGATCGTAGCCGGACAATCGAACCCGGAATATCAGGGAACCATGGGCTTTTCCGGAGAATACAAGGGAATTGGACTAAATGTCGTTGCGCGTTACCTCGGCGGTGGCCAGCTTTACAACCAGACTTTGGTAGACCGCGTTGAGAACGTTGTTATGGACTACAATGTAGACCGCCGGGTGCTGACCGGCAGATGGTCGGTACCCGGACAAAACGCGCTTTATAAGCGTCTTGGCACTTACAGCATACCAACGGCTGACGGAACAAGCACTACCAGCGCACGTGAACTTACACGGTCGACCACCCGCTTTGTACAAGACCGCAACGAGATCACCATTTCTGCTGTAAATCTTTACTACCTGTTCGACAACCAGTTTTCGAAACGCATGGGTATTGAGCGCCTGAAAGTAGGATTTAACATGAACGAACTGGCCACATTCTCTACCATAGGTTTAGAACGCGGAACACAATATCCGTTCGCCAGGACACTGTCCTTCAATTTGTCTGCAACATTTTAAAAAATTACTATGAAACCTAACTATAAATATATCATTGCATTGCTTACCGTAGCGGCATGTGCTACTTCATGCAAGAAAGGTTGGCTCGATGTAACATCTAATACGGAAATTCGGTCAGACGATCAGTTTAAGACCGAGTCCGGTTTCAAGGATGCTCTTATCGGGGTATATATCGGAATGACAGATCCTGGACTGTATGCGAAGGAAATGACCTGGAGCGCCATGGATCTTCTTTCGCATCAATATGCAGCGCTGCCTGCCAACGCTGCATATGCCGATCTACAGAACAATTCGTACCGCACTATACGCTCTATACCAGTGGTAGACGGCATATGGAATAAAGGTTATAACGTTATCGCAAACATAAACAATGCGCTTAACAATATTGATAAAAACAAAAGTGTACTCAATCCGATCAGCCATTCCATCATTAAAGGCGAATTGCTTGGTCTGCGCGCATTTATGCACTTCGATCTGATGCGGGTATATGGGCACGGTAATCTTGCTGCGCGGACGGATTTGGCTACCAAACTTACCATTCCATATGTGACGGAGTTTACCAAAGATCTTACGCCTCAGGTATCGTATCAGCAAACGTTATCGCTGCTTTTGGCAGATTTACAAGCGGCCTCCGAACTTCTGAAAGAAGATCCAGCTTATAGTAACCCTAAGAAACCGGCAAGTTATTACGCAAATGTTAACCGCGACGGTTTTTTTAATAATCGGGAACAGCGCATGAACTACTACGCCGTAAAAGCGCTTCAGGCCAGGGTGTTGCGCTGGGTTGGTGGAACGCAAAATGCCGCGGCTGCTGCTGTTGCTTCGGAGGAGGTCATTAAAGACAGCCCTGCACGTCTTATCGTTTCTACCGAAGCTGCGTCAGACCCTGTTTTGTACCCTGAGCACCTCTTCAATTTAAATGTAGCGGGATTTGCAGACATTATCAATTCGTATCTCGATGCAAGTAACGCAGCAAATACGTTTGCTCTGTTTATGGCACCACAGTTTGCGCAAAGCGTTTATGAAACACAGATTCCTGCGATCGGTGCTGCAGATATCCGTTACAATACTTTACTGAGTTCACAAACACGCGGACTTGTAAGCATTAAGTTGAGACAGCTAAACCGCCCGTCTTACTATAATATTGTGCCTCTGATTAAGCTACCCGAAATGTATTATATCGCGGCCGAACAATACGTATCAGCAAACCTTCCTAAGGCAATTGAATATCTGAACAAAGTTCGTGCAAGCCGCGGCATCGCACAAAATATCGCAGCTACGGCAACTCCCGAGCAGGTAAACGAGGAGATTATGAAAGAATACCGCAAAGAATATGTGAGTGAGGGTCAATTGTTTTTCTTTTACAAACGGTTGGGTCTAACTACAGTACCAGGATATACGGGTACCGTGGGCGATAATGTCTATGTATTGCCATACCCACAATCAGAAATAGAATTTGGAAATAGAGTACAATAACATTCAACACCATGAAAAAAAATCAATCAAACATCAGTCTGATGCTGATAGCGCTGGCCATTTTATTCCAGGGCTGCAAAAAAGATGAAGTAGGTGGTTTTAAAGCCAATGCAGCGGTGAACTTTGCCTCGCCTATCGCGGAGTATTCGTTTATGACAAACCCTGAAAACGAATATATACAGGAACTTGAAGTAAAGATTATCGGTAACAAGGCAGATCACGACCGTACCTTCTCTGCGGAAGTGGTAAAAGATGAATCTACAACTGCCTCCCCGAATCAATATGAAATCCTGGGTGGTGTAGTTAAGGCCGGAATGTTCACTGGAAAGCTTTCTGTTAAATTGAAAAATAGTCCGGAGCTGGCCACCAAAAAGGTCGCCGTTAAGCTTAAACTGGTCGATGCAGGCGATTTCAAAGCGGGCAACATAGAAACCTCTACACTTGTGCTGGGCTGGACCAACCAGATCCTTGTACCTAACCCTTGGAGCTATTTCCAGTATTTCTTTACCACGAGAGGCAGCACGCAGGCCTACAGGATCATCCTGCAAACTACCGGGCTGACCAAGTTTACCCTAACAGAGTACCGTGCAGTTGGTGAAGCAGGGGCTATAGCTATGGGTACAAAGTTCGGTGATTATGTAAAGCAATGGAACCTGGATCATCCTAACGATAAACTTAAGCACGATGACGGTCAGCTTGCCGGACAGGAGATCACCCCACTTTATTACACACGTTCAAAATACGACTAACATGAAGAATTTTAAAAATATACTCTGGATGGCCGCGGTTTTGGTCGGTATGTCCGCCTTCATATCGTGCCGGAAAGACTTGAGCACCTACGATACCAATCCTGTTCCGGGCGTATCTATTGACACCACCGGAATGCACACGCTAGCCGTATTCCAGTTTGAGAACCTAATTATTAACCCTAAGCTAAGCTTTAACGGCGCAGATGAAAGCAGGTTTACCTATCAATGGAAAATGAACCTTGCGTATAACGATACCGCGTCCGTAGTATTGAGCAACAGCAAGAATCTTAATGCAGAGATTCGGGTCAAGCCCAATCTGACAAACCAATACCATACATTGGTGTTTACCGCTACAGATAAAGAAAATGGGTTGCAGTATATCACAAACTGGAGGCTTACCGTACGCAACAGCATAGGCGAAGGACTGGTTATTGCGGAGACCGCTGAAGGTATCAATACCGACCTAAGCCACATCATGTCGCCGCTTGTCACGCCTCAATACAATGCTGAAAGCATCAAAAGAAATGTGTATTCGGCCATAAACAAAGAAACCATTCCGGGTATCGTAAAGCAAATGCGTTTTACCGGCACAACGACAGGAAACACGCTATTTGCTATAACGGACAATAGTCTCACAAAAGTGAAAACGCTCGATTATACCTTCGGCGGACGTAACGACGATCTTTTCTATAGTCCCTCTGGCACCTATAGTTTCCAGGCGCTGTCTGGCCGTAACCAGGGCGACTTGTTCATTGAGAACGGGAAGCTTACCTCTGCATATTTAGGTATTACCGCTAAGATCGGCCTGCCGTACGACATCACCGTTCGTATACCATCCATCTTTGCCATCAATCGTATGGACAACCCTGATGTAGCGTTTAACTTCTATGAGGAAGTGTCGGGCAAGTTCATGTACATCCCGTCGGTAAATACGCTGGCCTTTAGCGACCATAAGGCTTACGCCTATGCCAGCCAGCCAGCAGCTGTCTTCAACCCGGGAAGCCTGCCAAACAAAACCAACCTGGGCGCAGGCTTAGGTGCTGAAGATGAGTTTGTACATGTGCTTAAAGACAAGACCAGCGGAAAGATCAACATGTATGTTTTTGACAAAGGCGGGTTCGACTATGACAATTTCGTTGTCATCCCCCCGGCACCAAAGGCAACGTTCGATATCTCCAGCGCGCCTGGCATCAATGAAGCTACCCAGTTCCTGGTTCTTGATAATCAGCGCGTGATGTACTATGCTACCTCAACTAAAATATACGCTGTACTTTACGGAAGCAGTACAGCTGTGGTGGAGGAGCGTTATACTGTGCCAGCCGGCGAAACCATGACCACATTACAGGTTTATCAGCAAAGCAATTACCCTTGGGGTACAAGTTTCCTGCCGACCAACAACAAGCAATTGATCATGTCTACTTATGGCGGCGCAGCGGGCACTGGCAAGGTATATATCCTGCCAATGGTTAATCTCGGCCTGGGTAATATAGACCAGGCAAACATCAAAACTTTTACCGGCTTTAACCGGATTACAGCAATAACCACACAAAAGTAAACACAGCATAAGCTCTGGAACGTACTCGCTTCCAGAGCTTATTAAATCGACCAAATGAAGAAAATCATCAAGATAGCCCGCCTCGAGCTGAATATTTTATTCTATTCGCCCATTGCATGGCTGGTGCTCATCATTTTCATTGTACAGTGCGGCATTACCTTCACCGGCCTGCTGTACGACAAGGAAACGAGTCAACAGATGGGCAATACATTCGAATTTCTGTCACGCAACCTCTTCAGCGGGTCAGACGGCTTTTTCACCGCGGTGCAGAAAAAGCTTTACCTGTATATCCCGTTGCTCACCATGGGCCTGATGAGCCGTGAAATCAGCAGCGGTTCCATCAAACTATTGTTATCGTCGCCTCTCACCAGCACCCAGATTATTCTTGGCAAATTTGTATCGATGATGGGCTACGGCGCCATACTGATGCTTGTCCTTTGCGGCATCATGTTATCCGGCGTAGTCGCTGTCGAGGCCCTTGACGTTCAGTACGTACTCGGCGGTATGCTCGGCCTGTACTTGCTTATCTGCGCATACGCCGCAATCGGACTGTACATGTCTTCACTTACGGCCTACCAAGTGGTAGCGGCCATAAGTACCCTGGCGGTGCTTGCGGCCCTGAACTTTGTTAATAAAGTTGGCCAGGGAACAGATTTCATACGCGACATCACTTATTGGTTGTCCATTGCCGGAAGGGCCGATAACTTCATCAACGGATTAATCACCAGCAGCGATGTGATCTACTTCCTCCTGGTTATTATGCTGTTTCTGAGCCTCAGTATCATGAAGCTGAACGCCGGCCGGGAAATCCGCAGTCAGGCTACCGCAGCCCTGCGTTACAGTCTGCTCGTAGGTGCTGTTATCCTGCTGGGCGTGGTAAGCTCCATGCCTCAATTTACGGCGTATTACGACACCACTCGTTTCAAAACCAATACGCTGACCGAAAGTAGTAAAGAAATCATCAGGCAGCTCCAAAAGCCGGTGAAAATTACCACCTATGCCAATGTGGTCGATAATGCCTTCGGCCGTATGGGTGCACCAAAATGGCGCAAATTTGAGATTAAACAATTTGAACAGTACACACGCTATCTGCCCGGTATTGAGTTTGAGTATGTAGCGTTTTACGATACACTGGTGAACGACGTACCTCAAAACAAACCTTTGGAAGATCGTGCTATGCGCGCAGCTACGGCCAATGGGTTTGACTTTACAGAACTACTCACGCCAAAAGAAATTAAAAAAGTGATCAACCTGATTCCCGAAGAGAACCGGTTTACCCGGACCATCAGTTACGACGGGAAAGAGACCTTTCTAAGGATGTATTTCGATATGATCTACTACCCGCAGGAAGCCGAGATATCCGCAGCACTTAAAAGACTGCTCATCGGTACGCCGGTGATTGGTATTCTTTCAGGAAACGAGGAGCGCAGTATTAACAAAACAGGCGACAAGGCCTACAAAAGCCTGCTGAATACGCTTACCGTACGGAATTCCATGATCAACCAGGGTTTCGATGTAAAAGCCATTGAGCTTAATGATACCACAAACATTCCTTCTGGTCTAACTGTGCTTATCGTCGCAGATCCGCGCACCCAATATACGGAAACCCAGATCTCGAAGATATCAGACTATATTTCCAAAGGCGGAAACCTCATGATCAGTACAGAGCCCGGCCGACAAAACGGCATCGAGAAAATAATATCGCCCCTCGGCGTTAAGGTAGCTTCCGATACCCTCAGAATACCAAACAAGGATCTGGAACCTGAACTCATGATCACGACATTCGGTCCCTTAGCAGCAAAAATAGGGTTCAGCTATCCAAAAGAAACCCTGATTACGCTGCCCACCGCGTCTGAAATCTCTTATGCCGCAATACCCGGTTATCAATACACCCCGCTTCTATTCACAAAAATGCAGCAGCCAGTGGCGTTGGCCATCACCAGGAAGCTCGGCGAAAAAGAACAACGCATTCTGATCTCCGGCGATGCAGATTTCATGAGCAACGCGGAGTTATCGCGATACAATGTAAAAGCCTACAACACCACGTTCGCGACAAACCTGTTTCGCTGGTTTACTAATGGCCAATTCCCGGTCGACACCACGCGGCCCAAATCTATTGATAACAAAATACAGGTCACGCGAGAACAAATCGGATGGATGAAAATCATCCTCCTGGGTATAATTCCCGGATTACTCCTCCTTGCAGGCGCATACAGTCTAATCAGCAGAAAAAGAAACTAAAGAGAACCCGAATAAGAAAACAGACATGAATCAAAGCATAGCAAAAATACAACACCTCTCCCACCGCTACAGCCGCGACTGGGCCATAAAAGACATTACCTTCGAAATTACCGAAAAAGGGATCCTCGGACTTCTAGGCTCCAACGGCGCCGGAAAATCGACCACCATGAATATCCTATGCGGTGTTATTAATCAAACCGAAGGCGACGTATTTATCGACGGCATCAACGTTCGCACAAACCCGGTCGAGGCGAAAAGACTTATCGGATTCTTACCGCAAAAAGCGCCGCTCCACCTGGAGCTTACGGTCGACGAATACCTCACCCATTGCGCCTATATGCGTTCTATACCCGAAAGCGAAATCAAACATGCCCTGGAAGTAGCCAAAGCAAAATGTGGCATTAGCCATTTCAGCAAACGCGTGCTGAGTAATCTTTCAGGCGGATATCAGCAACGCGTGGGCATTGCGCAGGCCATTATCCACAACCCTAAACTGGTGGTGCTGGATGAGCCAACCAACGGACTAGATCCTAACCAGATCCTCGAGGTCAGAAAACTGATCAAGGAGATCGCCGAAGACCGGTCCGTAATCCTTTCCACTCATATTTTATCGGAAGTACAGGCAACGTGCGACAACATTATCATGATTGAGCACGGCAATATTGTTTTTGCAGATACCATGCACGCGTTCAATAATTATATCGAACCAGATTCCCTGATCGTTATGATCGACAATCCGCCTGCACCGTCAGAGCTGGAGCAAATTCCGGGAGTGACCAAAGCAGAGGCGATCCACGGCGGACAGATTCGCATCCACTTTAACAGCGGTCCGGCTATTACCAAAACCATCATTCAGACCTGTGCACAGAAAGGCTGGTCGCTATCGGAGATCTACCTCGAGAAAAGTTCACTAGACGGCATTTTTGCGCAGTTATCGAAAAAAGCAGGAGTCAACTGATCATGAAGAAAATTATTCGACTGGCAAGACTGGAACTGAGTATTCTGTTCTATTCGCCCATAGCCTGGCTCGTGCTTATCGTCTTTATGATTCAGGCGGGAATCACATATACCGAACAATTGTACAACCAGGAAACCCAGCAGCAGTTGGAGCGTCCGCTATCCTCCCTTACGTTAGTGCTGTTTGGCGGCGACAACGGTATGTTTAAAAGCATTCAGGACAACCTGTACCTTTATATACCTCTGCTCACCATGGGCCTATTCAGCAGGGAAACAAGCAGCGGATCCATCAAACTCCTGCTCTCCTCACCCATTACTGTGGCGCAGATTGTATTGGGAAAATTCCTGACCATTATGATTTATGCACTGCTTCTGGCCTTCATGATGTTTGGCTACGCCAGCGCCGCATATCTTTCGGTAGAAAACTTTGATCTTCCCATTGTGCTTGGCGGGATATTCGGATTGTATTTGCTTATTCTTGCCTACGCTGCTATCGGACTATTTATGTCGAGCTTAACCAATTACCAGGTTGTTGCGGCAATCAGTACATTGGCCATTCTGGCCGCGCTTAACTTTATAGGGGAAATCGGACAGCAGTACGACCTTATTCGTGATATCACTTATTGGTTGTCTATGGCCGGCCGTACAGAAAAGATGGTAAACGGACTCATCATCAGCAGAGACGTGATCTACTTTTTGCTCTTCATCATGCTGTTTCTGATCCTGACCATGATGAAACTTGCAGCAGGCCGTCAGAAGCGGAGCTTTGGTGTACGCGTGCTGCGCTACGGAGCCTTGCTGATTAGCGTTATCGCCGTAGGTTACATAACCTCTTTGCCGGCACTTACCGGCTATCTGGATACCACACGTTTCAAAAACCGTACCCTTACGGAATTTAGCCAGTCGTACACCAGCAGGTTTACCGAACCGGTAACCATCACCGCATACACCAATGTGGCCCATTACACCGCAGGCTTTGGCGCACCTAAAAACCGCATTGGCGATATGGGTCAGTTTGAAAAGTACCAGCGCTTTATGCCGGGACTTAAAATGGAGTATGTGGCTTATTACGACGAGCCGCTCGACTTTAACGATACCACCAAAACACTTGTGGAACGCGCCAAGCGATCTTCTGAGGCATTAGGTTTTAACTTTAACAAGTTGCTCAAGCCGGAAGAGATCCGGAAAATGGTAGACCTCTCCGCAGAAGACCGCCGTTTCGTTCGTATGGTCACCTACAAAGGCAAGAGCGTGCCCCTTCGCATGTTCGATGACATGTTTGTTTATCCTTTTGAGTCGGAGATCACAGCAGCGCTGAAACGATTGCTAGACGACCCGGCGCGTGTAGGCTTTATTACCGGAAACGAGGAACGGAGCACAGATAAGTATGGCGATAGAGAATATAAAGCCATTACCAAAGGACTCGGTGTACGCAGTGCGCTTATCAATCAGGGATTTGTGACCCAAAACATCGATTTAAGCAAGGGAGAACCCATCCCTGATAGTCTGAGCGTCCTTGTCCTTGCCGATCCTGCGCAAACCTATCCCGCAGAACAGCAACAAAAAATCATCGCATACCTGCAACAGGGTGGAAACATGCTCATTGCCGGCGAACCGGGCAAGGAAAAACACGTCAATCCGATATTGTCAGCCCTTGGAGTAAGCATGAACGCTGGAACGTTGCAGGAAAAAACGGAAAACTTCGAGCCTGAACTGATCCAGGCGAAGCTTACACCAGAGGCCGCTGCCGAACCTTTAGGAATGAAGTTTTATGACGATGCAGTTGTCACCCTAAATGGCGCAACAGCTTTGACCAGCGAGTCCGGAGGAGAGTACCGGAAAATACCTTTGCTGATAAACCGCAGCAAAGAGCCCGTGGGATTTGCGCTAACCCGCAACGTAGGAAAGCGTGAACAGCGCATCATTGTAATGGGCGATGCCGACTTTATGAGTAATGTAGAGATGAGCCGGAATACACCTAATACGGTCAACGTTCTGTTCACGACCCGGGCCTTCCGATGGTTCAGCAATGGGGAGTTCCCCGTTTCGCCATCAAGGCCAAAAGGTACCGACACTAAGATCACCATTAGCCGCAGCGGCGTAAACCAGCAAAAAGCCCTCTTTTTGGGCGTACTGCCACTGCTGATAGCCGTTA
This sequence comes from Pedobacter faecalis, assembly GCF_030182585.1. Taxonomy (NCBI): domain Bacteria; kingdom Pseudomonadati; phylum Bacteroidota; class Sphingobacteriia; order Sphingobacteriales; family Sphingobacteriaceae; genus Pedobacter; species Pedobacter faecalis. The sequence goes on along the minus strand of NZ_JARXOW010000001.1, from coordinate 405,430 downwards.
CCGGTGCCACTACACTAGTACGCCGGAAAAGAAAATAACACTCTGCCCTTAAAAAAGAAACGGGGTTGCAACCAGATGGATTGCAGCCCTGCTTTCTGTACTACGTATCATATAAGTAAGTATTAACTAGGACATAAATAAATAATAAGTACATAATTAAAATATATTTAATATATCCTTGATATACCAACCCCCCTACTTACTATCTATTTAATACCTAATTATTATATACCTATATCCGAAGAAAAGAAAGTCCGATGGCCGCAGAACAGGTTGGTCTTGACCGGAAATTACCGGGGGCACTACAATATCACTAATCGTTCGGTCGTTCGTAAAAAGATGAGAATTGTACTATTAGCCAGCCTGTTGCTCGTAACGCTTTTTCTTGCAGCATGCGGAGGCCAAAACCTGGAAAGCAAAAACGGCTTCACAGTTTTGCCCACTAAGAAACCGCAAGAAGAGATCGCGACATTTGCGGGTGGATGCTTTTGGGCAATGCAGGAATGCATGCTGGAACTTAAAGGCGTGACCACCGTAGTAAGCGGATACTCAGGCGGCACAACAACCAATCCTGATTACGAGACGGTGCTAACTGGTAAAACTGGCCACGCAGAGTCGGTACAAGTATACTATGACCCCCGGCAGATCAGCTTTGAACAACTGACAACGGCTTTTTTTAATGCTCATGACCCCACGCAGATCAACCGTCAAGGCCCGGATGTTGGGTCTGACTACCGGTCGATTGCCTTTTTCCGTACTGCTGATGAACGTAAAACCATCATAAAGGTTATGAATCAGCTTGACTCAGCCCAAAGATACACCATGCCGCTTGCTACGGAAATCACAGCCTTCAGCGTATTCTATCCTGCAGAAGCAGAACACCAGGATTATTATGTACGTCACAAATTTGACGGCTATATCAGGAACGTATCGAAACCTAAAGTGCTGAAGTTGAGAAAAGCTCTGCCTGAACTGATAAAAAATGAATATCTGGATTAGAATAGCTAGGTTGGCGACGCCCTTTTGCTTACCTGTTAGGATGTAAGGAGACCAGATTAAAGATTAGCCATGCGCCCAGTTTTGCTGTGCGATTGTCTAGGTCGAAGGTTGGATTTAGTTCTGCAACATCAAAACTGATCACTTTCCCCCGTCGGATGACATGTGCCAGGATTCGTTCAAAAAACGCATCCGGTATCAGGCCAGTCGGATCAACAGCACTTACGCCTGGAGCGTAAGCAGCGGCAAACACATCGAGATCGATGGTTAGGTACACGTGGTCTGTAACTTCGATGAACTCGTTTATAGCCTGAATAATACCGGTCTCGTTTGCCGGTATAAATTCGTTGGCATGAATAGGTTTAACTCCCATTTGCGCTGCTATGTTATACAATTCACGAGTGTTTGCGTGCTGCTGTATGCCAATAGGCAGATAATGGAACGACCGCCCGGAAGCTTTGCAATCTTCCGCAATTTGCCAGAATCCGGTACCCGATGACGGTCCCGCTGCAGCGGGAATGCGGAGGTCAAAGTGTGCATCAAAATTGATGATACCGATCTTTTGAGCCAGGGCAGTGAAGCCAGTGTAGTGGCCGTAGACAACTTCATGCCCGCCCCCGAGCACAATTGGACGAAAGCCATAGGTAATAGCCAATTCAACCAGTATGCCCAGTGCCAGTTGTGCGCCTTCCAGGTCGTGATCGCGGCACACAATATCGCCGAGGTCGACCAGGCGCGTGCCTGGTTCGAAGTGTACTGGAAGTGATGCACAGGCTTTCCTGAGCTGCCCGGGTGCAAAGCCCGCGCCCGGGCGGCCCTGGTTACGGACGACGCCTTCGTCACAACAAAAGCCAATGAAGGCAAAGCCTTTTTGTCCGGCCAGCAATGCGGGCATGGCAACCTCCTTATCCGGATGGACCAAGACGTTGAACAGTTCAACGCACTGGTGCCAGCGCCTGGACTCCCAGGTATCGCCATCTACCCGACCCTGCCAGAGCCTGCCATCCGCGGGCTCATAAAAGGGCATTACTTGTTTCCGCTTTTCCATACGCAGGTTGGTTTTAATTTACCTTGATGATACAATATCTCCCGGTAGTCGTCGCAAGCATAAGCCTGCAAATCGGCCAGTTGCCCGGGTGCTATCCGACCCCTGTCAGACAGGCTAAGTGCATGTGCAGCTCTAGAGGTCAGCCCAGCGAAAGTTTCCGCGGTGGTCAGCTTTTCAGCTGCCCCCATGACTGCTGCCTGAGCAAGCAAGTCGCCCATAGGTGCAGAACCCGGATTCCAATCACTGGCAATAGCCAGGGCTGCCCCCGCATCCAGCAACTTCCTGGCCGGAGCGTAGCCCATACCCAGACCAAGTGACGCACCGGGCAGCGCGACAGCTACCGTCAGCGAACCTGCAAGCAACGCAATTTCCGCATCGCCGCAGGCTTCCAGATGATCCGCAGAGACAGCACCAGTCTTCACAGCTACCGCAGTCCCCCCGACGCTAAACTGGTCGGCATGCACCGTATGCCTGAAGCCCATCCTGATGGTCTGATCTAAATAGCTTGCTGCTTCTTCAGGTGTAAAGGCACCCGTTTCTACAAAGATATCGACCCGCGATGCTAAATTCCGCTGGCGTACCAGCGGCAAGAGGTCCCGCACTACATGCTCCAGATAGGCGGATGCCGATCCGTCAAAGTCCTTTGGTTTGATATGTGCGGCCAGACAGGTGGGAACCAGTTCTGCCACACTCCTTTTTGAAGCTGCATGTATCGCCTCCAGTTGCCGGTGCTCCTCGTCCGGGTTAAGTCCATAACCAGTCTTGACTTCGATGGTGGTTACCCCCTCCTGGAAATGCCGTGCAGCCCGAACACAGATAAGCTGCTCGAGTTCAGCCGCAGAGGCCCCGCGTGTTTGGGTTACGGAATCCCATATTCCCCCGCCTGAGGCGGCAATCTCCAGGTAAGTACGCCCCGAGATGCGCATCGCATAATCCTTTGCCCTACTTCCGGCGAAACACAGGTGGGTATGACAATCGACAAATCCAGGCAGCAATACCATCGGGTTTTCGACAGCCTCAACCGCAGCATCCGGGTACCTCAGCCGTAACCGCTGAAAATGCCCGACATCGACGATACGTCCATTTTGGACGAGTACGCCACCGTCTGGAACGATCTCCAACTGATCGTCCAGCAAGGCGCCTTTTAGCGGTAAGTTTGCCAGGGTTAGCATTTGCTTAAAGGGACCAATCAGTTTCATTGCCTTATCCGGAGTTGTTACCATACTTTAAGATCAAATTCTTTGGCCCAGGTATTGGCTTTTTCATAGCCTGCATCGGCATGTCGAAAAATACCCATGGCCGGGTCATTATGCAATACGCGCTTCAGGCATTCCGCTGCCCGGTCTGTACCATCGGCAACCACCACCATGCCCGCGTGCTGCGAATAACCTATGCCTACGCCACCGCCGTGATGGAACGAAACCCAGGTAGCACCGCCGGAGGCGTTCGCCATTAAATTGAGCAGTGGCCAGTCAGATACCGCATCAGAACCATCGAGCATAGCCTCCGTTTCGCGGTTTGGCGAGGCTACTGAACCGCAATCTAGGTGGTCGCGACCGATCACTATCGGAGCCTTAACTTTGCCGGAACGTACCAGTTCATTGAACAGCAGTCCCGCTTTTTCACGCTCGCCCATGCCCAGCCAGCAAATCCTGGCTGGTAGTCCCTGGAAACTGATTTTTTCTCGCGCCTGTCGAAGCCAGTTGGCCAACGCCAAATTTTCAGGAAAAGCCTCTATCAAGGCCTCGTCGGTCGTGTAGATATCCTCGGGGTCGCCCGATAAAGCCACCCAACGGAAAGGCCCCTTGCCTTCGCAAAAAAGGGGACGAATGTACGCCGGCGTAAAACCTGGAAAGTTGAATGCGTTCTTCTCCCCGCCCTGCCGGGCAAACTCCCGGATGTTATTTCCATAATCGAACGTGACCGCCCCTGCCTGCTGATGCTGCAGCATAAGATTCACGTGTCGAGCCATGCTTTGAATGGATTTGGTTTCATAGGCTTTAGGGTCCGAGTGCCTCAGTGCCTGAGCCTCTGGCAACGATAACCCATTGGGAATGTATCCATTGATGGGATCGTGTGCTGAAGTTTGATCAGTAAGGATGTCCGGAATAAGTCCGTCGGCAATCAATCGCTCCAGCATATCTCCTGCATCGCTGACCAAGCCCACCGAAAGCGGATTACGGGAGGTTCTTGCCTCCTGTATCCAGCGTATCGCCTCTGCGTAATCTTCTGTCATTCGATCGATATACCCTGTATCCAGCCGCTTCTGTATCCTGGACGCGTCTACATCTGCACCCAGAAATACAGCGCCAGCCATGGTAGCGGCGAGTGGTTGCGCACCGCCCATTCCACCAAGCCCAGCACTCACAATGAGGCGCCCGCGCAAATCACCGTTAAAGTGCTGTCGACCGCATTCCATAAACGTCTCATAAGTACCTTGTAAAATGCCTAGTGAGCCGATATAGATCCAGCTTCCCGCCGTCATTTGTCCGTACATCATGAGTCCACGCTCGCGCAGATCATTGAAATGGTCCCAGGTAGACCACGCTGGCACCAGATTGCTGTTAGCAATAAGCACGCGCGGCGCCTGCGGATGACTCCGGATAATACCCACTGGTTTGCCTGACTGCACCAGCAGGGAGTGCTCTTCATCAAGCTGAAGCAGTATTTCTATGATTTTTTGTAAGGATTCCTTATTGCGTGCGGCTTGACCTATGCCACCGTATACGACCAGCTCGTTAGGATTTTCAGCAACTTGCTGGTCGAGGTTGTTAAGCAGCATCCTGAGCGGTGCTTCTGTGGCCCAGCTTTTGGTATGAAGCGTACTTCCTTTGGGCGAACGGTACCGCGGATGCGCCGCATATTGTTTAATAAATTCCGAATGTGTCATGATGTAAAAGATTTAGGTTTTGGTCGCCAGCCTCCCGGGCAACCCTCAACAGAGATCCGTTGGCTATGAGCTGATGAAGTGCCTTGATGTCGGTGCCAAAGATGCGGTCGCTCTTAGCGAAGGACACTTGCTTTCTGACAAAGGCATGGCAGGCTTCCAGGACCGGCGTAGACCGGAGCGGCCGTCTGAATTCAATGGCTTGCGCCGCATAAAGCAATTCTATCGCCTGGATGTATTCGAGATTTTCGATCACCTGGTGAAGTTTTCTTCCGCTGATAGAACCCATTGAAACATGATCTTCCTGGCCTAGTGATGTAGGCACACTGTCTGCACTGGCCGGAAAGCAAAGCGTCTTGTTTTCGGTGACCAATGCGGCTGAAGTATATTGAGGAATCATAAAGCCAGAGTTTAATCCCGCGTCATCGATCAGCAGTTTTGGAAGTCCGTAACGCCCCTCCAGCATGAGGTAGCAGCGGCGGTCGGCGATATTCCCAAGTTCAGCGCTGGCTAGTGCCGCATAGTCGAGCGGCAGAGCCAGGGGCTGTCCGTGGAAGTTGCCCCCGCTGATGGTCTCTTCTGCATTGAAGATGATGGGATTATCCGTAACTGAATTGAGCTCGAGGGCAACGGCGTCGCGCAAATGCGCCCAAGCCTGGCGCGAAGCCCCGTGTACCTGTGGCATACAGCGCAGGGAATAAGGATCCTGCACGCGGTCGCAGTCGGCATGCGCATCGCCAATTGCCGAGCCTTTAAGCAAATACTGAAGGCGGCCCGCTACGTATAAACAACCCGGAAAAGGCCGCAACTGATGCAGTCTCGGATCGAACGGCCGCGAAGAGCCCATCAGGCCTTCAAGCGAAAGTGCACCTATCAAGTCGGCCGCGTCCAATGCCTGATGCATTCGCTGCACGGCACTCGTAGCGAAGGCAAGGATAAGCTGTGTGCCATTGATCAGGGCCAGGCCCTCTTTAGGTCCGAGCACTATAGGTTTTAGCTGATGCTTCTGAAGTGCCTCTGCCGAGGGTATTCGCCGACCTTTATCCCATACCTCTCCCAAACCGATCAAAGGCAGAAAAAGATGGCTTAAAGGCGCCAGGTCGCCCGAGGCGCCGACGGAACCTTTTTCAGGAACAACGGGTATCACGTTTTGCTCAATATGCCAGATGATGCGCTGGAGCGTTTCAAGTGACACGCCCGAAAATCCCATAGCAAGCGCATGTACTTTGGTGATGAGCATAAGTTTGGCTAGCTTCGGCGCGATGGGTTCACCTACACCGACGCTGTGGCTCTGCAAAATGTTGTACTGAAGCTGCCGGGTGTCCTCTTCTGAAATGCGCGTGTCGCAAAGCGGTCCGAAACCGGTGTTGATGCCATACACAATATTATGCTTGCTGACAATGTCGGTAACGTAAGCGCGCGACTGTTTCACCTTAGCGATCGCCTCGGCCGAAAGGATACCACGACGCTGCCCGTCGGCGATCGCTAGCGCAATACTAGCTGTGAGCGTAGATGTTCCGTATTGGAATTCGTTGTTCATAAGTTTTATTTCTGGTTATCATGACTAAGATGGCTAACAATGTCTTGCGCCAAAGGTGTTGCTGTGAGTTTTTCCTCTGCAGCCGTGAGAATCTGCAGCAGGGCTTTGCTAGCTGGATCGTTCTCGATCCTACCCTGGAGAACCTGAACGATGGCATCCCATATTGGAATGAGCTTTTGGAGCAGCTGTTCGCCGTTTGCGGTGAGTCTGATCTGTTGCTTACGCGCATCATCTTTGCTCTTTTCTGAGATCACCAAACCCTTCTTTTGGAGCGTGCTAACCAGTTGACTTGAAGCAGAATGTGAAACCATCATCGTCTCCGACAATTCCTGAATGGAGACCGGTTGGTGTTGTGAGAGTAAATAGAATGCGGGAAACCAGCTGGCATCAAATTCTATGTCCTGCTGCTTATAGACCGCATTAATTTCTGAAAGAAAATATTCACTCAGCCTTTTGAGCCTGCTGCCGAGGATGAGGTAACCGAGCGATTGGTAAAAGTTATCCATTTATATAAGTGCTTATACAAATATATATAAGCACTTATATAAATACAAATAGCGTCTTGATTTTTATTTATGACAAGGCATTAGGAGCAGGACCTCCTGCAGGTCTAGACTGTGTGATGGGCAAAGGGATAAACTCTGAATTATCTGTAGGCGGTAAAAGTATCCGCCCCTGTTTCCAGTCTTCCTTGGCCTGTTCAATTCTTTCTTTGCGACTAGAGACAAAGTTCCACCAGATGTATCTGTCGCCAAGATGTTCTCCACCTAACATCATCAGGGTGGTATGTTCAGCAGCGATCAGGACAGGGTCTACACCCTTGCTGAACACGAGCAGTTGCCCCTCCGGATATTGCATCCCGTTAACGATGAGACTGCCGTGCGCAATATACACGCCTCTTTCGCCGTATCCAGATGGTATACCGAATCTGGCGCCGGGTTCTAATACAACATGCAAATAGAACAATGGCGAAGTGGTTTCTACAGCACTTTTTAACCCAAACGCATCGCCGGCGATAAGCCGCAGCCATATGCCGCTGTCGGTAAACACAGGGAGCTGGTCGGCCGTAAAATTTCTGAAAGAAGGTTCTGCCTCTTCATCCTTTTCAGGTAGGGCTACCCAGGTCTGGATCATCTCCAGTTTACCTCCTGCCCTTATTGCCGGGTCTTCGAACCTTTCACTATGTGCGATGCCTTTTCCGGCTGTCATCCAGTTTACCTCACCCGGTTTGATCACCTGCTCTACACCAAGTGAATCCCGGTGAGTCACCTCGCCACTGAACAAATAACTGACGGTCGACAAGCCGATATGCGGGTGCGGCAGGACATCGAGTTCGCTGCCGATTGACGCAGGCATGTTTACCGGTCCCCCGTGGTCTACAAATATAAAAGGCCCCACCATCCGTCGCAGTTGATAAGGTAGGATACGCTTTACAGCAAAACCTTCCGTGATTTGCGCCTGTCGAGATGGTATAACAATATCGAGCATACTTAGTATTCTATGACATACGAAGTCATCTTGACAATTTTATCATTGCTAAAATGATACACATCACAAAACCCGGATTCGTATGGGCTACCATCAGCTCTTTTTCCGGTAGCAGTGCCTTCAACGGCCGCAACGTTACCCTCAATAGTGATTTGCCCGAACTTGAAATGCATTTCTACAGGCATGCTGCCGTCGTCCATACCGGCCAGTTCGGCCTTGCCATTGAATTTCTTGTGACCACTAGTCGACGAATACATCTCCCAAACGATATCTTCGGCCATATAGTCCAGAAATTTCTCCATTTCGCCGCTGGTAAACATGGCGTTAATTTCTTCGATCAGTTCTTTTGTAGTTGCCATAACAATCTGTTTTGTTTATTAGTATATAACCAAAGATAAGTTTCAGGGCTACATGTAGAAAGGGCCGATTACGTCAAAGTTGCGGGCATAAGCCGACCGCCCAACGTTTTGGCCGGCTACAGATATTGACTGACAAAAGCTTTCTTCGTGATCATGTGCAGGTATGGATAACTTTCACCCAACTGCGGACGCTGTTTGAGCTGATAAAGAAAATGCCCGCCAAGGTCAACAATAATAGGACAGGTCGCCTCGTACCATACACGATGAGGCTGCTTCCAGCAAAAAGAATAATAGTAACTAGTAAAGGGTATGTTTTTTAATTCAGGATGATAAAAGTTAAGCCGCCGAGCTGCGCCCGAATGCAGCTCGGCCCGCCGGTAGACAGATAAATGCTCACCAAGGCAAAAATCATACGGATCCAGGCGCGGATCATCCACGTCGGGTAAATGCTTTAATATCTTGAAGCCCTTAAATTTCTTTCCGTTCAGCACCCATACCAATTTGGGATAAAAAGCTTCCCGGCTTCGCAGTTCGTCCAGACTGATCGGTGAATTTTGAAATTCCAAGGTCGTTCCGCATGATGTGAATATATCTGCCCGGTGTAAGTCCCCGAGAAGCTTATCGGGAAAGCTTACCTCACGGTATGATTCAGGAAAAAGATCTTTCCATCCCTTGTGCCACGCACTTTCGCCCCTTATAAGGGGCTTTTTCTTACCAACCATAGTGAAATTCAAATTTAAGAATATTGAATTTTCACGCAAAATTTTGGTATAGATAGCAAATATTAGTTATTCTGCCTTCAAATCGGCTTTCATAAGAAAAACATTGTAAGGATGCCACATTGACATCAGGAAATATAGTTCGCTACCGTTGGTTGATGAGGGATGGATAAAACCGCCGTAAAGCGCCGGGTAGTCGGCAGACTTAACCAATGATTGTGCCTCAGTCCAGGGCCCCGTAATTGAAGCAGCCGACCGCAGTACCAGTTCATGCCGTTTTTCATCAAGGTAGACAACAACCCAGCGCTTATACCTTTGGTGCCAGGCGAGTGACAGTTCTCCAGCTGGCGCTGGAATGATCGGTGTTGCTGATGATTCCTGATTTCTCAGCCATTTTACCCCGTTCCAATAGTCGTAAGCCGATTTATGTTCCATATCGCGCTCCTTTACCCGGCTTAGGTGAATAGCTCCCTGCCTGCCCGAAACGGTGCCCATCATATACACGTAACCATCCTTTTTTGCATATGCAGCCTGGGCAAAATTGCTCGTCCGGCTAAACACTACAGTCTTGCATTCTGTCCATGTGAGTGCATTGTCGGCCGACTTATATAAGCCAGATTTGTTGGTGGTCCAAGTTCCCGGAGGCCCCCATTTCCGGACCTCCATATAATGAACATAATCTTTCCCATTAGCGTGTATGGCTGCTGTCGGTATCGTTGTGTGGTTGCCGGTACCATCGGTGATATGCGGACTAGGGATGATTTCTTTGGCAACCATGTGATCAAAAGTGACGCCATCACCGAGGTGCTCATCAGTCGATATACCCACTACGTTGGAGCGCCAGTGGCCTGCCGGGCCAGGTCCGCCTTCTGGAGTCGGCTTCCAGTCAGCGCCATAGGTATCTCCAAACCAGAAGCCGGTTTTACCATTGCCCATGCGCCATGCTATACCTAGATCGGTGCCGCCGATATCGTATTTTTTTACCGTCTCGTTGGCATTGGGAAGGTCTTCACCAGGCAGGCTATTGCCGGTAAGGCGGGCAACACGTATCACATTTACAGGTTTCAAGACCTTCTTGAGGTTGCCCAATTGCTGCGCTGCACTGAATAGGGGCGCGGCAAGAAGAAAAGCTAGGCTAAGCTTCACAATATTTGGTTTCATACAATGTGCTAAATGGTTATATAGCACCAATAATAATGATATTTTACGAAAGCAGGTTTAGCAAATCATCTTTTGTGAGCGACTTAAAGATGGATTCTTCGGTGCGGATCAGGTTGTCTGCTAAATTTCTTTTATGTTGCTGCATGGTCATGATCTTTTCTTCTACCGTATCTGGACAAATGAGGCGAATGGCCATGACATGCTTATCCTGACCTATCCGGTATGCGCGGTCAATCGCTTGATTTTCGACCGCAGGATTCCACCACGGATCTACGAGATACACATAATCAGCACGTGTAAGGTTAAGTCCGACACCTCCGGCTTTCAGGCTTATGAGGAACACCCGGACTTTGGGGTCATCCTGAAACAAGGATACAGCAGCTTCGCGGTCGCGTGTTTGTCCTGTAAGATACGCGTAACCAACCTGCCGGCTTTCTAACCGTACTTTGATCAAATCGAGCATGGTAACAAACTGCGAAAAGACAAGTATTTTATGTTCAGGCGATTTATTTTCAATCTGCTCCAGCAAAACATCCATCTTTGCTGAAGCGTCCCCATAGTATTTGTCTTTGGCTAGTAAGGCCGGCGAATTACATATCTGCCGCAACCTGGTGATACCCTGAAGCACATGCATACTGCTTTTAAGCAATTCATCTTCCGAGCGGCCCATCAGGTACTCCCGTATCTCTTCCCTGGCAGCGTCGTATATCTCTCGCTGCTGTGCGCCCATCTCACAGTAAATGATCATCTCTGTCTTTTCCGGTAATTCCCGCGCTACTTGTTCTTTCGTACGCCGTAAGATGAAGGGCTTGATGCGGTGCTGCAGTTCTTTAGCGCGTCTGCTGTCCTTAAACTGGTCGATAGGCACAGAATAAAGCTGTTTAAAATGCATTTTGGAACCAAGCAAACCAGGGCAAGCGAACGATAGCTGACCGTACAAATCAAAGGTATTGTTCTCAACAGGCGTACCTGTCAGTACCACTTTGTTTCGCGACTGGAGTAAGCGAGCCGCTTTATATCGCTGCGAGTCGGGGTTCTTGATGGTCTGAGATTCGTCGAGAAAAATATAATTGAAGCGGTATGTTTTTAAATAGCTGATATCGGATAACAGTGTTCCGTAGCTGGTGAGAATTACTTCGCACTGATCAAAGTGATTCGTTTGCTTCGCTCTCCCAGCGCCGTAGTGCGTGTAAACTTTCAGTGCAGGGCCAAACTTACGAAGCTCCTGCTGCCAGTTAAAGATAAGCGATGCCGGGACAACAATTAGGTTGGTATTTGGGTGACCGAGTCCCTGAGCGCTGATCTTTTCGCCCTGCGACAGTATAAAGGCAATGACCTGTATCGTTTTTCCAAGTCCCATATCGTCGGCCAGACAAGCGCCGAAATTGAAGTCGTCCAGAAAATTTAACCAGTTGAGCCCCTCCTGCTGATAGGCCCTGAGCTTGGCCTGCAACCCGGACGGCACAGGTACCGGGCTTATAGCCTCGAAATTTGCGAGCCTGGTTCTAAGCACCGATAGATCCTGGCGCGCTTGCTCGTCGAGCATATGATCCTCATAAAGTTCGTGCACGGAAAGATAATTGACGCGGGCTGTACGGATTACATCCTCTGACACTTCCCCGGCGCCGAAATAGTCTTCAAACCGCCTAATCCACTCGGACGGCAGAATACCCATGGTACCATCGTCGAGCTGCACAAAATGGCTCTTGTTGCGTATAGATTTATGCAGGTGCTTTAGTGCAACGGTCTGCTTGTTGAATTTAACTTTGACAGCAGTTTCGAACCAATCCATACCACTATTTACTTTAATGTCGATCTCCGGCTTGTACTGACTTAGCTTGTTACCCTTCAGCTCATTGAAACCAAGGATAGCTATGCCCCGGCTGCGCCAGGCAACAAAGGCCTCGAGGAACCAGTCGGCATCCAGAAAATGCTTGCGGTGCATGTAGAAACAGTCGGAAATGAATACATTTTGGTCGTCGAACTGGTTTACCTGTTCCTGAAAATAAGGATGTGCATGCATGATGTTGGCCAGGAACTGCAATTCGCGGTCTTCATCACGTTTTAAGGTGAAGGCCTTACCAAACTTATCTTTAGAACGGATTTGTTTTCTGGATAACACGGGGATTTCCAGGGAGCCATACTTCATAACCGGGGTGAGCAGAACAAAATCTTCTGATTCAGACAGGTAAATGATCTGTTCGTTTTCAAGATCAAAACCTTGCTCTTCGATCTGCATTTTGGTAGCACGTTTAAGATAGGAATAGTCGACCCGGACTTTTTCCTCCATGGGCGACAGCACGCTTTGCTGAAACACCTCATATTCATCCCCACCTATGATAATGGAACTACCCTGGTTTTTAAAGAAATCGATAATGCTTAACACATACGGGTTATCAACCAGATAAAGATGATTATCGACTTGTATAAAATAGCTGTATTTTAATTGAATATCTGACAGCATATAAAGTGTTTGTCCCACTTTTATCCTGCCTGATATCTCAAAATCTTCATTCTTTTGATTGACTGTGATCCGGAGATCAGGTTTGAGAATACTCAACCGGGCTGCAACGATGGAGCTTGATGTAATAGACGACGACTTATTGGCATCGTGGAGGTAAACCGGCAAAGACAAAGGATTGGCGGCTACCGCCTTTAGTGCTTCCAAATCAGCTTCTGCCCGGCCTTCTGCATAATTATTTCGGAACCTAGAGACGCCACTATAGAATTTGAGTTCGGCTGGCTGCTGCGTTTTCCATACACTATCCAGCGGATCGAGGATTATAAGGGGATTTTTGAGTTTGCCTGTCTGCGAAACCGGCGCTTCAGCCAATTCAATCACCAAATTCCGGTAGAAACGGTGCTGACTGAATATCAGCACCGTAATATGACCTTCCTTCTGCAAAGAACGCGGCATAGCGGCCGATCTGGCTGTAGCTATTGCCTTTTTAAGCAGGCCGAAATCGTATTTCTTTTGGCTGTCCTCTTGGTTCATCTATCATCAGCATAGCGCTGAAGCGCAAATATAACTGATTATTACGGACGCAGGGCTGCTATTTACCGAACCGCGAAAGGTATGCATCCGAATTTTTTAAGTGCATTTTAAACAGGCTGTCAATTTTTGCGACCTTTCGTTGTTCGGCCTGAAAATACCGTATGGCTTCCGCGTTCGACTTTCCTGTGATGTCGGCCTGAAATTCATGCATCCAGTCATTCATACTTTCTTCGGCATCCAGCAGGTGTTGCAGGATAAGGTCCATGCTGTCCTTTTCTTTGATGGTGTCGAGCATCGGATGGCTGGCTTTTAACGATTTAAGATCACTAAGTAAGGCCTGTATTTTGCGTTGATTGCCCACTACTTTTCCGTGGTCAGCCATCACGATATCGTGATATTCGATTACCTTTTGACGTTCTGCTTTGTAGTCTCCTTCCTGGCTCCCGCAAGCTGAAATCGCGGCGACGAGCACAATAGCTGTCATAATTTTAATGAAATACATGATGAAATATTTAACTAGTATATTTTACTGTTGGTAAGTTGGTAATATATTTTGGTTCCGGATGGCTCCTTCCGTTCCCATGCGAGGAGAATCCTTCCTGACAAAGGGAGCAGCACAGCATGGCTGTCAGCAAACTGACCATTTGTGATTAACGATTTTGCCTGGATTTGTCCGTGGCTGAGATACCGCAACACAATGCTTGAGCCTTCTGTCTGCTCCGCCTGATGGCCATGGGTATGGTGTTCCACCGCAGCTTCCGTTTCTTCGCAAACGATGGCCTGTACTCCGTTCGGTAATGCGACCATCTGCGGATGCCTGCCTTTGCTGCTTACAAGTGTACGCGGTCTGAATTTCCCGCTGTTCCGTTCTCGCGAAGTATAATAAACACCAGGGGCGCCACCTGCAGTAAACCATACGGCATGGACGCGGTTGCCGGCCACAGCAAGTGAAGGTCCTGAATGCGGACAACCGGAAACTTCCCAATTATCAGAGCTGACTACCTCGGGCGCCGCAAAACCATTTCCACCGCTGGTCGACCGCATATAGATCATGTCTCTCACTTGTTTCGCATTGTCCTGTAGTTGGCCAACTTCCATAATGTCGCGAAGGGCCAAATGTACGGTTCCCTGACTGTCCTGCAACAACTCGGTCCGGCAGCATTCGCAGGTGCCTTTCAACAGGCAGGCTTCCCTACCGAAGCCGCCCTGCTTTTGTGTGCGGCTAAAATACAGGGCAGATCCCTTGATCGTTTTGCCAAAACGCCCGTCGAGCCAGATGGCCGCTACTTCTCCATCATTTAAGGTAGTGATGTCAAAAAAGTTACGTCCATAGGCATGACTTGTATCGGAGTGCAGAAAAGCCGCGGGCAACCAGCTTTTGCCCTGATCTGCTGACATGCTGTAGTAGATTGCCCCGGCAAAGCGATTCTTTTCTTTTGGAAACGGCTTTGCAAACACTGCGATTATGGCGCCGTCGGCTTTAAAGGCCACCTTAGCCATACTTTCCGCTGATGCGCCGCATCCTCTGGAGCTGTATACCGTTATGGCCTGCCCAAAAACATTTTTAATGGAATCATACACGGCGTACTTAAGGCAATTGAGGGAGTCGGCCGTGTCTAACTCTGTCCAGCATAACACTGCCTCGCCATGTTGATTCTTAGTAAGATACGCGCCTCTTGCAATACCATTTACCGGAAGCTGAATAGCGGCTGCTTCCTGCTCTTCGCTTTTATGAGCGGAACATGCCTGCAGGATCAGCAGGGCTACTGTTCCAAAAATTACTTGAACTTTTCTCATCTCATATTATATTTAAGATTTAACCCGCCATACCCAGCCCTTAACGGTGAGGGATTGTAGTATGCTGGTGCCGAACCCCCAAAGCCAGCCGCATTTAGTGCAAAAATGGAACTGTAATTCCTATTAAGCAGGTTATCTACTCCGCCGTAAATATTGGCTTCAAAGTGCCTGGCGAAGCGCTTCTTGTAACCTAGTCGTGCACTAAGAACTGTGTAAGCACCATTGAAGTTTGTATTTGCGTCGTTAACCGGCAGCCTATCGCTATAAAAACAGCTTCCATACATATAGAAGCCGTTGCGCATTTCAAGATCTACCCCGCCATCAATGACCCATGGAGAAACTCCGGTTAACTTATTCCCGTCGTAAGTGGCCGTTACCACATTTTGGGCGTTAATAACTTTATAGTCACGGAATTTAAAATCAGCGTAAGTAACTGCCGCATAAGGACGCAGGTTCATGATCGGGCTATTGTCCTCTTCGCGCAGCAACTGGTACGACAAGGAAAGCTCGATGCCATCATGATCTGTCTTACCGGCATTGTTATACACGGTGATACCCTGTGAGATCGTCTGACCAATCAATTCTCCTTTCAGGTTCATCATAAACAAAGCGAGGTCGTATGCCACCCTGCTTGCACCTAAGTTACCTTTAGCATTAATCTCATAATTCATACCTCGTTCTGCTTTCAAAGCACCGTTGATAGAACCATCTGCATTTCTGATCTCCGATCCGGTGGGCGGGGAAAAGCCAGAACTGAGACTTGCATGCAGACTAAGAGCTTCTCCGAAAGTGTGACTTAAGGCGAGGCGTGGGCTAAATTGAGGCTCAAAGGCTTTAACGCCGCTCTGCGTTGGTTTAAGGTAGTCTGAAACGTCATAACTGAGTTTGTTATAGCTCATCCCGATCGTTAAAGCCGTGCGGCGGCTAAGCATGGTCTCCGACTGATAAAAGATTGCGTACTGTAGGTTTCTATAGTCAATCTGCGTATTTAGCGCACCCTCTGTGCCATTGTTGTTTACATATTGACTGCCTTTGGTAAGTCCTTCATTAAACTCTGCGCCGATGGTGAACCTGGTGGGTAACACTGGAAAATCAGCCTCGTAATTAAAGCGGGTACGACCACCGTAACTCTGGTAAAAGTTTCGTATGTAGGCAAAAGCCAACGGATGGTTTAGATCATAAAAATAAGTATAGACGCTGCTGGAATTGCTGAGACGATCACTGAAAAGGTATTTCTGTCCTAACCCGACTCGTGTCCAGTTCTGATATCGCCCGGCCTGTTTCTCAACATTCGTGAGGTTGGCCTGTCTCGGATCTTCGGACACCTGAGCGGCAGTCAGCGCCCCCGGTATTTGTGAATACTGCGTGGTGCGGTTAATCAATAGCGTGACTAGTCGCTCATTGTCGGGAAACAACTGGAAATTACCTGTAAGGAACCTCCGCATATCTGAACTATGACTGCGGTAACCGTCATATTCCTGCCATCCGTATGATACATAGCCGTTCATTTTGTCGCCCCCGCTACGATAAGCAGATGCTATACGCCTCAGCCCGTTGTCGCCAAATAAAGTAGACCCCTCTATGCTCTGTTCCTGATAAGGGGAGCGCTGAAGCTGAAAGTTAATAACTCCTCCCGTTCCGGCACCGTATACACTTGATCCGGGTCCGCGGATAACTTCTGCCCTGCCTATACTGTTTACGTCGAGGGCCTCTATCCGGGTAGTACCATCTGCTTCTGTAACCGGAATTTCGTTGACGTAAATCCGGATGTTTCTGTTACCGAACGAAGCTCGTATGCCATTCCCCCGGATAGAAATCCGAGCCTCCGACAGCGTGCTCTGATCCATTCGGACGCCGGGAATGCCGTTAAATGCCTGTTGTAGAGACACGCCGTTTCCACGGTTAATTTCTGTTGCGGTTACAACAGATACCGCACCCGGCGTTTCACGAATCGTATTGCCGTTGTTGGCGCCGGCAACACGAACTTCGTTCAAACGAACTGCGTCTGCTTCTAACTGAATATTGTAATTTCTCTGCGACTGTACTACCTTGATAAGCTGTGTTTTATAGCCGACGAGAGAAACGCGAAATGTTTGTGTTGCACCAATCGTAAACTCGAAGTGACCGTTTCTATCGGTTACGCCTAAGCTATCGATGTTTACGCCAGCCAACGGCTGTTGTGTTTGAGAGTCATAAATATAACCCGTTATGGTATAGGTCTGGGCATGTGACTGCTCGAAAATGAGCATAAATACCACACATAGACCTAAAAATCTGATCTGGTTCATGAAAAGGATATTAAAAAATTCGAAACATTGTCAGTGCCTTCAAAAGGCACGCTTTAGCATGTTAATCACCCTTGTGGTGGATGAAATATCGAATTTTTAATACTACTCGGCATACCCATAGAAGGCGGCACGTGTGCATCAAGCTCCGCCAAAGAATATTGCTTGAAATTGAGTTGCGTCACTATCACTGCATCCTGGACAAGCTGCGTTTTTTGCGACTGACGTTCCTGCTTTTGTTCCTTTTCTTCAGCCTGCTTGAGTTTTTTCATTAAGTAGCACTTTCCTTCGCAATGGAGCTGAGGTCTGTCTTTGTTAACACAAAGTTCCCGGGCGATGTATTTCTGGCTCATACTGAAGCCCAGGCAAATCCACAAACCCGAGAAGTTCGCACTTAGCAAACTCATAAGCAGCAGAATGGAAACCGGCTTTAGAAACATCTGCGCAAAGATAGAGAGATTTATTTTTCGGACAAGAGATTTACCTATTCTACTGCGCAGAATTCGAACTTCTTAACCGGCCCCACTTCAAATAGGTAGCTCCCCATGAGAATCCCGCACCAAAGGCGGTCAGGATCATCTTGTCTCCATACTTAAAATCGTTTCTGTAATCCCAAAGAACAAGCGGAATTGTTGCCGCTGTGGTGTTGCCGTAGCGGTCTATATTTACTTTAACCTGATCGCCAGACAGACCAAGGTACTCACCCACCGACTGAATAATACGCAGGTTAGCCTGATGAGGTATAAGATAGTTGATCTGAGCGCTTACAAGATCATTGGCTTTCAGCACTTCATTACAAGTGTCGGTCATCCCCTGAATGGCTGCTTTGAATACGACCCGGCCATCCTGGCGTACGTAATGTAACTTATCGTCAAGGGTCTGCTGTGAAGCAGGGAACCTTGAGCCGCCAGCTGAGACGATCAAATTTTCCTTGCCAGACCCATCCGTACGAAAGAAGCTATCCATAAGACCTACGGGTTCTTCTGTTTGCTCAAGCAATACTGCGCCGGCACCATCTCCGAAGAGAATACAAGTGTTGCGGTCGGTATAGTTTACAATTGCGCTGTTTTTATCGGCACCGATAACCACGACCTTTTTACAGCGACCACTTTCTATCATACTCGCCCCCAACGTAAGTGCGTAAAGGAATCCGCTGCAAGCCGCGTTAGTATCTATACCCCAGGCGTTCTTGAGCCCGGCCTTTTCACATACCATGCTACCCGTAGAAACCATCACATAATCAGGTGTAGAAGTGGAGACAATAACGCAGTCTATCTCGTCGGGAGACACATTGCCTTCCTCCATCAACCGATTCAGAGCCTTGACTGCCATATCTGAAGTGGCAATTTCAGGATCGTTCACAATCCTTCTTTCTTTAATCCCCGTGCGCGCAACAATCCATTCATTATTGGTATCCACCATTTTTTCAAGGTCATGATTGCTCAAAACTGTATCTGGAACGTAACCACCAACAGCAGTAATCACTGCGTTTTTCCTTATTCTCATTCAGTGTGTGTATCTATGAATAATCGGGCAGTTAGCCAACTGCCCAGAAATTTTGTGCAAAGGTACAAAAGTAACGCACTCCTTGACTTTAAATTGTAGAAAACAAACTACATTTGTGCGTCTCTCTTACTTTGAAATCACATCATATGAAATTATTTAACTTCCTTGCCTGCCTTCTGATCCTCGCTTCCCCAATCCTTTTGCCATCGTGCAAAGAAGAAAAGCCTCTGCCGGTACTAGGCCAGAAGCCGATTTCCGACTTCAGTTTCCTGAATCAGGATAGTGTAGCCATTACGAACAAAACCTTCGGGAACAAGATTTACATTGCTGATTTCTTTTTCACGTCCTGCACCACCATATGTCCGATCATGCACCGCAATATGAAGGATCTATATGAGGACTTTCAGGACAGACCTGAGCTGATGTTCTTATCCCATACTATTGATTTCAAATATGATAAGCCTTCTGCACTGAAGCGTTACGCAAAAAAACTCGGCGTTGATGATGGTCGCTGGCAGTTTGTGTATGGCAGTAAAGACAGTGTTTACACCATTGCAGAAAAGGACTACCTGGTTACTGTGATGGAAGACAGTACTGCTAAAGAAAATTACGTGCATGCGGGGTACTTTGTGCTGATAGACGGCAAGAGACAGATCAGAGGCGTGTACGACGGCACGGATGACAAACAGGTAGCGCAGCTAAGGAAGGATATTCCGGTTTTACTGAAAGAAGTTAAGAATTAACGATCATGCATCTGAGGCTTAAATTCAGGACTGCGGGCGTACTTGGAGGTTGCCTTACTTTTTGTCTCATTGCAGCCTCCTGCCAGAGTACGGAGCAATTACAGCAGGACATCTATTATACCAACGGCCGCGACCTTTATATAAAAAAGTGCCAGAACTGCCATGGATCAAAGGGCGAGGGTTTGGCTGATTTGTATCCTCCGCTTACGGACACCGTCTGGATGAAGTCTAACAAACATCAGCTGCCGGCACTGATCAAACATGGTAAGAATGAAATGCCGGCAGCAGAGGATATGGCCAATATTGACATCGCTCAGGTGGTTGTTTTTATCACCAATAGTTTTGGCAATAAACAAGGGATGTACACACCCGAGCAGGTTGCATCTGATCTGACTAAATCTGGTTCGGATTAGCGGCATAATCGGCCCAAAGCTGGTCGATCGTCTTCCCTGTATTTGCAGGCCAGAACGTTGCTGTGGTGTAGGCTGCAGTACGCATACTTTTATCGAGCTTTATAACAATGCCCTCGTATCCATTTTTTTCCAGCCATAGAAAAAATCTTGCAGTTACCCGGTAAGCATCTTTGTAAGACTGATTGCTTGAAAATGCAGGCAGCGTCCATTTAGCGACCGGATTTGTAAGTCCATGCGTAAAACGAACATAGTCGGCGATACCTTCAGTTACCCAGCCTGCATCGGCTACGTAGGGATAGGACTGTACCACATGCATTAGCTCATGTGTAGCTACATCAAGGTCTGTCGGATTACTTACGAACCAGTCGGGGTCGTAACGGATCACTGCCCCACCGAAAGCAGCGGCTACGCCTTCGTATGCCGCATCTACGACAAATACCACTTTCGTTTTAGCGTCAGGATTATAAAGGTCGGCCATACGCTGATAGTTCTCTTTGAAAACGTTAATGAGGCCGTTTTTGACCGGAAGCGTAAGAAGATTTGATTTATTAACAAATATCAGCGTGTTCTTGCCCGCTGTAATCGTTTCCGTGGTACTGAATGGCAACACCTTCTGGAGGTTCGATGGCATCTGGAAAAGTCGGAGTTCCGATAGTTGGAACAGGCCCCCTCCCCGAATTCCTGTTATGTTTACCCGGTAATATTTGTAAGCCGTAGGATTAACAAAATAATACCGCTTTGTTTGCGTACGCTCGGGAAAGAATTCATAGTCCTGCTTATCCAACTGTACCCAGGTGCTTCCATCGAGCGAACCTGTAACGGTCCAGTTTTCGGGATCCCTCCCATCGGCGTCATCGCCGGACGTGAATGCGTACGACGCAATAAGTTTTGGCTCAGCAAATGAAAACTGAATGTAAAATGCAGGGGTGTAAGATTGTATAAGATACTTTGTCGCTTTATCATTATCAATCAATTTAGGCGACCCTTCCTTGGACGCCTTGCCGAACTGGTTTTCTGTGCTGACAAATAAAGTAGCGAGACTCGTGATGTCCTTTTCTTCGATCAAAGGCTTTGGCTCTTCTTTGATGGGCTTTTCTGGTTCTGGTTCGGTGGGAGTAGGCTTTTCTTTTTTACTACAGCTGAAACTCAGGCAGGCAGAGATCATGAGGCATGCCGAAAACATGGTCAGGGTTGACTTTTTCATTCAAATTTAGGTTTTGGTTATTCGCTAAATATAGGATTTTATATAGAATACTATAAAACACCGCTGCTGCCGAGCAGAAACACCCTGGTACTTTGCCTGTAAGCACGCCCCTGTTCATTAATATATTTCAGGTCCAGATAAAAAGCCTTATAACCTTTCGACGGCAAGGTTTCGCTGACGATAAACCGCTTCGCACCAGCGATTTTAAGAGGTCTGCTGCTCCATCTGTCGTTTCTGAAATCGCGATCGGGCGAACTGGCCTCCCACAACGTAACCTCTGTGACTTTACCGCCGCTATTGGCCACGTCGAGTTTTAAGGACGACTGCGACACGGCCAACTTCCAGCTGCAAACCGGATAGTCCTTATGGTCAACTGTATATCCGAAGAAGGCGCTGAGCGCATCCGCGGCTTCCTGAAAATCACCAAGGTTATGGCCGACATTGGCTACGTATTTAAGCTGTTTGTTGCCGGAAAGTTCATTGAAATAGTTTTTCACATTGTCAACGGTCCAGTACTCGTCGTTGGTTCCCATGATCATTAATTTAGGCATTGTCAAGACCTTCCTGTAGCTGTAGGGATCGATCATTTGTACCAGGTCATTACTTAATCCCGAACCCATGTCCTGCACCAGGCCTAGTTTTACATAATCCTGGATCTGTGGACTATAATCGTTCCAATTGGTAATTTGGTATTTCATGCTAACAGGTATGTTGAGCATGTCAATCACCATTGGTACTATGCCTTTTACGCGGCTATCCGTGGCAGCGGTCAGCCATGTGGTCCAGCCCCTCTTTGATGCCCCGGATACGACAAATCCCTTGAGAGAATGCTGAAGCTCAGATTTCGAAAATTCCTGTACCGCATCCATGGCACGGCAGGCCGACTTAACCATGGGAAAGAGCAAAGGCCATGTGTAATCGTTGTCGGATTTGTAACGATGCAGCGTATAAGAGATCAATGCATCTTCATACAATCCGTTAAAAAGTGGCTGATTGGGCGTTTGTTTGAGCATAGAAACAATAGCCCCGTTTTGGCTGGCAATACCTGCAAACATCTTTAGTGCAGCGTCACCTGAAGATGACCAGTTAGGCAAACCCTCCTTTCCGACGCTGCCACCGCTTATGAACAGCAGAGCATCCTCTTTTATTTTACCAGGAGGCACTAAAACTATAAGTTCGTGCTTCCAGGTTAGTGAGCGCCACTGCTGGGAAGTGAGAAGTATGCGATACGCCCTGACGCCGCCTACCTCGTAACTGTCGCGCATCTGCCACTGATAAGCGTTGTCGGCCTTGTTCACATAATGACTTAAGGCCGTGGAAGGCGTAACAGATGGCTGAGTGAAGGCAGCCTGGCAAACACCGAGCAGAAACAAACAAAGCAGGCGTATGGTACGGAGATGGAGTTTCATAACAAAACTAATGGGGCTAATAGAAGGGTAATTTAAGAATAATAAAAATGAATTGCTACCTTTAAGGCCGTGCATATCTATGCATCTATTAACCAACCAATAAACACAAAATGAATTTTAACAAAAAATTGTTACTGCTGCTGATCGCTGTTGCAGGTATTTGTACGGGCTTACAAGCCCAGAGCAAGACACAGGAGTTGTCTTCGCCGAATGGAGAAATTAAGGTATCCCTCAACATAGCCGACAGGATTTATTACACGGTTTCCTGCGACGGCGAAACTCTTCTTGAAAAAAACCATCTTGCGCTGGATTTAAAAAACGAAACGCTGGGCAGTAACCCCAGACTGTTGAGCGCGAAAAGGCTTAAGGGTAATGAGGTTTTGAAACCCTATATTGCGCTAAAATATGCTTCCGTAAAGAACGACTACAACTCTTTGCTACTGAATTTCAAAGGAGATTACGCGGTAGAGTTCCGCGCCTTCGATGAGGGTGTAGCATACCGTTTTATAACTAAGAAGAAAGGCTCGATAGAAATATTAAACGAAGACTTCTCTGTAAATTTCCCTGGCGAGTATGCCTTACACCTTCAACAGGCTGGCGGGTTTAAGACAGCTTACGAAGAGATATACACACATTTGGCCTCTAAAGATTGGAAGCCGGAAAATAAGATGTCTACGCTTCCTGTTCTTATTGACACGAAAAAGAAATATAAGGTACTGATCAGCGAATCTGATTTGTCTGA
Organism: Pedobacter faecalis; assembly: GCF_030182585.1. NCBI lineage: Bacteria > Pseudomonadati > Bacteroidota > Sphingobacteriia > Sphingobacteriales > Sphingobacteriaceae > Pedobacter > Pedobacter faecalis. The sequence goes on along the minus strand of NZ_JARXOW010000001.1, from coordinate 382,138 downwards.
CTATCCTTGTATGTTTTTAAAGGGTACAGGTGATAACGGCATGGCCGCAACTTTTCCTAAAGTTCCGCTTGAGTTCGGTGATGATGGCGACCGTAGTGTTAAGATCTTGAAAGAGGCCGACTATATTGCGAAAACAACCGGATCAAGGACTTTCCCGTGGCGGTACTTTGTGATTACAAAAGAGGATAAGCAGTTGTTGGAAAACACCATGACACTGAAGCTCGCTTCGAAAAGTGTGATCAAAGACCCTAGCTGGGTGAAGCCAGGTCAGGTGAGCTGGGAATGGTGGAATGACGCCTCCCCTTACGGCCCGGATGTAAACTTTGTTGCCGGTTACAACCTTGAGACTTATAAATATTATATTGATTTTGCTGCAAAGTTCGGCATGAAATACATCATCATGGATGAAGGATGGGCCAACAGCACGCGTGATCCTTACACGCCAAATCCGAAAGTTGATGTTCATGAGCTCATCCGCTACGGAAAAGAAAAAAATGTCGGCGTCGTTTTGTGGCTTACATGGCTTACTGTTCACAACAACATGGATTTGTTTAAGACCTTTAAAGACTGGGGAGTTAAGGGTGTCAAAATCGATTTTATGGATCGCAGCGATCAGTGGATGGTTAATTACTATGAAAATGTTGCAAAAGAAGCCGCTAAACATGAACTATTTGTTGATTTCCACGGCTCCTTTAAACCCGCGGGATTGGAATATAAATACCCGAATGTGATTTCTTACGAAGGTGTGCGGGGTATGGAGCAGATGGGTGGCTGCTATCCTGACAACAGTATTTTCCTTCCATTCATGCGAAATGCGGTCGGCCCAATGGATTACACACCGGGCGCAATGATCAGCATGCAGCCGAATGTCTATCGTGCCGAACGGCCGAATGCCGCCAGTATTGGCACAAGGGCTTATCAGCTTGCATTGTTCGTGATTTTTGAGAGTGGATTGCAAATGCTCGCGGATAATCCGACATTGTATTATAAAAACCAGGAATGTACTGAGTTTATCACTCAAGTGCCGACTACTTGGGATGAAACAAAAGCTCTTGAAGCTACGGTAGGTGAAGTCGCTGTTGTAGCAAAACGCAAAGGGGACAAATGGTACATTGGCGGTATGACGAATGGCAAGAAAGAGGAGCGAAATATATCGGTAGCGCTCGACTTCCTGGAAAAGGGACGTACGTACACGATGACGTACTTTGAGGACGGAATTAATGCCGGCAGACAGGCCATGGATTATAGAAAGAAAACAATACAGGTTAAAGCCGGCGACTCGATACCTGTGAAGATGGTTCGTAATGGTGGTTTTGCTGCTGTAATCAATTAAGTAAAAGAAACTCTCTGGAAGGCCCCTGAAACGGGGCCTTCTTTATTTATAGAGATTCAATTTCTTTCATGTATTGGACATAGGCATCCTTGTAGGTCATTTGTTTTGGTTGCTGTTTCTCTATAAAACTCTTAAAATCCTCAAGGTCGTTCTCAGTCCAGCCAAGCCTCACAAATAGCATTTTATCATCATCCCAATGATCCAGGTTTACCTTTATGGCTTCTAACTTCTTATAGAGGAGAACACCTGTGCGAAAATCTTGGTACGCAGGCGTTGTTTTGAACAAAGTGATAAACTCTATAATAGTGCGGTATGTCGCAGGCTTGCCTTTCCGCACCTGCTCAACAAGCAGTGCAGCCAAAACCGGTGCTTTTAGTATTTCAGCATCAATACTATCGAGTTTTACAGAACCACGTATGATCTGTATATCTTTCTGAAACAGGGAATCTGAGGGCTTGGCAGCGTACCTGGCAAAATATGGTTCCTGATCGAGTATGGCACTAGTGTAGCTAACCTGTGCAAATCCGGTTGTAGTAAATATCAAAAGAAGTATGTGGAACAAAAAACATTTCATCACTCAAAGTTAAACATTAAGTATGTAGATTAGCATCCACCCGGAGATTCAATTTATGTTTTGCCGGGTTCGATAAAAGACCGTACTTTAGGCGTGTAGCATGTGCTTCTTAAAACTGTGGAGATTGATAAGTATATAGAGAGTGGAGTAATTGAAAGTTACTTACTTGGTTCGGCATCCGACAAGGAGATTGAGGAATTGATGCATCTTAAGGAAAGATTCCCTCAAGTAGCTTTGGCTATGGAGGAGATTGAAGCAGATATAAGTCATATTACTATGAATTTGGGAGTACCTCCGCCTCCGTCTACCTTCAATAAAATTGAAGACCGCGTTAATGAACTTATTCAGACTCCATTCAGCCCATATCCTGACGGTCGGAGTAAAGACCGCAGGAGCAACACGAATTCCAGGGAGAACTATATTGAGGTTGAAGGCAACTCCAGTCATATGCGTGTGCATAAAATTTGGCGCTGGCTGTTCCTCATTGTTTTTTTGCTAGGCAAGATATTCCTGGCTTTTGCGATATATTTTTATCTGGAGAGCAGACAATACGAGCAACGTGTGCAGGAATTAAAACAGGAACTGCTTCGAATGGAACAGAAATAAAAAAAGGCAGCACCTAAGGTGCTGCCTTTTATGTCAAGCTGGTTTTTAAGAAACCTTAATATCCCGCACCTGTGACTGACTGTTTTCTTTGCCAATAGAAATACGGAGTATACCATCCTGATAATGGGCTTCGATACTGTCCGTATTTACGCTTTCAGGTAACACAAAAGATCTTGAAAATGAGGTATACTCAAATTCTTTCCGGGTGAAATTCTTCTTTTCTTCTGTCTCGCCCTGTTTTTTATCTGACGATATCGTCAACGTATTCTTGACAAGGTTGATCTGAAAATCTTCTTTCCCGATACCCGGAGCTGCAAGTTCAATTTTATAACCTTGCTCATCTTCCAGAATGTTTACGCCAGGCACTTTATTTACGGTCAGATTTTTATTTATCGCTTCGCTAAACAAAGAATCGAATACATTGTTGAAATAAGGTGCGGTGTTTCTGGTACGGTTGTTAAATTTTACTAGTGTCATTGTTTATTCTTATTAAGTTTCAATTTTATTATCTACCTAACAACGTTAGTCAACTCTTATACCAACAAGCTTTTCTATGATTTTTGAGACATTTTGGCGTAAAAAACAAAAACAACAAGACAAAACGACAGAAGAAAGTACGGAGATCGATGTAGACACATTCAAGTATAAGACTACGATAGAAACCCGGTTTGCGGATTTTGATATGATGGGGCATGTAAATAACGCCGCGTATTTCACTTTCATGGAAATCGCCCGAAGCAAATATTGGAAACAGGCCATACAATGGGATTGGAAAAAGACAGGGGTTATTATAGCCCGGGCAAGCCTCGATTATATTGTTCCAATTCTGCCTGACGACAAGATCAGCATATATGTGCGCACATCGAAAATAGGAAATACAAGTTTTGAGTTAGAATACCTCTTCGTAAAGCAGAAGAACAACGATGAGGTCATATGCAGTAAAGGAAAAACCGTCTGTGTAGCCTTCAGCTATGTGCAGAACGCACCAGTGCAAATACCTCATAACGAAAGAAATAAGATGCTGATTTTTGAGCAGCTAAACGAACATTAAAAGATCTTTCCCGGGTTAAGGATATGATTAGGATCGAATACGCTCTTAATAGCCCTCATAATTCCGAGGTGTACTTCAGAGTATTTGATCGGCATATATTCTTTTTGAACAAGCCCGATACCATGCTCGCCGGATATCGTTCCGCCTAATGCCGTTGTGAGTTTAAAAATCTCTGCGATACCATCTTTTAATTTCTCCTTCCAGTCGGAATCACTCATGCCAGCCTTGATAATATTTACATGCAGATTTCCGTCGCCGGCATGTCCGTAACAAATACTATCGAATCCATATCGACTGCCCGTTTCCTTTATTCCCTTAATAAGTTCGGGAAGAGCTGCCCGAGGCACCACAGTATCCTCTTCTTTGTAAACGGAGTTGGATTTGACTGATTCAGCCATCGTACGGCGCATACGCCACAACTCCTCTTTTTGCATAGCAGTATCTGCGAATAACACGTTACTGCAGCCAAATGCTTCGAGCACCTCGTTTACCCTGTCACAATCTTGAAAGATGTTGTCCATATTGTCACCATCCAGCTCTATAAGTAAATAAGCTTCCACCCCGGGGTTAACGTCAAAGCGGATATCGTCGTAGCGGATCACCCATTCAACCCCTTTTCGCTCCATGAATTCTAGCGCCGAAGGGGTCACACCAGCTCTGAATATCGCCGAAACTGCCGCACACGCCGTTTCGTTCCCGGAGAATTCTGCGAGCATGAGCACGCTATGCTGATGCTTCGGAATCAGTTTGGTCACAATCTTCGTTACTATACCCAATGTGCCTTCCGATCCGATCATTAATTGTGTAAGATTATATCCCGAAGCATACTTCAGCGTATTGGCCCCGGTCCAGATAATCTCCCCCGAAGGCAGTACGACCTCCAGATTCAGAATATACTCCCGGATAGTGCCATATTTTACCACGCGCGGTCCACCGGAACAATGCGCCACGTTTCCACCTATGAAGCAGGACCCTTTACTGGACGGGTCTACAGGATAAAGCAAACCGTGCTCCCCTACTGCATTTATAAATTCTTCGGTGATAACGCCCGGTTCAACAACAGCTTGCAGATTTGCCGTATCTATATTTATGATATTTGTAAAGCGCTCCATAGAAAGCAGGATACCGCCATGTATCGGCAAAGCGCCGCCACTCAGTCCTGTACCTCCCCCTCTCGGGGTCAGAGGAATGTTGTAAAGATTACATAGTTTGAGTAAAGCGGCAATCACGTCAGGAGTTTCAGCCTTCACCACTACTTCCGGACGATATTTCAGATCTTCTGTTTCATCCTGTGCATATTTTTCAAGTGATTCATCATCTACAAAGACATTGGCAGTTCCTGCAGTATGACGAATCTTTTCAAGAATTTCCTCGGTGACGGAGTTGTATAGCATGATATTCAGTTGTTGTCTGAACAGTATTTTAATTGTACGAAAGAGTGTCCAACCTGCCCTGGCATCGGCGGACTCAGCTTTTTAATACTGACTTCAGCAGTGCGTAAAAAGGGATAACCAGAGATTACACGATCTATAATCCTGCGTACAACGGTCTCAAGCATCTTCTGAGTCCGCTGCATCTCTTCAATAATAATATTATTAAGAACCTCATAGTTTACAGTCTGCTCTATATCCTCTGTGTCGCCGTTAGGGACAAAATTGACCACTATGTCGACACTGAAATAGATCCCCGTAAGCTGTTCCTCAGGATAAAAGCCGTGATAGGCATAACACTTTACGTCGCGCAGGGCGACAGTTTGGGTAAAATTTTGCGAATTCATTAACTTTGGCTGGTACCGACCAGCCAAATATAGCTTAAAAATGAACATTCACACAAAAAAAGACCTGTACGAATCGCCCGATTACTATGCTCTCGATGATCTACTATCCCAGGAACATAAAATGGTAAGATCCTCAGCACGTGAATGGGTAAAAAAAGCACTCAGCCCCATAATTGAAGATTATGCCCAGCGTGCGGAATTCCCAAAGCAACTGATTAATGGTCTGGCAGATCTTGGAGCATTTGGGCCAACAATACCCGCCGAATACGGCGGAGCAGAACTTGACTATATATCGTACGGGATTTTGATGCAGGAGATCGAGCGGGGTGACTCAGGCATACGGTCGACAGCCTCCGTGCAGGGCTCTCTTGTGATGTATCCGATATTCAGGTATGGTACAGAAAAGCAGCGCAGGAAATACCTTCCGGCACTTGCCAGCGGAAAGCTAATGGGCTGTTTTGGGCTAACCGAGCCTGATCATGGATCTAACCCTGGCGGAATGATCAGCCGGATTACAGATCAGGGAGACTATTATCTTCTCAATGGTGCGAAGATGTGGATCTCTAACGCTCCGTTTGCCGATATTGCGGTTGTATGGGCGAAAGACGAACAAGGAAAAGTTAGAGGAATGATACTGGAGCGTGGCATGCAAGGATTTTCCACACCAGAAACTCATGGCAAATGGAGTTTGCGCGCTTCAGCTACAGGTGAATTGGTTTTTGATCAGGTCCGGGTTCCAAAAGAAAATATACTCCCCGACACCATCGGTTTGAAGGGTCCGCTCGACTGTCTAAACCAAGCCCGCTTTGGAATCGCCTGGGGTGCCATAGGTGCTGCAATGGATTGCTATGATACCGCTTTGAGATATGCGAAGGAACGCCTGCAGTTTGGCCGCCCTATAGGTAGCTTTCAATTGCAGCAAAGGAAACTTGCCAAGATGATCACCGAAATCACTAAAGCCCAGCTTATGGTTTGGCGGCTCGGGATTTTAAAAAACGAAGGGCGCGCCACTCCTGAACAAATATCGATGGCAAAACGTAACAGTGTGGAAATGGCGCTTGACGTCGCCAGAAATGCCAGACAGATCCTGGGCGGGATGGGGATCACGGGTGAGTTCTCGGTGATGCGTCACATGATGAACCTCGAGTCAGTTGTTACTTACGAAGGCACACACGATATTCATCTGTTAATTACGGGAATGGATATTACAGGATTGAACGCTTTCAAGTAATTTATTAAATTAGCAATTTCTGATTTATATGCTTTTAATAACGTTCTCATCTTGCAACAGATGCCTGCTGAATTTCCTCATCCGGAATTTATTCGCCGTTGTCCTAATATTTCTACTACTTCCTGGTCTTTCTTCTGTGGCACAGAAGAAGAACTTTTCAATCGACCGCGAGTTTCCCACATGGCTTGTCAAGGTTGAACCAAAAAACACCAGGCCGGCTTCTAAAGATATATCGGATGGGTATTTTTTATCGTTCGTTGAAAATCAGAATCATGCCGAACTTCACGAAGAGTACAGTCGTGTCATTCGTGAAATCGTCTCGGATGCAGGGGTTCAGTATGGCTCCCAGATAAGCGTTGAATACGACCCGAGCTTTCAGAAGTTGATTTTCCACAAAGTCATTTTGTGGAGAGGAGGCAAGGCTTTCGACAAACTAAACAAAGCTAATTTTAAGGTGCTTCAGACGGAAAAGGAACTTTCCAGATTTATATATAGTGGCACATATGACGCTTTTTTTCTCATAGAAGATGTAAGAAAGGGCGACCGTATTGAATTTGCATATACATTGAAAGGTACAAATCCAATATATGGAAAGAAGTACGCTAACACCTTATATTTTGAGGGCGGAAGTAGCATTGGCCATCTTTATACCAATATAATTTTTTCAAACAAAAGAGCAATAAAGTTAAAAGACTTTGGAAATAAGACGCCTGGACGCGTTTCACAAAAAGCAGGCATGCGTATCTATGAATGGGAAAGTACGCTAACAAAAACTCATCGAACGGTGGATTATGAACCGTCCTGGTATAACCCCATTAGCCGGACAGCAGTATCGGAGTATAAAAACTGGTCAGAAGTGGTAGAGTGGGGTTTGAATGTAAGTCATTATCCAGAAAGTAATTCGATACTGTTGAAAACGAAGGTTAAAGATTTGTCTGATCTGGCCGGCGATGATAAGAAGAAGTACATCACACTTGCTACCCGATTTGTGCAGGATGAGATCAGATACATGGGTATAGAAACAGGAATCTATTCGCACAAGCCAAACCCACCGGAAAAGATCCTTACCCAGCGCTATGGCGATTGTAAGGATAAGTCACTCCTCCTGGTAGAACTGCTGAAAGCCAAGGGAATTGATGCCAGCCTGGTATATGCAAATACTTATACCACAGTTAAGACCAATGAATCATTACCCAGCCCATTTGCCTTTAACCATGTCATTGTAGTAGTTAACCTTGATAATTATTACACATGGATTGATCCGACAATGAGTTACCAACGTGGCGGATTCGACGACTTCTATCCGCCGCCCTATGGATATGTCCTGGTCCTGAAAAAAGGAAATAATAAGCTGGATTTGATTGAAAGAAAAACTCTCGGGAAATTAACCAGTAATTTGCGCTTTAATTTGGCAGACACTACCACTAACGCAACAACTAACCTGGTTGTAACCAGTATATATACGAGCAATTACGCCGACACATTTCGTGAGCAGTTGGCCGAATCTGGTCTTGACGGCATGGAGAAAAATTTCTTTGAATACTTCGAGAATATGTATCCAGACATTTCAGTCGCAGAATCGCTAAAAGTAGAAGATCATGAAGAATCGAATACCATCGAAGTTACTGAATCGTATGAAATCAAGAATATCTGGGCAGACAACGACGAAATAAAAGACAAGGTGGTTTATTTCTATGGTGATATTATCAACGCTAATCTTCGGAAGATCCCGATAAGCGCCAGATTGTCGCCCGTTTTGCTAGATGAAGACTTGAATGTGGAGCAGAATATCTTTGTAGATATGCCTTACGATGTCAGTCCATCTGAAGACAGTTTTCAGGTTGAAACCGGCGACTACCATTTTGATATTTACACCAGTCAGCGAGACCGGGAATTAAGATTTAGTTATACTTATCGAAACATGTCTTCTTTTTTAGCTTCCGATAAAGCCAGAGCATACGCAAAAGATGTGAAAAAGATCGACGAATATCTGACTCATTACGTCAGACGAAGCATAAACGCTGAAACAGCGACTGGCCCGAATCAATTTACCGCGATCACGTATATGCTTGCTGCCGCGGTCTCGGGTTTTATCTTTTTCCGGCTGTTTAAAACACCGAGCACTTTTAATGTAAACGCTATTGCGAATGCAACAGAGATCAAAGGCTGGTTAATATTGCTTGCAATACGTATCGTAGTTCTCCCAATTCTACTGATACATGGAGTTTTGAACTCGGGTGTATTCAACAAGACAGTATGGATGAACATCACAAGCTTTGGTAGTTGGGCTCTTCCACTCAAATCTTATTTCCTGCTTGAAACAATTCTGTTTTCAATCCTCTTTACGTACAGTATATTTTGCATGGTGATTTTCTTTCAGCGCAGGAGAGAATTTCCGAAACATTTCATCATTCTGACAGCGATCAATATAGTACTCTTGCTGTCGGACTTTTTGGTAGGCGGGCTGATCAACAGATCTCAAAACGTATCTTTTACAACACCCGAAGCGGTAGTTCAGGTGATCTTTGGTACTCTTTACAGCTTTGCCTGGATTTTATATTTGTTAAAATCTGAACGAGTCAGGGATACATTTGTGTTCACATATCCTAAATTTGCATGGCAGTCGGCACTCGGTGTATATTATACAAACCTTTATGAGCAGAAACCTCAGGTAGAGATAAAAGCTACTGAAATAGAACATGAGAACATTTAAGAGATATACCTACATAACCGCTTCACCGGAGGAAGTGTACCTGGCATTAACCAAGGCACAAAGCATACAACTATGGACAGGAGCAGAAGTTGTGTTTACGGATGCCCCTGACACAGAATTTTCCTTGTGGGATGGAGACATAAGCGGCAAAAACCTCGATTTTGAATATGGCAAAAAAATCGTTCAGCAGTGGTACTTCGGCGACCAGGAGGAAGCATCAATTGTTACCATAAAACTTCATGAGGATAAGAAGGGAACTTCGATGGAATTTGTTCAGACGAATATCCCAGACCAAGATTATGCTGACTTTACCGAAGGATTGAATGAATATTTCATTGGCGGACTACTTGATTTCTTTGAAGAATAGAGCTCGCGTTTAGTCCGCGAGCTCATTAACCGTGTATACTGACCTCAGCTCATTTCTGAGGTTGTAATTGGAAGCCATTACTTCTCCATATGCCCCCGCACTTCTTAGCGTAACGAAATCGCCACGAAAGGTTTCCGGAAGCTCCACTTCCTTCCCAAAACAGTCAGTACTCTCGCAAATTGGGCCTACAATATCATATTTTATCAAGTTGGCTAGCTGAACGTGCTCTCTCCTGCTCAGATTTTCAATCTGATGATAGGCCTGGTAAAGTGCCGGACGCATCAGTTCAGTCATACCAGCATCAAGTATGACAAAATTCTTCTTTTTGCCATTCTTCACATATAGAACTCGGCTTACCAGTGATGCGCATTGACCTACCAGTGCCCTCCCCAGTTCAAAATGCACCTCCTGATTAAGCCGAACTTCCAGAAAATCACGGAATATTTTAAAATAGGCGTCAAAATCAGGAATCTGATTGTCCGGATTATGATAGTCAATACCCAGTCCACCCCCAACGTTGAGAACTTTAACAAGAAACCCACGCTCCTCAAACCATGAAGCAAACTCGTTAACGCGTACACAAAGGTTTTTGTATACGTCAAGATTGGTAATCTGTGAGCCGATGTGGAAGTGAATACCAACAAAGTCGAGCTGAGCCGATTGTTTAAGCATCTCGGCACATGCCGGTAAATCCCACGAATTGATCCCGAACTTGTTCTCATCCAGCCCAGTAGTGATATTATGATGTGTATGAGCATCTACATTCGGATTGATACGAATCGCAACCCGGGCACGCCTTCCATGTATTTCAGCAAGTCCGTTAATGACTTCCAGTTCCTGGATGGATTCAACATTGAAACAGAAGATATCGCTGTTTAGCGCGGCTACAATTTCCTTATCAGATTTACCCACACCAGCAAAAACGACCTTACGCTTATCAAAACCTACCTCCAAAGCTTTACTTACCTCGCCACCGCTTACACAATCAGCACCCAGTCCGGCGAGCTTTATCGCATCCAGAACCTTCGGGTTAAAGTTTGCCTTCATCGCGTAATGCACATGAAAATTATATACCTTAGCCGCGTCGGCGCAAGCTAGCAAAGTTTGCTGAAGCAGGTTGAGATCATAGTAGTAAAATGGGGTTTCCAGCTCAGCAAAATCAGAAATATCTTTAGAAGAAAACATCGTGTTTAAGTTTCTTATTATCAGTTTTATTGTATTTTGCGCACTTATCTACGCAGGTAATTATATCGACTATCGCAATGGGCGGATCAGCACTTATGAGTACAATAAGCGAAAACGATTTTTTATTCTGTTATTGCTAATTGTAGCTGCAGTTTTGTTTTGGCTTAAACGGCGTTAGTCAAAAAGCCGGTTATGCAGACTTTTCAGCGCTTCCGCCTTATCCTCAGTATTAATTAGCAATGAAATATTGTAATCACTTCCGCCGTAAGATATCATTCGCAGCGGTATGTGCTTGATAGCATCCAATACACGCGCCGCATATCCGTGCTTTTCGGCACTGAAATCTCCAACTACGCAAACGATTGACTGGTCGCGGTCAACCTCTACTGTTCCGAATGCAAGCAGCTCTTCTTTAATTGCTTCCAGGTTGTCCGTCATATCAACTGTCAATGATATGGCTACCTCAGACGTGGTAATCATATCAATCGGTGTTTTGTAACGCTCAAATATTTCAAAAACCTTTCTTAAAAATCCGTAAGCCAGTAACATTCTGCTTGAATGGATCTTAATTGCAGTAATTCCGTCCTTCGCAGCTATGGATTTAATTTTCCCTTTTTCGCTTTGAGTGGAAATCATCGTGCCGGGGGCACCCGGTTCCATAGTGTTAAGCAAACGCACAGGAATCTGATATTTTTGTGCAGGAAATACCGACTGCGGATGCAAAATCTTCGCGCCAAAATATGCTAATTCAGCAGCTTCATCAAATGTTAAATGGGCAATGGGTTTAGTCCCTTTTACAATACGCGGATCATTATTGTGCATACCGTCAATATCGGTCCATATCTGCACTTCTTCAGCCAATATAGCCGCACCTATGAGCGATGCCGTGTAATCACTCCCGCCACGTCTGAGGTTGTCTACTTCGCCAAAACTGTTCCGACATATAAACCCTTGAGTGATAAACAGCTTGTTATCTGCATGTTGATCCAGCAAAGGCTTAAGGTGAGTCGTTGCATAAGGAATATCAGGTTCATTGTCTTCATCAATTTTCATGAAGTCCAGCGCAGGCAAAAGTACCGAAGCAATGCCGATAGACTTCAGATAAATGTGATATAAAGTGGTAGATAAAAGCTCGCCCTGCGCCAGAACAACCTTTTCCTCCAACGGTGTGAAAAGATCACTCGCCAGGTTTGTCAAAAAGCCGAAATGATAGTCGATCAGCTCCTGACCTTGTTGCCGGTATTGCCCCTCAGGCAAGAGGTCGGCCACAAACTCGTTATATTTCTCCTTCAATGCTCCAATGAGATCAAAGGCTTTCTGTTTCTCTTCTGCTAAAAGTTTGGCTGAAATCTCGACTAAACTATTTGTGGTGCCGGAAACTGCTGAAAGAACTACGATCTGCTCTTCAGCCGGATTAATGATATCCAGCAATCTTCTCATTCGCTCAGGGCTTCCTACTGACGTTCCTCCAAACTTTAATACTTTCATTTTCTTTCGGAATATTTAAATTTTATCGTCTGTTTATATTATGTAAATGATGTTATACCTATATTAGGGCGTGAAATTAAATAAAATACGCAACAAACCTTCAGATTATTTTATTTGTTTCCAGAACATCATATAAAAAAAGATACAATTTAATATGCAGCTAGAAACAGGAATCCAACGTACGGTAAACGAGTGGTTAAATGGTAATTATGACGATGCTACCAAGCAGGAAATCAAGGATTTATTGGATCAGCAGGCTTATACTGAGCTTACTGACTCATTTTACAGGAACCTTGAGTTTGGCACCGGTGGATTAAGGGGCATTATGGGAGCCGGCTCTAACCGCATAAACCGTTATACCATTGGGACTGCTACGCAAGGATTGAGCAACTATCTTTTAAAGAAATACCCTGCGGAAAAAATTAAAGTAGCCATAGCGCACGATAGCCGAAATAACTCAGATGTATTCGCAAAGGTAACAGCTGATGTGTTTTCTGCCAATGGCATACACGTATACTTCTTCAGCGCCCTGAGGCCAACACCTGAATTGTCTTTTGCCATTCGGGAATTAGGCTGTAAAAGTGGCGTAATGCTTACAGCGTCTCATAACCCAAAAGAATATAACGGTTACAAGGCGTATGGCGCCGACGGCGGACAATTTACTTCCCCGGACGATAAAATGGTGATGGAAGAGGTTGCGGCGATAACAAGCATAGATGAGGTGAATTTTAACCGCATCGACGCGAATGTTGAGTTTATCGGTGAAGATATCGACCAGCTTTATCTGAATAAAATCAAAGCACTGTCGGTTTCACCCGAAGCGATCTCGCGGCAGAAAGATCTTAAGATTGTTTTCTCTCCGATCCACGGGACCGGTATTACGCTTGTCCCCCAGGCATTGAAGCAATTTGGCTTTGAAAACGTGTCCCTGGTTGAAGAACAAAGTACACCAGATGGAAACTTTCCCACAGTAATATATCCCAACCCGGAAGAAAAAGAAGCGCTTACACTTGCACTGGAGAAAGCTAAAGAAATCGACGCCGACCTCGTACTGGCTACAGATCCGGACGCTGACCGCGTGGGTATCGCAGTAAAGAACAGCAATGGAGATTTTGAGCTGTTGAACGGCAACCAGACTGGAAGCCTGCTCATCAATTACCTATTGAGCGCCTGGGAAGAAAAAGGCAAACTCACCGGGGAAGAATATATTGTGAAAACGATTGTGACATCTAACCTGATTGATACCATAGCAGCTGCGAAGAACGTTACCTGTTACAATACACTTACCGGCTTTAAATGGATCGGCAAGATGATGACCGAACTTGAAGGCAAGAAGACCTTTATAGGCGGGGGCGAGGAAAGTTATGGCTACCTTATCGGCGAGCTTGTGCGCGACAAGGATGCAGTTATTTCTTGTGCATTCATAGCTGAAATGACTGCGTTTTATAAAGATAGGGGCAGCAGTTTGTATGACGCGCTACTTGACATGTACGTGAAGTACGGCTTTTATAAAGAGGAGCTTGTGTCGATAACCAAAAAGGGTAAGTCGGGCGCTGAAGAAATAAAAGCCATGATGGAAAAATTCAGAACAAATCCGCCTGCGAAATTGGGAGGCTCAGACGTTATCACGCTTAAAGACTACGAATTGGGAATCGAAACCGACATAAAATCAGGTAGTAAGTCTCAGTTAGCTTTACCTAAGTCGGACGTGCTTCAGTTTGTGACCGAAGACGGGAGCATCATTTCGGCAAGACCATCAGGCACAGAGCCTAAAATTAAATTCTACTGCAGTGTTAACGCGCCGTTGGCCAGCGGGGATGCTTTTGCAGCAGTCAATACTGAACTCAGTTCAAAAATCAAAAATATTATTAGTGATTTAGAGGTTTAACCTCTAAATCACCTTTCAATAAGTCGAGGTTGCAGAACAATTTTTACCATACTTCGCTGCTCTATTTGTTTTTCCGTTTTATTACGGGTCAACTCCTGTAATAAAATATCAATGATCTTTTCAGCCATATCTTCTATGGGCTGATCTATAACGCTAATCGGCGGTGTATGCAAGCGAAAGACGTCATGGTCGTCATAAGATACAATATCAAGGTCGGGACCAAGCGATCTATCCAAATCTTTTAATGCACCCAAGCCCTTTATTGCCAAATAGTTGGTCGAAAATAAAACCGAGTCAATTTCAGGTTGTTCACTGAAAAGCTCAATCAATTGAGCGGAGATAGCCAGATCACTGCTACCAAACGCGACTGCCCTGTAAATCTCGTCGTTAAATGGTATTCCAGCATCAGCCAGAGCCTGTTTATAACCCAGAAAGCGGTTATTCATCTGATCAACGTCAAGGTCAACCGTAACAAACCCGATATGCTTCTTACCTTGGTTTATTAAATGCTGAGTAGCCAGATATGCTCCGTTAAAATTATCTACACCAACAAAATTGACATCCAGGTCATGCAGGTTCCTGTCAAATATGACTACAGGGATTCCCTCACCCACCAGCTGCTTTATTTCAGCCTCCATTCCCGGCACCGGAGCTATAATATAAGCGTCGACCTTACGTGCCTTAAACATGTCGATCAGTTCCTTGGCCTTGCGAACATCGTTTTCTGTACTTGAGTAACTGATTTTATAGCCAAGCTTATATGCTTTGTCTTCAATCTTCCTCGCAATGCTGGCAAAAAAGGGGTTAGAAATGTCTTCCACAATCAAGCCTATGGTCTTGGTATTTCCGGTCCGCAGGCTTCTGGCTACCTGGTTCGGAACGAATTCCATCTCTCTTATTATCGACCGGACATTGTCGATGACAGGTCTGCTGATCCGCATTTTCTCGCCCTTCCCGTTAAGAATGAAAGAAACTGTCGTGATAGAAACTTTAGCGCGGGTCGCTATGTCTTTTATTGATGTAGGTTTCATCTAATTTGTCCCTCTCCTTTTATAATCCATTTTTCAGTTACTAATTTTTCTAATGCGAACGGCCCGCGGGCGTGAAGCTTCTGCGTCGAAATCCCTATTTCCGCACCCAGGCCAAACACTTCCCCATCTGTAAATCGTGTTGATGCGTTTAAATAAACTGCTGCTGCATCTACTTCATTCAGGAAACGATCTGCCGCTTCGTTATCTTCTGTCACAATCGCTTCAGAATGCTTCGAGGAATGCATCGCAATATGTGCTAGCGCTTCAATTAATCCGGACACGACTTTCAAGGAACACTTGAAATCCAAAAACTCCCTCCCGTAATCTTCCGCGCCTGCACGTTTACGATAAGGATATCCGGCTTCATGTAGCAATTCATAACCTAAAGGGTCGGCAAAAACCTCGATTTTATATGGTAAAAAAGCTAAGGCTAAAGCCTTGATAAATTCAGCAGCTACGAATTCATCGACCAATATTGTATCCAATGCATTACAAACTGACGGACGCGAACTCTTCGCATTCACGACAATGTTTACGGCCTTATGCATATCTGCCGTTCGCTCTATATAGGTATGGCATACTCCTGCTCCGGTTTCGATAACGGGAACCAGCGAATTTTCCCGGACGTAGTTAATCAACTGCGCAGAACCACGCGGAATAATCACATCGATATAGTGTTTGGCCTTAAGGATGTCAAGGATGTACTTTCGGTCGGCAGGCAACTGCTGCACTACATCCCTGTTCACGCCGGCCTTGCTGAGAACGTCTTGTATAAGCCTAATGATAAAGGCATTTGTGAACTGTGCATCCTGCCCACCACGAAGCAAGCACGCATTTCCAGAACGCAAACATAACGCGGCAACATCAACGGTAACATTAGGCCGCGATTCATAAATAACACCAACAACACCCAGGGCTACAGTTTTCTTTTGAACCAAGAGGCCATTATCCAGTGTCTGCTCCGAAATGAGGCAACCAGTGGGATCGGGCAAGGCCGCTATTTTCAACAAACTGTCATGCAGCGCGGCAATACGACTTTCATTGAGCTTTAATCGATCGAATTTAGGATCCGCCCCACTCATCCGCGCGAGGTCCTTCAGGTTTTCTGAGATGATCTCACCGCTATTAGCGCTCAGCATTTGAGCCAATTGCCTTATAATAGCCTGTCTGCCAGCATCTGTCATGCCGGCTATTGCTGGTTTTGCACGCAGTGCCCGATCCAGTTGTTCTTGTATCACTTTCATTATAATATCACAATGTCGCTGGCATTAGCGATTTCCAGGTTATGTTTCTTAAGTTCAGAAGTAAATCGTTCAGAAGACATTCTTGCCCGGGCAACGGCAACGATTTGCTCCTGTTCATCTACGATTTCAAATATTTCCCCGTCAGAGAAATGCGCTATAACTGATTTCAGGCCAACTGCCAACAAACTTTTACGCTTCCTGATAGCCTCGCAGGCACCACTATCTATCATCAGCCTACCGGTTACCAGGCTTCCGCTCGCCAGCCATTTGTTCCGGGCCGAGATCGAGGCGCTCCGTGGCTTGCAATATGTACCTGTTTGATGTTCCACAGCCTTCAATACACCATCCGGCGTACGGGCCCCAAATATTACGACACCAATACCCATCGTCGATGCAAGATGAGCAAAGGTGAGTTTCGAAGTCATACCCCCTAATCCTACGTCTGAAGTCTTTTTATTGGCAAGAGAGAATGTTTCATCATTAATAGAGTCAATCTGGCTTACAACCGCTCCCCCGCTATCCAGTACTCCAGGAACAGATGTGCCAAGAAGAATTAAAGAAGCGCCGAAACCCACACCTAGTAAGGTGGCAAGTTCATCATTATCAGAAAATCTAAGTTCCAGGTTACTGACAACATCATTTTCATTAGCAATAGGTATAATACCGCTCTTCCAAAGCTCTTCGTAAGTTTGTTTTAATTGAAGAAATTGCGCTCTTTTCGAAAAATGCTGCCGTTCGCACAAACTTTGAGCAATGGAGATGCCATAGGGCTGGAAATACTTAGCGTACATATTCAACAACAGCGGATTACCAATAGCCGCAGCTGCTTTCCGCTCCGTAATGCGTCCGCGATAGTTGGTCAGATAACGCTTACCTGCCGCAACAGCACCTGAAGACACCAGGATAATGTGGTGTTTTTCATTCAAGATAGCCACCTGTCTGGTAATATCGGCAATAACGCTTTCGTCGATCTCTCCCTGAGGCGTTGTGATAGAAGCTGAACCCAGCTTCAAAACAAGTATAGACTTGCTCATTAGTTTGTTTGTTTAAAAAATATTTAGGTTGCCTTGCGAAAATATACAAAATACACCTTTACGCCCAAACAGTTCCATAAAAAAATCCTCCTGAGCTTTCGCACAGGAGGATTTAGGTTCGGCATTTTTAGGTACTAGACCAGCGTGGCATCCAGTGAAATATCAACGCTGTAGGCCTTACTCACCGGGCAATTCTCTTTAGCACCCTTGGCAATCTCCTGAAACCTGTCTTCCTCTATACCGGGGATACTTGCTTTGAGGACAAGATTAGAACTTGTGATCACCCCGTTGTCGATAGTAACGGTGCCTGTAGTCTCCAACGACGCTGGATTGAAGCCAGCCTCAGTTAAATCCAGGCTCAGTTTCATGGTGAAGCAACCCGCATGTGCTGCTGCCATAAGCTCTTCCGGGTTGGTACCTATACCTTCTGCAAACCTGCTATTGAAAGAATACTGGGTCTGATCAAGTACTTTACTACCAGTTGTTAAATGACCAGAACCTTCTTTAATTGTGCCATTCCAAACGGCTGTTGCATTACGTTTCATAATTATATAGTTTTTGATTTGTCGCGATTTTTATTCAGTTTAATCTTTATTTTACCATCCTCGCCATCAGTTGCCAGTAAATGTAACACTATTCCTTTCATCCTCCGCGCTTTAATTTCCTTTTCATCTGTGAGATCCTCATCCTTTTTTGGATTACGGAGCGGCACGTCCACCGCGATATTGGTACCCTCATTCATAGAATAAACTCCCGAAACGTCCATATTCAACACACTTGAACTGATCTGCATAGGTTTTATCATAATCTTCTCTCCACGTATGTCGAACCGCCCCTTCAGGTCACTGAATGTAATATTATCCATATCCCGGAACGGAAAGGCAAATTTGCCCACGTTCTTTACCGGTTCAAAATCTTTCAGTACACCTTTTCTTAAAAGAAACGATACATTACCATTCATCGAGTTTCTGACCAGTTTGCCCTCGTCGTTCACAAGCCCCCCTACTTTAGCCTGCGCGTTCATGAAACCCTGGAGATTTGCTGCAGTTAATGACGTTAGCCCAAAATTATCAAACGCATAGAAAAGTCGCTTCACGTCCACATTATTCAATACTGTGCGGATGCCAAAACGGTTGACTCCCCGTTGCTGTGTCACCGCACCGTTCAAAGTTAAAGACCCGCCGGCATGGCTGAGCCTGACATTCCTGAGTTGAATGCCAGATTCTGAAACTAACAGCATGGCTTTTACATTGCTGGCCAGAAATTTATTATAGTAAAGCTTGTCGACGCTTACATTCATATCTACGTTACTACGTTCAAACGCCTCATTAAGGTTGTCCGAAAAATTTGACTGCGGTGTTCGCCTTTTAGCTTTAGGCTTTCGGGTTCCAAGAAAGCCCGCGAACTCTCCCAGATGTATCTCCGGACTTTTTACCTGCCAGTTAAGGACAATTTTTTCAGGAGCGTTGTAGTAAAGGTTCAAAAAGTTTTTGATAGAACCTTCCATAAACACCTTGCTTTTCCCGCTTTGCAGTTTTATGTTTCTGATGAATAGATCGTTATCCGTGAAATCAAGCGAGATTGCTGTGTTCTTAAAACGCACTTTCCTCGGAACGTACGTTACATCACCGTTTGTTATCGAAACTTTCCCTTTCAAGTAAGGTTTGTTGAGCTGAAAATCAACAATACCCGCTTTGTATGCGAGTGTCACATCCGCCGTGCCTTCACCAAACTTAAGCATGTTATCGCCTATCACATTGTTGAGCTTAATTATTGCGAAGCGTGACTTAAACACACCTGTAGCCACCGGATCGTCAAGGTTCACGATCGACGCGGTATCGATTGAAAAAGGAATCTCCTCATAAGTGCCCCTGAACTTATAGAGTTTAATAGCCGAGTTTTCGTCCCCCTGCGGCTGAGAGGCGAGATTTTTATTCGTGAAAGTTCCGGTAAAATCACATCCCTTTACCACGCCACCCGGACTGCTTAAAACGTTATCTTTTACGATCGCCTTTACGTTAATAGTGGGATCACCGCCCGGGCCCATATCCCCAGCTATATTGCAATATACATCTATAGGCTTATCCAGGTTAAACATATTTAATTTAGCAGATATATTGGAGGCCAGTAAAGCCGCGGCTTCGCGCCAGCGTATATCGTTGACTTCAATATTAATTCCAAACCGCGTATCGGGCACTGATGTATCAAAACGGCCACTTATGAGAAAAGGGCGATTTCCGATCTTGAGTTCATTAGGCCAAACTTCCAGCATGCCTGTCTTAGCGGTATAACTGATTTTGAACGGCCCTTCCAGTATCTTGTCTTTAATAAAGCTTCCTTTTCTTGTGTTGAAAGCCAAGCTCCTGGCCATCGTCTTCAAACGAATATCTGCTGTCCAGTCCGACCAGTTGTAGTCGACCGCCGCATTTAGCCTGTCTACGTTAAAGTGAAACTTTTTATAACCTTTCTGATTGTCGAGTACAAAGTCGACGTCACTTAGATTTAACCTGCCGATCTCAAGATCTCCCGCCCCACGATCAGACTTGTCTGTACCGCTGCCACCCCGTCCGAATATTGAACTGTTGCTGTAACCCGTACTATCCGTATACAGATAGATGGCCGCCTTATGAATACTGATCTTATTAATGTCAATGGTGCCCGTTACGAGTGCTAAAGCGTTTACCGCGATTTCGAAATCTTCCGCTTTTAGCAGAGTATGTCGATGCTTTTCCCAATACCGATCCTTAAGGAGCACATTTTTTAGTTTGAAGGAAACAGAGGGAAATCCCGACAGGAAGGTTGGATCCATGCTTTCCACGGTCATCCTGCCGTTCAGATTTTCATTTAATTTCTTTGTTATACTTACGAGAAGTTGTTCCCTATTAAAGTAAACATAGGCCGCAATGGCCATATACATAACAAGCACAACCAAGACAAGCACACCGAATATTCTAATGGCAATTTTAGACCACTTTGGCATATAGCGTTTATCATCAAACGCTTAACACCTGAATTTGTTTGGCTATCCTGCCACCGACTTTGGCTGTAGTCCTAAAGCAGCGGATGTTTCATTACGGACTGAGTCCAGAAGTTCAGGATTGTCGCTCAGTTTTTGTCCGTACGACGGAATCATATCCTGCAGTTTACGTTGCCATTCTGGCGAATTGACGCGTTCAGGGAAGCAACGCTCCATTAAAGTCAGCATGATAGATACCGCTGTTGACGCCCCCGGGGAAGCACCAAGCAATGCCGCGATCGATCCGTCGGCAGCTGTCACCACTTCCGTACCGAACTCTAGTATACCCCCATGTTTCTCATCTTTCTTGATCACCTGCACACGTTGCCCGGCAGTCTCAAGCTGCCAATCTTCCATCCTTGCCGTTGGTAAGTATTCCTTTAAGGCTTCTAGCCTGTCCTCTGGCGATTGCCTCACCTGGTCAATCAGGTATTTGGTCAGCTGCAGGTTATCTAAGCCAGCAGCGATCATCGGACGTATATTGTTGATCTTAATCGACAAAGGCAGATCTAATAACGAGCCGTGCTTCAAGAAGCGCGTAGAGAACCCGGCATATGGGCCAAACAGAAGCGCTTTTTTCCCGTCGATCATCCTGGTATCGAGGTGCGGTACCGACATAGGCGGCGCGCCTACAGAAGCTTTGCCGTACACCTTGGCATTGTGCTGCTCAATCACCTCCGGATTGGTGCACTTCAACCACTGCCCGCTCACCGGGAAACCGCCAAAACCATTACCCTCAGGAATCCCTGATTTCTCAAGCAATGGCAAAGATCCGCCTCCGGCGCCTATGAACACAAATTTAGCTTTTAATGTACGTTTATTGCCGCTCGTCTCATCCTTAACTTTAACGTGCCACAGTCCATCCTTTTGTTTCAACTTGCGGACCTCATGAGCGAAATACATGTTTACATTCTCCTGCTTTTGCAGGTGACCAAACATCATTCTTGTTAGAGATCCAAAATTGACGTCAGTCCCAAGATCCATACAAGTTGCCGCAACTTTCTGGCTACTGTCCCTTTCTTCCATTACAATAGGCATCCATTCAGCCAATTGTTTCGGATCTTCAGAGTAAACCATTCCCTCAAAAAGCCTGCATTCCTGAAGCTTATTATAACGTTCACGCAAAAATTCAACATTTTTCTCCCCCCACACAAAGCTGATATGCGGAATGGGCTTTATAAAATCTGCCGGCGATCCCACAAGTCCGTGCTTCACCAGGAAGGTCCAGAATTGCTTTGATACCTCGTAAGACTCGGCAATAGAAACAGCCTTCTTTGTTTCAACGGTACCATCCGCACGTTGCGGTGTATAATTCAATTCGCAAAACGCAGAGTGCCCTGTACCGGCGTTGTTCCAGGCGTCTGAACTCTCTGCAGCAGCTACATCTAACCTTTCAAAAATCTCAATAGTCTGATCAGGCTGCAATTCTTTCAACAATACACCCAAAGTAGCGCTCATGATCCCAGCGCCAATCAATATCACATCAACCGTTTGCTCCTGATTACTAGTCTTACCTGTCATTTCCGAAATTTTGTGCAAAAGTACGATTCTTCAGCAAATTAAACGCACTTCAAAGCCTTTTGATTTAGATTATATGGCGTTAAAACAACAATATGATACTACTTGAACGCCCCCTCTTTATGAAGCAGGTTAAAATAGTTGTCGAGTGGTATCCCCAAACTCGTTTCTAGAGCTTGCTGCAAGTCCTTAGGCTGGGGATGTTTATGTTTCCATTTGCTGAAATAGCTCTTAAATGCAGCGTCCATTTTCTCTCTACCCACCTGACTTTCCAGGATGAATAGCCACAACGCTGTCTTCACATAAGAGATAAGCCCATACTCTTCAGACGATTTAAATTGGTCGGCCGGTATATCAATTGGGGAATCCATCGGAACGCTGCTCAGCGCACCGTAAAGACTTTGCAGAAACTCCCTTTCAGGAAGGGCTCGGATCTCCGCCGGTATTGCATCCCCGAATAGTGAATTCAATCTATATTTTTCAGCCTCATATCTAAACTGGAAGTAGGTATTAAGACCTTCGTCCAGCCAGGTATGCTTGCGCTCATTCGATCCCAGCATACTCATAAACCAGTTATGCCCAACCTCGTGTGCAATCACCGCATCGAGCGACTCCTTTTTGGCGTCCGGACTGGTAATCAATGTGATCATTGGATACTCCATACCCCCGCTTGAATTGTTTGCCGGCCCCTCAACAACCTGTACTACCGGATACTCATACTCTCCAATCCAACCGCTGTATTTCTTAACAGCATCTTTTGTATAATCAATGCTATTATTCCAGATCGTTGGGGTTTTATCGTGATAGTAATTAAAAACATCAATGATCTTTCCTGAACCAAGCTTTGCCGTATCGTACTGTATCACAAACTTTTTGTCGGCAAACCAGGCAAAATCGGGAACGTTTTCTGCTACGTAAGTCAACGTTTTAGTGGCAGCCTTGCCCGATGGAACATATAACTGCGGACGCTTGGTTCTGTTCGAAGCATTGCTTGCGCCGATTTTCTTATACTGGGCAAGTTCCGCTGCCGACTTCAGTTCACCCGTTGCACCAACCACATAAGCGGAGGGGACTGTAATATTCACCCTGAAGTTGCCATAATCAGCATAAAACTCCCCCATGTCAAGGTAAGGAAACTCATGCCAACCGTCCTTATCATAAACTGCAGGTTTAGGGTACCACTGGCAAGCCATAAACTGACCATCAGCAAAGCCCGACCTAGAAAAATACGATGGCAGCTTTACCCGGAAGTCGGTTGTAATAACCACCGAATCTCCAGGTTTAAGCGGATTGTTGAGTTTAACCTTCAACACATCAATATACTGCGGATTCGGATGGGGCTCCGTGCCGGCAACCTTACCATCCGCCTTAAAAGATAATTGATCGATATAGCCATGCGTAACGTTCCCAGCCTTTTTTACGCGAGCGGTATCATTCTTAATCTGCTTAAACAGCGCCGTCGAATCGTGCTTGTAAGCATTTGGCCATATATGAAACCAGATAAAATCAAGCGTCTGCGGCGAATTGTTTTTGTAAACGATCTTTTCAAATCCTTTAAGCGACTTGTCCTGATCATTCAGCGTTACATCGATGTTGTAGTTAACCTGCTGCTGCCAGTAATTTTCCTGTCCGAACGCAACAGCGCTTATCGAAAAGATAAGCATAAATAAGAATTTTCTCATGCGGTTTTAAACGAATCCCCCGGGTTTTTAGTACCCAAATATATAACAACTGAAACTATTATATGTTCTCCATGTTTCTATATAAATCAAAATATATTCACTATGAAAAATCTTTCAAGCCTTATCGTATTGGGCGCCGCACTGCTCCTTTCTTCCTGCGCTGGCGGCAACCACGAAATTGCCTCAGCGAAATTGTCTGCTACGGCCGATAACAAAGAAATGGGGATGGCCACCTTCTATGCCGAAGATGACAACAAAATCAGGATGGAACTTGAAATTAACTATCCGGCGCGGGCCGACAGTATTGTGGCCGTACACTTCCATGAACACGGCGATTGTGGCAATATGGGCGAAAATGCCCACGGCCACTGGAACCCCACAAAGGAACCCCATGGCAGATGGGATTCTGGAGCCCACCACTCAGGGGACATTGGGAACATACAGCTGGACAGCAACGGAAAAGGTCACATCAGTGTGGTAACCGACCGGTGGACAGTCACAGAAAATGATGTAAACAGCATTATTGGCAGAGGAATTATCGTACATGGCGGAACCGACGACTACACCACTCAGCCAACCGGCAACTCTGGTCCGCGAGTAGGCTGTGGCGTCATCGAGAAAAAATAATTTTACAAACCATTGCGAAGTCGAGATGTTAGACAAATACATCAAAACCTTTAATGACATGGAAAACAATAAAGTAAATGCAGAAATTCTAAATGATCTGATCCAGATCAACAACGACAGAGTTGCCGGATATCAGAAAGCAATTGAAGAGCTCCGCGACGAAGACAGCGATCTTAAGACACTGTTCACCGAAATGATCGTTCAAAGTCAGCGCCTCAAAGCAGAACTTGCACAGGAAGTACAGGTACTTGGATCTGATGTTGAAACCGGTACAACCAATTCCGGAAAAATATACCGTGCCTGGATGGATGTAAAAGCGATGTTTACAGGACACGATCGCGAGACAGTACTAAACAACTGCGAATTCGGGGAAGACGCCGCTCAAAAAGCATATCAAATGGCTTTGGAAGACGAAAGTCTGTCAGCACACCTTAGAACAATTGTATCGGAGCAAAAATTTGATCTTCGTGGATCGCATGATGAGATCAAAGCACTGCGCGATCACGTAAGTCACTAAAGCACTTAGTTAGTTCTTGTAAAGCTCAGGTTTGGTTAGTCCAGATCTGAGCTTTCGTATTCATAGACGCCCTTTATGCACTTGTTGAGGTAGGCGCCTTTCGATCTTGCAGTTTTGAGCGACAAATATGCACCCTGCGGTACATTTTTGTAATAATATACCTTTCCAGACTGAAACACCACCGTAAGTATTTTCAAACCGGCATCATAATCTATATGTTTAATAACGCTTGAAGGCATGCCTTTTGTAATAAACAAACCATTTTACATTGGGTTTAGTAAATAATGCAATCAAATCCTCTACTGGATTGTTATTCCTGTAAGCAAATATTCATATTATGAAACGGATATATAAATTGGGTTTGATTTTCGGTGCGGTGGTAACATGTATCGTTTCCTCCTGCAGCAGCACCAGACTGGTCTCCTCATGGAACGCCCCTGATGCCTCTTTGCGAGGCTTCAACAAAGTGCTTGTCATCGGGTTGATGGGCGACAGAGACAGGAATTTAAGAGAAAACACAGAAAATGTGATTGTCAAGCGCCTGCAGTCTTACGGAATAAACGCCGGTTCCGCCTATGCCGAATACGGACCCAAAGCTTTTGAAAAATTAGAAGAAAAAGCAGCCCTAAGCAAGCTCAAGGAAAAAGGCTACGATGGTGCATTTACCGTTGCCCTTCTGGATAAGAGCAAAGAAAAGCGATACACTCCGGGAATGATGGGCATATACCCCGGCCCTTACCGGTTTTGGGGATACTATAACATGATGTATACCCGCATTTACGAACCAGGATATTACACGGTCACAAACAACTTTATGCTGGAGGCAAATTTCTATGACCTGAATGCAGACAAGCTCCTTTACTCCGGGCAGGCCAGATCTGTAGATCCTGCAAGTCCACAATCCCTAGCCACCGAATTCAGTGATAAAATATTTAACGACATGACCCAAAAGGGGATTATAAAACAAGCCGAATAAATATGAAGATATTCCCGATCACGTTTACCGTAGGCTGTCTTGAGCTTGACGCCATTGTTACAGCCTCAGAAAACAACGACCGTTTTAAAGTTGAGATGGTAACGGGCGAGCCGCATCCCATTATCCTCAACCGTTGCCCCGAAGGCAACTGGAGTATTGAAAACTTCGGCACACGCAGCATGTCGGCCCAGGCTTTCCTTGACATCGAACAAGCCATCGAGAAACATCTTAACTTGTCAGCTGATTGAAGGGAAGGAAATGCCTTTTATCTTTCTGAACATCTCAACAGCATAGATATCCGTCATACCCGAAACGAAATCCAGTACACTCTGGATTTTGGAGTAAGGATCGGTGCTATCGGTTAGAAACTGCCTTGGAATAAGTTCTATGAGTTTTTTATGGTACTTCGACTTGTTCTCAAGATACGCGGGAATAAATTCCTCCAACAAACCCTCCATGACCTTGTAGCCCGCCACTTCAATCTGGACTACTGATGAATCGTTGTAAATGCGCTTCACAGATATGCGCTCAATATCTTTCATCACCGTATGGAAAGTAGCCGGAATAGCATCCATTAAACTTTTATTGAATTCGCCTGAAAGGATAGCCGTTTGCTCGTTGAAAAAAACCTCAGAACATAAGCCGATCAGCGTACTGATAGACTTGGCACGCATGAGCGTTATCCTCGCGTCATGATCGTCTATCTCAGCCAATCGCCTCTCTATATTGGCATCATTGCACAACGGCAGCAGCAACTGTTTAATCTCCTCGTAGCTAAGTATACCAAGGCGATGCGCATCCTCCAGATCAATAATATTGTAGCAAATATCGTCTGCAGCCTCGACAAGGTACACCAGCGGATGC
Source organism: Pedobacter faecalis (assembly GCF_030182585.1). NCBI lineage: Bacteria > Pseudomonadati > Bacteroidota > Sphingobacteriia > Sphingobacteriales > Sphingobacteriaceae > Pedobacter > Pedobacter faecalis. Next base: position 355,416 of record NZ_JARXOW010000001.1, on the reverse strand, counting down.
CGCATATATACCGATGGATCCTGCTGCACATGAATAAGTCCCATTTCTATGGCCAGCTTCTCAAAAGTACTCTCCTCAGAAACAAAATATCCATACTTCTTCGTGTAGACCTTTGTCTTATCGTGACCAGCCAAAGATGCGCATGGATACTTCGCGATAGCGGCTAGTGTGGCGTACGTTAGCGCAAATCCACCCGACCCCTTACCCTTAAACTGATGCGTAAGTATCCTCAGGGCATTGGCGTTACCCTCAAAATGTATAAGGTCGTTCCACTGCTGCGCGTTCACCTGATCCTTATAGATACGCCCGCCGCCATTAATGAAGTAGGAAGATATGGCCGATTCCCCCGAATGGCCGAATGCAGGGTTCCCAAGGTCATGCGCCAGACAGGCCGATGCCACGATATTTCCAATTTCAGCAAGTAAAGGGCAAGTGTTGTCTATGTCAGGATCGCTGTCGCGCATCCGATTATAAAATATCGTGCCGAGCGAACGGCCCACACTTGCCACTTCAAGACTATGGGTAAGCCGATTATGCACAAAAACGCTCCCGGGCAAAGGAAAGACCTGAGTCTTATTTTGCAGTCTCCGAAAAGGAGATGAAAAAATAATCCGATCATAGTCGCGCTGAAATTCCGACCTCGCCTCTTTTTGATTGCCTTTGAAACGATCTTCGCTGCCCCATCGCTTTGCCGACAGCAGCTTCTCCCAGTTCATTGTTTGCGTATTCACGCCGCCAAAATAGAATTAATTTGTGGTGCTGACAAAATCAAAGCTATCCGGCACGAGAATTGTTAGTTTAAAGTCATATAACTTAGTGTATATTGTACACTATTGTTGCATTACTTATATTTGTCCTAACAAAAGCCTTTACGGAACGTAATAACAAGCTCACAAAGGCGTTTGATAGATAGAAAATAAATCACAATCTCATGTACTGGTACAGAGATTGTATTAAAAGAGAAAACCGTTCATACAGGTTTATATTTGGTTAGAAAAGGGTTGTGTCTGGATGGAACTACCCTTTTTTTATTTTATCTAATTTACCTCAAGATCATCTCTCGACGGAAGTTTAGGAAAAGGCGCATGAGGCTCACGCTGATACCAGTAGGCTACGGTCACAATATCGGATTTTTGCGGCAGATACCGTCCACCGTCACGCCATCCTAAGTCCTGAATAGTTACCTTAAGATCTTTATCAAAACGAATAGGATCCATAACATGCCAGCGATACATACCGAAGCGCTGCTGTGAGCGGTAAGTGCCGTCAGGACGGATTACCTGATGAAAGCCCGCATAAGGTGTGCTGAACTCAACATATTTACCGCCTCTGTCAAAATTATAAGAACCACAAAAGTAGTCCTCCGTACCTGTTCCGGCTATCGTCGGATAGGTTTTGTCGCCATCCATATAGAACTTAATCTCTCCTTCACCCCACCAGCCAACATTATTCACACCCAGCCCCATGTAGGTCCCCACATAATGTCCTTTACCCTTTATGCCGTCTATAATGGTGTGTACTGAGGTCAGGTTGGGATTACTACGCCTATATTGCGCATGAAAATAAGCCTCGTCTTCACCTACGGTCGTTAAAGTATAGTTCACCTGGTAATACAGTCGCATCTCGTCGCGCGGATTGATATTTTCGAGCGTAATCCGGCACTTCTTACGGAAAGGCATCTTCCAGTAACAGTTAAATGCACTTCCTGGATTAACGGTCACCGGCAAAGAGTTTAAAGGAGCGTATTCTCCCCATCCCATTCCAAAAAATGCGCCTACAGGACATTCTACAGATGCTTCCTTTTCGTCGTCCCAATAAAACCTGAGGATTGAAAACTGCCAGTTGCCTGTAGGAGTCATCCAGATTTGTTGAATAGCTCCGGGACCTTCCATTTCCGCAATGGTGATCGTTTCTCCACTTTTTACAATAATAAATGGATTCACTTTCCAGCCTACTCCCAGGTCGCGCGCAGCATCCGCAGCATTTGCCACATTACGCTGACCCTTCTGCTTCGCAGGATCAGCCATGGCAGCCTTTCCCTTTTCCCCGGTAAAATTTTCGGGACTTATAGAACGGGTTTTAGCATCAGACAATCTCGACAAACTGCCCAGGTTCATGTCAAGTCCGTTGAACTTTTCAGGCGTCTGCCCATCAGCGTGCGATACAGCAAATAATAATGCAGCGCAGGCGACTAACTTTTTCATATGGTTTTATTTGGTGTTTCGGAATATTCCGAAACCAATATAAAAACATTATCCTTAACTTGTATATTTGTATATGAACTACCTGAAGCACATCCTGATATTGGCCTGCGTGATGATCAGCATCGCAGCCTGCAAGAAAGATGAAGTTGAACCCTTCGATGAACTTGCACAGTTTCACATTGATACTACTGCCATAAGAGCCTACGTTAAAGCCAACAGTATTTCCGTTATAAAACAGGAAGATACCGGCATATTTTACCAGGTTACCACGGAAGGAGACGGTGAGGCCATTACACTGAACAGTTCCCTAACGGCCACCTATACAGGAAAAATATTAAACGGACCAGAGTTTGTAACCACCGGCTCAACACCAGAAACATTCTCTTTAAAGGGTGCTATGCTTGGGTGGCAGGCCATTCTTCCGCTTGTAAAAAAAGGCAGCACTGTCCGTATGTTCTTGCCATCCTTTTACGGTTACGGACATATTGCAAACGAACGGGTACCGGCAAATTCGGTGCTCGATTTCGTAGTCAATATTGCCAAAAACACGAATTAAGGTTTTCACCGGTAAATAGCGGGTCTTTACCGCCTCTCACTTACTGATGACCTTATGTGTATTCCCTCATGCTTACTTTTTCTTCATTTTTGAACCAGAGTTTGAAACAAATTATCTCATTCCAGGTCAAAGAAGAAATGAACACATCGATTTTTAAGACAAGTTTAACGCATAAGAGGGACATTAAAAAAATAGAGCCTGTTTTTGACATGCTGTTTGGAGAAAAAAACTGGCTCTTTGCTTTTGAAGACAGACTGCTAAGCGTGGTATCGTCTATACCATGCGTAGAAGTAGTCCGGTATCTGCTTAAAGAACGCGGCTACAACTGCGAAGAAGTGTCCTTTTACTAAATATATTCCTTTAGCCGGGTCAGGTTTGCTTTCCGGAGCTGGGAGATTGTGCTCGCGCGTATTTGCCTCACTCTCTCTTTACTTAGATCATTTCTTATGGCCACCTCTTCAAGCGTCATCGGACCTTCGCAGCCAATACCCATGATTTGCCTGAGAATATTGGCATCCCGCTTCCCAAGCGAAGCTAAAAGCCTCTCGGCTTCAACGCCAAGCGATGACTTTATCACAAGGTGATCCGCATCCAGCGTATTGGGATCGGCCAGTCCACCGCCAATATCAAGATCACTATCCTCAGAAACCTTTTCATCAAGCGACTTCATATGCCCGTCCTGCCCGAGTGTTTTCGCGATAATATCCGACTCTGTTTCCATCACTTCCGCCAATTCCTCTATCGTAGGCTCGCGTTCCAGCGATTGCTCAAGGCTAGCAGCATTATGCTTTATTTTATTTATGGTAAGTATCTGGTTCATAGGCAGCCTTATCATCCGCATGTGTTCGGATATTGCCGAAAGCATCGCCTGCCTGATCCACCAGACTGCATAAGATATAAACTTGAAGCCCTTACTTTCATCAAACATCCTGGCCGCCTTCATTAGACCCAGATTACCCTCACTCACCAGGTCACCGAGAGAAAGACCAACGCCCTGGTATTTTTTGGCGCAGGAGATAACAAACCTGAGATTGGCCTTAACAAGTTTCTCATATGCCTGCTCATCACCGAGTTTTATCTTTCTGGAAAGCCTGACCTCTTCATCAGCTGAAATCAGATCTATTTTGTTGATTTCACTTAAGTACCGGTTTAACGAATCGCTGTCCCGGTTTGTAAAAGATTTTTCGATACGTATTTCTCTCATCGCCGCGGTCCATTATATAGCCATATTATATTCAGCCTGTATTTTCCCAACACCAATTTCTGCTTCAAATTCCTGCATAACCTCTACCAGGAGCGCCACGCTTGATATGGGCAGCGCGTTATACAATGAAGCCCTGAACCCGCCAACGGTCCGGTAGCCTTTTATACCTACAATACCCCGGCTGGAGGCAAAGGAAAGAAAGGCCGGCTCCAATCCTTCATCATGCATTTTAAAAGTAACGTTCATTCTGGAGCGATGAGCCGGAGTAGCCAATCCGTAAAAGAGCGCGTTACGATCAATCTCCTGGTACAGCATTGCAGCTTTTTTCTTATTCTGATGCTCAATAGCCGGTATCCCACCCTGATCTTTAAGCCATAGCAGATTAAGCATCGCCGTATAAATGGAGAAAACAGGAGGGGTATTATACAAACTGTTATGGTCTTTATATACGCGATAGTCGCTCATAGCAGGTATGGCCTTATCAATTCTTTCCAGTAGCGCGTTTTTCACGATAACCAACGTCAGCCCCGCCGGACCCATATTTTTCTGTGCGCCAGCATAGATAAGGTCAAAATCACGTACGTTAATGATCCTGGAAAAAATATCTGACGACATATCGCATATCACAGGAACCTTAGTCTCTGGAAGATGAAACATCTCTGTACCCTCAATGGTGTTGTTGGATGTACAATGCAAATATGCCGCATCATGCGTCTCGTCAATATAATCCGGGATGTACGAGTAATCCTTGTCTGCAGAAGAGGCCACTACCCTAACCTTGCCGAATAAACTGGCTTCTCGGATCGCTTTTTGAGAAAAGTAACCCGTGTCCAGATAGTCGGCACGCGAACCCGGCTTCAGGAAATTCATCGGAACCATGTTAAACTGCGTACTGGCCCCGCCCTGAAGAAAAAGCACCGAGTAGCTATCGGGAACATGAAGAAGTTCCCTGATCAGGAGTTGTGTTTTAAGAATCACCGCCTCAAACTCAGGAGAGCGATGCGAAATTTCCAGGATAGACAGACCCATACCGTTCCAATCCAATACCGCCTGAGCTGCCCGTTCCGTGACCGACGCCGGTAAAATACAGGGGCCTGCACCAAAATTGTGTTTTTTCATGTTCAATAAGTCAGTTGAATAACAGAAACCCAGAGTTTCCGAGGATAAAGTTCAGAGGTTAAATTATTTATTACTTTATGTCTGTATCATTTTGGTAAAAAAAACGGAATCGAGACCAGAATCACCAATATTATTTGGTTAGACACTGTTTAATGCCTGAACGCAGAATTTAATTTTTAGCAAAATAAAAAGCCGGCCTAGATAATGTAAAATATACACTAAGTAATCACAATACATATATTTTGAGCAAAACGTCAAAATATTAGAATCCAATTGATTTGCAATATAACAGAGCATTTTATACATTTGGGCGTACTGACAGATACAACCAGACCTTACTAAAAGAAATACACTAAGCCAAAATCACCAGGATGCACAACCACAAACTTGATGAAACAGATTTCGACATTTTGCGTCTGGTACAACGCAACGCACTTTTATCTTATAAAGAAATAGGTTTTAAGATCAAACGCTCGGCAAACGCCATCTTTGAACGCGTAAAACGACTTAGGGAAGAGGGCTATATCAGATCTACCGTGGCTATGGTCGACTACAGCAAACTGGGACCTGTATTCATCGCATTTCCGCACATCAACCTTACGGCCCATTCAGAAGAGGCGATCATCAGCTTTCAAAAGACTGTTACCGCATATCCCGAGGTCATGGAATGCTATAACCTGACCGGGCACTACGACTTCATGCTTAAAATCATGATGCCAAACATGAACGCCTACAATGAGTTTCTAAAAACCAAGGTGGCAAACCTGCCCAACGTTGGCAGCATTCATAGTTTCCTGGTCCTGTCGGAGGTAAAAAAAGAAACCGCCTATCACTTTCTATAGCTATTTTTTAAACTCAATAACAGCCATTACAGGGAAATGATCCGACGGAAGTTTAGCCTCAAAGGCTTTCAAGCTCAGTTCCCTCGGAAAATTCCCCGAAGTATTCACGTCCCCTGCATCAGCCCGCGTAGCCCTGTAGCTATCTGTAAGCACACCATAGCGCTTTACCACCACCTGTTTAGTCAAAAATATGTGGTCGATCCGGCTATTCGTTTTAGAATTTATTTCAAAATGATTGAACGTGCCATTGGTGGCATAGCGGAACAGCGCCGTTTCGTAGGCATCACGCACCACATTTGAACCATTCATGATCTCATAGATTTCATTGGTCTGGTCTACATTAAAATCACCGGTCAAAATCACCGTCTCATTGGAAGCAAACTCGCTGATTTTTGCCATAATGAGCTTTGCACTTTCTCTGCGTGCTTTAATGCCTACATGGTCGAAATGCGTGTTAAAAAAGTAAAATTTGGTTCCCGTTTCAATATGCTGAAATTCACCCCATGTGCATATTCTTGGCAACGCGGCGTCCCATCCCCTGTTGGGGCTATCCGTTTTTTCCGACAGCCAGAAATTGCCGCTCTGCAGCAGCCTGAACTTTTCCGGTTTATAAAAAATAGCGGCATGCTCGCCCGACTTTTTCCCGTCGTTGCGGCCTACACCGATATACTTATACTCCTGAAGCTTAACCGACAAATCCTCCAGCTGTTCATGAAGTCCCTCCTGTGTACCGAAGATATCGAAGTCATGAAACCGTATCAGATCTGCAACAACAGGCATGCGCTGATCCCAGCCATTTCCATTTTTGGCATCGCCACTGTTTTTATATCTGATATTAAACGTGGCCACATTCAATTGCTGCGCAAACGAACCGTTCACCGCAAAAACCAACCCCAACAAGAAAACTGATACTTTTTTTAGCATAGCACAAGATAGTAAATTAATGGGAGCCAACCAGCGCAGCAACAGTCTGATAAGTCAAACCCTCATAATTATGTATATAAAGGTCGCATGGAGGAAGTTCCTCCTTGGCATGTGATGTTAACACCCCGACTACTTTCATTCCGGCATTTAGCGCAGCGGATACACCAGAAAAAGAATCTTCGAACACCACACAATTATCCGGACTTACACCCAGATTCTTCGCCGAAGTTAGATATACCTCCGGGTCTGGTTTATGGCGGCTTACATCTTCGCTAGCCATAATAGAGCCCAGTTTTTCGCGGATCAACACTTTACTTAAGATCAGCAACAAATTGGCCATAGGCGCAGAAGTGGCTACCCCTATTTTAGCACCATTCAGGTGCAGATCATCTATAAAACCCTCCAATCCCCCTACCGGCTCAACATGAGGCTCATAAATTTTTCTAAACAAGCTTTCTTTCTCATCCTCCAGCTCAAGCAACTCCTGTCCGCTAATAGGCCGCTTCAGGAAATGACTTAAAATATAGCTGTTGCTTTTGCCAAACATATGCTGGGCAAACTCTTCGTCGGTGGGCGACAAATCCCTCAAAGAAAAAAACTCACGGAAGGCAATAGAATGGTAAGGGTTTGTGTGACAGATCACTCCGTCCATATCAAAGATTACAGCTAGATTTTTATTCATTAAACAAAGATAAGCATGTTTTTTATAATACTTTTTCTATATTTGCGCCCATTAAACGTTATCGTTTAGTCATGCCCGGATGGCGAAATTGGTAAACGTTGCGGTCTCAGAAGCCGTTGGAGTAATATCCTTGAGAGTTCGAGTCTCTCTTCGGGCACAAAGGGAACAACCCGCAGGTTGTTCCCTTTTTTATTAGGCTTATCTTTTAAAAATCAACCTCATCAGGATTCAATCCAGACCCGCCTATATACGGGAAAGCATTGATCCGTTGCATATCCTCCTCGCTGATCGCAAAATCGACTTCAAGGTTTTGCTTTATCCGCTCGGGAGTTACAGATTTAGGCAATGGCAAAGTACCGTTCTGCAGGCACCACCGCACACATAACTGCGCAACGGATACATCATATTTCGCAGCAATCTCTTTCAAGTCAGCATTGTCAAGCATCCGGCCCGTACCAAGCGGTCCCCAGGCCTCGATCAAAATATTATTATCGCGACACAGGGAGACCGTCTCCTCCTGCATTTGTCCCGGATGAAACTCGATCTGGTTTACCATAGGCATAACCTCCGCTTCCGGAATCAATGCCTCCAAATGGTGTGGCAAAAAGTTGCTTACTCCAATCGCTCTGATCCGCTTTTGCTTATACAACTCTTCAAAAGCCCTCCAAGTCTGCTCGTTCAGTCGCTGCCAGTTGGCAAACTGCTTTTCATTGGCAGGCCAGTGAATCAGGTAAAGATCAAGATATTCCAAACCAAGATCGGCAAGCGACTTCTCGAAAGCCCATATCGTTTTGTCATAACCGCGCTCACTGTTCCACAACTTACTGGTTACAAAAATATCCTTCCGCGCCACACCCGATTCGGCGATTGCCTTTCCTACGCTATGTTCATTCTGATAAACCGCTGCAGTGTCAATATGCCGGTATCCGTATTCCAATGCTGCTTTCACAGCCGATACCGCAGTTTCGCCATCTGGTGTTTGCCATGTTCCAAAGCCTATAGCGGGGATCTCTACCCCGTTCACCAATGTATATTTTGTGTTTATAGATTCCATACCAGTAATTACATGAACCATTTAAAATTGTTTGAAGTTTTGATAAAAGCTACCTGATCGGAGGCGGTGGCGTTGCCCGGAACGGCAGCTCCCTCCTAAGCATCTTACCAGCATGGCCGCTAAGATACAAATAGTAGTCAGACGGTATATCCGCTTCAAAACTAACAAATGTACTCGCGCCTACCGGCGGATTCTTAGAAACCTTGAAAATCGCCGTAGCTTCATCAATCTCGTCAAACATCGCGATATATATTGACTGCGCACCCTGCCTTACCGCGCCCTCAATCTGTTTCCAGAAGAAGGTACCACGCTCACGCGGAATCTGATCAGATGGGGCCGAACTATTCATGTTATGCCAGCTAAAGCCAGGAAATACTACCGCCGTATAATCCAGCCCATTAGCCTTACACCATGCCATATCCTCACGCTGCACCCCGGCATATCGCTCATAGCCAGCCTCATCTCCATACCGCCCGATGGTCCATGGATGCACAATATCAGCCTTCCTGATCAGCTCATGCAGAAGCGGATTGTTCTCAGTGTCATCTCTCATTTCCCGCCAATACGTTGGTACACCCAGCATCACCGAACAGCCCCCATATACCGGGTCATTTTTTAGGAAATCTACCACGCTCGCCACATCTTCAATCGAGTATTTACGCTTGTCGTTAAAGCCTACCCCCCATATCACCACCAGCGGCTTACCTCTATGAAACAAGTAGGTTTGCTTTTTACCCTGCCGGGTGATCTTCATGCTATCCACCAGATTCTTCCAGTCGTCGATAAGCACCTGCATATCTACCATGCCCTGGCATCCCGATAGATCGTACATTACAGAGATAGCCCTACCGTATTTCTGCGAAGCGCCCAGCGCGTTCTGCAAGACCCGGTTAAAATGATGCCGACCCCTCTTCTCTTTTATTTCTACAACAAACCGTTGCATAAACACGCCGTCGACACCGTAATCCTTCATCCATTTAAAATGCGTATCGACGGTCGACGAATCATAGGCACTGTGCACAAAAGCCGGACTGCCATCAGCATGCTTAAAATTGGTCTGATACGTACGTTTTAGCTCGCCGACCTCGGGCCACAGATCAACGTTGGTAAAGCCCGGTTCAAACTTTCCCTGCCGCGTGTAATGATACCAGCCACGACCAGCCCCATCAGCCTCTGCGTTGTGCCAGCCCTGATAACCCGCCATAACCAGTCGCGAGTAGCTCTTAAACAACCCAGCCTTACCATGCCTGCTCTGTGCCTGCACCATACCATACGGCAGCGACACCACGAGCAACAGCGCAACTACAACAACATTTTGTTTCATAGCCTGAATATAAAAAAAGCACCGTGTAAACACGATGCTTTAAACTAAAAACACTGGCAAAACTTATTTGGCCTTTTGCTTCAACTGGTTTAGCTGAACCTTAAGGCTTTCTATCTGCTCCTGCTGCTCTTTTATAGCAGCCACAAGCATAGGAATGAGCTCCTTCGTATCCACTTCACTGTACGTAGCAACCTTATGGCTGTTTTTGCCCGAAGGATACTGCTTAGAAGTTTGTTTCACCAACCCAGGGAAAGCCGCGGCAACATCACTAGCCAGAAAACCATAATGCTCACCGGCAGGTAAATTCAGATGCTTAAACTTCTCCACATCATATTTAAAAACAACAGGCTGTAGACTGGTCAGCTGGCGGGTTGTATTCGAAATCTGACCCACACCAATCTTCAGCTCCTTTTCATCGATTTTCTGTGCATTCGCACCAACAGCAGTCACACTCAGTAAAAGTCCCATCAAAGAAACTTTACCCAACATTGGATATTTCATAAAGTATAATTTAAATGATTAATAAAATTTAAAAGAAAATTAGTCGCGCTATTTAAACAGCGGCACCGTCCGGAGGCGGACAAGACGTAGAAAGATGAACCGTCAGGGTATTCGGATTACCCCGTCCATCAAAGGTTGAAAACAGAACAACAAAGGGGACGGTAGCCGCCACCTCAGCATAAAGTTCATCAGGATATTCCGTCAGTTTATTTTCTTTAGAATCCTCATCAGGAACCTCGTCCGAAGACTGGTCTACATGATAGGCGTAAGCAGGCAAACCAGAATCAGCAATCAGATCTACTCCTTTTGCCAAAACAAATGATAACAACAAGAAAATGCCTGCTATTTTACTTAGCATAGTATTCGTCGTTTAACTTATAATTGGTTGCTCTTGCTAACAAATATACAGTATAACAACTCAGTTGCAAACATCGTTTTGTAAAAATTCCCGCCTGCAAAGCGATGCCAATACAGCACATACAAACCGACATCAAACTTTTTAAAATTTTTATAGCAAAATAAACATTTAATTCTATCTTTGCACCTCCTCAAAAGGGGAATGATTCCGTAGCTCAGCTGGTAGAGCATTACACTTTTAATGTAGTGGTCCTGGGTTCGAATCCCAGCGGGATCACGTCTTGGGACAAATCTGAATATATGGATTTGTCCCATTTTTTTACCCTCCAATTTCCTGTTAATCTGACAAATAAAAGCAATAGCAGAACCTAGCCTCAGAGTTCGATGTCTTGTTCCATCAAATCCCAACCATTCAGTGCGACACCTTGAATTCATCCCTTAAATAATGAAGTTCATCGGAAAGTCGGAATAAATAAAACACATCCTTGATACCTAAAATATATTTTTGGACAATGATTCGAATAAAAAACATTAATATAAAGAGACTCACAATCTTCTTTTTTTCGACACTGGTATATGCCCTTTGTCAAATGCTTTTTACCATTGTTTTAATGAAAGAAGATTTATGGCGAAATTTTCATATACAGCTATCAGCCCATTATGTGGTAATCTTTGCTATGTGTATAGCCGATTACACCTTATTAAGGTTTTTAAATAAAAACCTACCTTATTCAAAGAATATATTCTTGCGAATTATGGCAGATATTATGGGGATAACCTTGATATGCCTGATATTACTATGGGCATTTAATTTTCTGATTTATGACGTATTCCGCATTCCCCAGGAGGGACTGCCCCCGTTCCACGTTAAGTTTGCTTTTGCCATGTCAACAAATATTCCTATTCTGTTGGTCTTTGAGTTGATCCATTATTTCCAGTCTGAACAGAAAGCGATAGCCGATTCAGAAAAAGCCAAACGTGAGGTTCTGCTGTTTCAGCACGAGACATTGAGATCACAGATAAACCCTCATTTCCTGTTTAATTCCCTTAATGTATTGTCATCTTTGATATATATAAATCAGGAAAATGCCAACAAGTTCACGAAAGCTCTCTCAAAAAACTATCGCTATGTACTGTCCCTCACGCAACAACCGATAGTGTCCATTACGGAAGAATTGAATGCTTTGGATTCGTATATATTCCTCATGCGGATGAGATTCGAGAACTCCTTTACTTTTACGGTAAACAAAATATCGCCCAATAAACAGCATAAGATTATCCCCCTAACGCTGCAGCTGCTTATAGAAAATGCATTCAAGCACAATATCGCAACGGAAGAATCAACATTAAATATCACAATCAATATTGATTACGAACATATCACAGTCGAAAACAACATCCAGCCATCGGGCAGTGCTGATAAAGGTGGAATCGGGCTAAAATACATTACCAGGCAGTATAAAATCTATGCTAAAGAAGTTATGGTTGATCATACCGAGGAATTGTTTATTGTAAAAATCCCCTACATACAGTCATGAAATACCTGATCGTAGAAGATGAGCGGTTTGCATACGAAGAACTGAAACGTATGATGATGAAGTTACGTCCAGACTATCTCTTGGAAATGCAAACGAAAACGGTCATAGATACCATTGGTTTTCTGAAAGAATCTGTTGTCGATCTTATTCTTATGGATATCCGTCTTGCAGATGGCAACTGCTTCGAAATATTTAGCCATGTAGATGTTACAACACCTGTTATATTTACAACAGCTTACGATGAACATGCTATTGCGGCGTTTAAACTGAACAGTATCGATTACCTCCTAAAACCATTTGATGAAAGTGAACTGGAAACAGCGCTAAACAAATTTGAGCATATATTCTATAGCCGATCTTATAAAAGCGATCCGAAGAACTTTGAGCAACTACTATCGCTCAAGACCAAAAACCGTTTCCTGATATCCAAAGGTGAAAACTATCATTATATTGAAACCAAGGATATTGCCCATTTTTACAGTGAAGACGGGGTCATCTTCCTCCACACGTTCAACGACAGGCGGTATATCATTAATTATACTTTAGATCAATTGGATCAACAGCTTGATGGCCGATTGTTTTTCCGGGTGTCGCGTAATTGCATCGGGAATGTCAAAGCCATTGAAAATGTTGCAAAATACTTTAACAGCCGTCTTAAACTTTCCTTTTCGCCGGAATGCCCACATGAGGTCTTGGTTAGTCGGATGCGAGTACCAGACTTTCTCAAATGGATGGACGGTATCCTACAATAGCTTGATACAGAAAATCCATCTCCTTTATATTGCACTTCATTTAGCAAAATCTAAAGTCTATCGCTTAGAGATTTCTTGATCGCAGCGTTCGCCGTTCTTTTGCCCAAAGAAATAAATAAGTATAAATACATTTTAAAATCGTGAAGACAATATCATTACTCTCTGCAACATGGGTTATGCTTTTATGTCTGGAGGCAAAAGCACAGCAAGTATCCTTCAAGACAGAGTACATCGGAAATTCGGGCTACTACTATTTGCCTCCCGGCGAAAAACCAAGAGAAAAAATAGGTGATGCTAAAGGCTCGGCCATGGTTTATCAGGGAACTTTCAATATGCCCTTGTCCATGAAGTCAAATGAGCATAACCGTCCTACCGCTTGGGGAATTGGTTTTGGAGGGGCATACGTCTCCTTGCATAACCAAAACTTTTCGGAACATATGGTCTCCGAAATCATGAACTTACAGTTTGGCGTTTATCATTTACGTCCTTTAAACGACAAATGGTCCATGAGGGCAAGTGTCGGAATGGGGATATTTACGCAGTCCACCGATTTTACCGAAATCAGTTTCAAAAATGTGCTTGGCAGCGGGGGCATTGTTTTTATCCGTCATCTGAATCCCAATCTTGATATCGGAGGAGGTGTCGCTATAAACAGTTCTCTGGGATATCCGATGGTATTTCCGGCCGTTTACGTCAATTGGAGGCGTGAGGGAAAATACGATGTGAATATTGAATTGGGTGATGGCTTGGATGTGTCCATAGGTTATGCTGTCAACGAAAGATTCAAATTATCATATGCGCTTGAAATGAACGGACAGGTAGCCCTATTGGAAAAGGATGGTAAAGACGTTATATTCTCTCATCAATACATTGTTACGGGATTTCGCCCCGAAGTAAAGCTTGGTAAAAAAGGGCCATCCTTAACGGGTATGGCGGGACTTAACCTATTTCGTCCTGCGTCATACAGCGACAGAACTTTGAAAGGTGTATTTGCAGGAGACAATGACTATCATTTTTCTGTTTCTCCATATGCTTCCATCGGTTTAAAGATGAAGCTTTAACTCATAAACATGCGTTTTCTGAGTAACTTAGCCTATTGATAAAAGAAACCCATGAAGATGAAGAACATCTTACTGATCTTATTACTGCTTTGCCAGGTACGTTTAAGCACCCAGGCTCAGGACTGGCAGGATACCGCGAAGCGGATTGATCAGATTTTCGACATTTACAAAAAAGATCGCCCAGGTTGTCAAATCGCAATCAGCCGAAACGGACAGCTCCTTTACTCGAAAGCTTTCGGTATGGCAGATCTTGAAAACCAAAAAGCAATGTCCCCGCAGACATTGATTGAAGCCGGATCCGTGTCCAAACAATTCACGGCGGCCTCCATACTCCTGCTGGAGCAGCAGGGGAAGTTATCCCTGGATGAAGACGTACACAAATACCTGCCCGAACTACCGCTCTATCCTTCGAAGCTTACCTTGAGGCAAATGATGCAACACACCAGTGGTCTTAAGGACTGCTGGGCGCTTCTATCACCTTCCGATGCGCCAAGGGGCAGCAAAATTTACAGGAATCAGGACATACTTGATTTGCTCTCCCGCCAGAGCCTGAACCACTCGCCCGGAGCGGAATTTATGTACAGCAATACCAATTACGTGCTGCTTGCCATCATCGCCGAACGCGTGAGCGGAGAAACCCTGCAAAAATTCACACGCCGTTTTATCTTCAAACCAGCCGGACTGTCGCACACGCGCTGGCGGACGAATGCAAATGAGATCATCGGCAATAGAAGCATCGCCTATGCCCCAGATCAGAGCAGCTTTCTACCTGACATGCCTAACGAAGAAGTGTATGGCAGCGGCGGTTTGCTTACAACAGCCGAAGATCTGTTAAAATGGAACAAGTACTATACCGGTGATAGACTGGGCAAACCGGGGCTGCTGCAAAAGCAGATTTCGCGGTCGCCATTGAATGATGGACAAACGAATGATTACGCTGCAGGTCTGCGTATCGTTCAGATCAGGAACTGGAAAGTATACATCCACGATGGCGCCACGGCCGCTTACCGCAGTTCCCTGGAATATTATCCGGAAACCGGGCTTTCCATTGCATGGCTGGCCAACACTTCGGCCTTTGACGGTAAGCCCGACGGCCTAAATGAATTGAGGCAACTGCTATTACCGGAAAAAACTTCGGAAGTCAAGTTAGAAGCGAGGCAGGAACCGCCACAAAAACCGTTGAAAATGCCTGAGGTGGTCGCAGTTCCAAATGCCATCGATCCGATTCCGCTGGAATCCGTCACGGGTCATTATTATTCAGACGAAGTACAGGCAGAACTTGACATTAAGCTCAATAATGGTCAATTGGAAATCCATCGGAAATCAAATGAAGTATTTAAATTGGCAACCAGCTCTGACGGCAATTTCCGAATTCAGGATTCTAAAGTGACGCTACAAATACTGAGGGATGACCTCGGCAACATTTCCGCAATAAGTTTCACCACTCCACGCGTGAGGAACATCGTTTTCCGCAAGGTGTTGAAGACCAATTAGGCCATTCCTGCAATCCTGCTAAAGCCTGTTATTAAATAGAGTTAAATAACAAGCTATAGCAGGAAAAAGAATTACGTTATAAAGGCTTCAAAAGTTCCCCGAGTTTCCGGTCAACCCCCTCCCCCCTAAGATTTGTGGCGATAATCCTTCCATCCGGATCCAGCAGGAAGTTTTGTGGTATGGAAGTTACCGAATACAACTTGGCTACCTCATTCTCGTATTTTAAATCTGATACCTGTGGCCAGGTGAGCTTGTCATCTTTTATCGCTTTTATCCAGCCTTCCTTACCGGTTCTGGGATTATCTAATGAAATACCCAATATGATAAAATTATCTTTACCATATTTGTTCAACGCAGCTCTTAAAAACGGACTTTCCTCACGACAAGGAGGACACCAGCTTGCCCAAAAATCCAGCAGTACATATTTTCCTTTAAATTCTTTTAAAGACACTGGCTTGCCTGCGGTGTCAGCTGCGGTAAACTGCGGAGCATAAGCGCCAATCATCACCTTTTTCCACTCCGATATCTTAGCGGCATAAGCTTTGCCTTTTTCCGATGCGCGCACACGGGCAGATAGGGAGTTAAAATGAGATTCAACATCGATGTCAGGTGAACTTTCCCGCAATTTCTGAAGCGCATTTATACTGATCAGGGAGTTCGGGTGCGACTGGAGGAACTTCAAATGGCCTGCTTCTGGCTCTTTTTTAACGAGTTCTGCGAGTGCTTGCTCATCCCTGTTTAGCTCTCCTCCGGCAATTTTTGCCTGATCAATAGTACCGGCGCTGGTCAAGGTAATGGTCGTAGAATCCGTATAAAACTGGATAAACTTTCCGCTTGTGGAAGATTTACCTTTCACCAGATCGGAGACTCTCACAAATCCTAAACTTTCCTTTTTATTGGTAGACGCTTTAAACGAAAACACACCGTCTTTAACATCTGTAGAGTCGGTAGCTATAGTGCCATCAACATGTGTATACACATAAAAAGCACGCTTAGGTATCGAGCTTTTTGGCAACTTTCCCTTTACGACGTATTCGAATGTATCAGCATCAAGGTCGACAGATGAAACCGCCCCCAGAACTTCTTGTAATTTGTTCTCCAGGGCCTCCCCTCTCAGGTTAATTCCAATAATCCTTCCGTCCGGATCCAATAAGTAATTTTGAGGAACTGCTCTAACCATGTACAAATCCGCAACTTTGTTCTGCCAGCCTTTTAAATCCGTGACTTGCGTCCAGGTCAACTGATCGTCTTCAATAGCTTTGAGCCATGCTTCTCTGCCGTTCGCAAAATCCAGCGATACACCCAACACATCAAAACCCTTAGCTTTATATTTATGATAGGCTTTAACTACTGTAGGATTTTCTGCCCGGCACGGCCCGCACCAGCTCGCCCAAAAATCTATCAAAAGATATTTGCCTTTAAAATCCTTTAGGGAAACCAGCTTGCCATTAGCATCAGTCTGAGAAAAGTCCGGTGCAATAGCACCTATTTTCATGTACTTCTGCCTCGCTAATACATCGCCGAAATCTTTCCCCAGCGGATTCAGGCGTACCTGCTCACCGAGTGTATGGTACAGTGAGTCCACCTCCTCGAGTGCAGGGCTGCCCGGTATCGAATTGTATAACAAACGGGAGCTAACGCCCGAATAGGACTTTAGTACCATTAAACTCATCAATGAATTGGGATTGTTTTTTATAAAATCCAGCCATATCTTCTTTTGCCGAAGGCCGATAGCAGAACTTTCTTGCTGGAAATTGTCATTGAACGCTTTTGAGTTCCTGGTTTCCGGTGTCGCATTCAATAGCTTATCAACAAGATCACCCAAGGCTTTGTCCGTCGGTCTCAATTGCGCCTTCAACCTGACATAGTCCATATTTAAGGGTCCACCAGTAAGTTTAGCGTTTGGTAGCGAATCCGGACTGGTGATGGATATCTTCCCCGGTTCTATATAAAAGTTAAACGTAAAGGGGCTACCTCCAATCTGATTAGATTGTAAGCCCGTACCTTTTTTGTTGATAATGATATGCGCAGGCATTGCACCATCAACGTTGCCGGTAAATTTAAAGGACCCCTTGGTTATTACCGTAGAATCAATTCCATTTGCCAGGAACAAATAAGCCTTGGCAGGGGGATTTAGTTTACCGATCTTGCCCTCTACCACATACTGCCGACCTTGTGCGGCAGCGAATAGCGGTAAAGCTAATGCACACAAGGAAATCCCAATTTTAGTTATATTCATGTTCTTTATAAGTTTTGTCAAATATTAATAGTCGTCGTTTTGGTCTAAAGCCGGATTGGCCTGCCGCTCTGCTAGCGGAACAGGAAACACTGCGGCGCTGCTCTTCCAGAATGGTTTTACCGGATCGAGAACCGCATCTATCATTTTTGTACGTTTCAGGTCGATCCATCTGTTTCCCCATTCGCAAAAGAGCTCGACCTGCCGTTCATGAAGAATAGCGCTTAGCGCCGTTGCCTTCGAATCTGTACTGATATCAACGCGGTCCTGCGCCCTATCCCTGATTTTATTTAAGTCAGCCAGCGCTTCGGGCAACTTATCCAGTTGCGCATAGGCTTCGGCGCGGACTAAATAAATGTCGGCGAGCCTAAAAATCATGTAATCCTCTGCAGGGGTCTGACCAGCACTGGTATTCTTATATTTACGTGGATAATAATAGGTAGCGCTGCCTACCGTGTTTACACCAGTCCAGATCGCTACGCGCGGATCACCACTTTCAAAAGCGGCGAGTAACTGCGGAGAAAGCACATAATTTGGCTGGGCGGTTGGGCTATACGGTATAAACGTAGACGCCTCTACCGTTTGGTAGTAGACGCCATTGGCAGGTAATTGCCAAATGGCCTCTTCGCTCCCGCTTAAAAACACATTGTTTAGCGCTGTTAGGCTATATAGTGGCGAAGAAATCACTTTGCTGGACGCATCAATCGCATTCTGATACTGACCGAGGTAGAGGTACACCTTGGCTAATAACGCCTGCGCCACATGCAAATTTGGTCGTATCCGACCAGCAGAAGGATACTCAGCCGTCAATCTCTGCTGTGCGTCGGTCAGGTCTGACATAATCAGCTTAAAAACATCTTCTACTGAAGACCGCGGCATACGCTGAGTTTCCTTATAATCCGTGGAAGTGATAAGCGGAACCGGTCCCCAAAGGTTAACCATATAATAATAGTAAAGTGCCCTGTCCACCTTCAACTCGCCGATCAGCTGATTTTTCAACTTCGAACTTATCGCATTAGAGCCCTCAATGCCGTTTAGGCAAATATTAATCTGATAGAGGTTCTTGTATGCATCAGCCCATATTGACCTGTTGGTGCTATTATCTGGCGTAATCTGGTTATTGTAAAAGTCCGTGCCCGTATAGGTACTCGCCCCCACGGTAAGCTCGTCGCCCGTCAGTCCGGTGTATATGGTGACTGCCCCACTTCCAAATAGCGGGCTGAAGGCAGACAGTCCAAAATTCGTGTACACCCCTGCCACGGCGGAAACGATACTTGCACTATCCGTGAACACGAATTCAGCAGAAACCTTATTTGTTGCATTTGACGGTATTTCTATGAGTTTCTTACACGAACTGGCAACTAGTCCAGTCAGAATGATAGCAACCGTCGATATTTTGTTGATAACACTAAAAGCTTTCATAAGCTATAAATTAATTGTAAGACCAAAATTTATTGTCCGCTGGATAGGGAAACTGAACAACTTGCCCAGTTCAGGATCACCAACTTTATAATTTGTTATAAGAAAGAGGTTCTGTCCGTTAACATACACCTTGGCGTCTGAGATACCCAGTCTCTCACAAAATCCGGAGGGCAGCATGTAAGACAGCGCTGCTGTCCTCAACCTGGCGTACGAGCCATCGCTATACGCACCTGATGAACTGATGAAGTTATACCCGAAAAAGCTGAAGCCGGTCGTTAGCTTTTGGATAGAAGAAATGTCCCCCGGTTTTCTCCAATGGTCTAATACCTCAACAGGCTGATTCGCTAAAGATCCCGGCGATGTTGTTGAGTAGACGCTGCTTAGATAGTTCTCTTGCTGCTTATGCTGGAACTGAAAAAAGAAATACAGGCTCAGACGTTTATACGAAAGTGTATTCCCAAGTCCGCCAATATACTTAGGGTCAAGATTGGCAATGGTCTGAAAGTCGCCTCCCTGCGAAGGTATTCCATATGCAGGAGATGAAGTTAATGTACCATCCGCCTTATAGAACTCAAAAGTACCCGTCTGCGGATTCACACCTGCGAGCTTATAGCCTCTAACGATGTTTACAGATTCTCCTATGGAATATCTAAGCGCATAGGAAGATTCTTCCAGTCCAGGAAACGAGATCAGTTTATTACGGTTGGCAGAAATATTAAAGTTTGTACTCCATGAAAAGTTTTTACCGTTAACATTCTTAGAAGTCAGGTTAAATTCCAGCCCCTTGTTCTCAACTTCGGCCGGGAAATTTGCCAGCACCGAGCCGAAGCCGGTTTGAGAAGGCAAAGTATAATTTACCAGTTGGTTACCGATCCTGTCGCGATAATAATTCGCATTCAACAACACCTTGTCTTTAAAAAAGCCAAGATCCAAGCCCAGGTTCCATGATTTCTTAGTATCCCATCCATAATCCGGATTGTACAGGTTTTCCACAAACAATGGTTTTATCCCCTGAAAGTTGGGCTGAGTATTTCCGGAAAAAGATTGCTGATAGCCATATGGCAAGGTTGAGTCGGTACCAACAGTACCATAGCTAGCTGATAATTTGCCGTACGACAGGAACTGAAGCGGACCTTTAAAAAACTGCTCTTCCGAG
The DNA here is from genome assembly GCF_030182585.1 of Pedobacter faecalis. Classification (NCBI taxonomy): domain Bacteria; kingdom Pseudomonadati; phylum Bacteroidota; class Sphingobacteriia; order Sphingobacteriales; family Sphingobacteriaceae; genus Pedobacter; species Pedobacter faecalis. Next base: position 334,990 of record NZ_JARXOW010000001.1, on the reverse strand, counting down.
AAAATCCAGCCTAAACCAACAGAACCGAAATTACCAAACTGCCGACCAGGGCCAAAGTTGCTTGACCCGTCTCTTCTGCCGGAAACCTGAACAATATAACGCTGGTCGTATACGTAGCCAAGTCGCGCAAAAACACCTATATATTTGTACGGATCATAGGAATCTGTGCCCAGAATAGTACCCGCCTGCGCAATCGAACCCAACAGCGCCTCGTTCGCATAGTTTGTTCCCTCGAGCTGAATTCTCTCAATATCATTCTGCTTATACGTTGCCCCCAAAAGACCGGTAAATACACCTCGTCCTAAATTCCGCTGATAGTTAAGTTGCGGCTCCACGTTTATGGTTTCAAACGTATTGTCTGTAAACGTTGCTTTTGAAGCAGGGAAATTGCTCGGGTTAATGGTACTTGCAGGCCTACGCTGATCTTCGGCACTCATAAGCCTGTTGTATCCCAGGTTTACATTAAACTTTAGGTCGGGGATTATCTGGTAGCCCAGCGAAAGCGAGGTATTCATATTGTGTACCGACAGTGCGCTAGGCTGCATTAAATTCGCGGCGTACTGTGCAAAGGAACCTGTATTGTACCCCTTGTAATTCCAGACCGGATTACCACTGGCGTCCACAAGATCCGGGAAATTGGGAGGTGCCATGATGGTGTTCAGGATATTGGCAGAGGCCGCCGTATTATTTTTTTCATGACTGAAATCAAAGCCAAAGCCTACCGAGAAGCGATCATCTGAAGATTTATAATTTAAGTTCGAGTGCAGGGTTAAACGCTTATCATCAAAGTCGCCCGGAATATTGTATTCCGCTTTAGTATAGCCCGTTGAGATCAGAAAGTTCATTCTGTCGGCCCCGCCCGATACACTTACATGCCCGTCGTTGTTATGTGAGGTACCTCCCAGATATTTCTCAAACCAGTCTGTGTTTTTCTGCTGATCGAAAAGAAGCAGGTCGGGGTAAGACAAAGGATCCGCTGTAGAAAGATCAATGCCATCGTTTGCCAATGCTTCCCGCCTGTAGGCTAAATATTGCTCCGTGTTCAGCAGTTTGATCTTTCTCGTGGCCGTATTTAATCCAGAATTGAAGCTGGCCTGCACCCTGGTTTTCCCCGCCCTGCCTTTTTTAGTGGTAATCAATATAACCCCATTTGCACCTTGTGTACCATAAATAGCGGTCGACGAAACATCCTTCAGAACAGTAATGCTCTCTATATCTGCCGGGTTAAGGCTGTTAATCGGACTAAAGCCTCCTACGCCGTTTATGGTTCCATCATACCCGCCCAGCGACGCTAAAGAGTTGATATTGGTATTCTGGGCGGCTACAGGCACGCCATCAATGATGAACAATGGCTGGTCATACGGTTTTAATGTGGTATTGCTGTTTTGCGATAACGAGTTTTGTCCCCTAACCTGAACCCTCACGGCAGCTCCCGGCGCGCCAGATGTTGAGTTGATATTTAAGCCCGGTACCAGCCCCTGCAAAGCCTGCAGCGGGTTCATCACCGGTTGGTTTTCGATGTCTTTTGCAGATACGGTATTAACAGCGCCAATTGATACCCGTCGGCGCTCTGTTCCGTAACCAATTACATGCACCTCGTCGAGCGGAGAAACAAGTGCTTCCAACACAATGTTGCCCATCTTTTCTTTTACCGGAACCTCCTTTGTTTTATAGCCAACATACGAAAGGACCAAAACGTCCTTTTCATCTGCGTCCAGCATAAAGTTCCCATCGTACCCGGCAATGATCGAATAATTTTTACCCTTTATACTCACCGTTACACCGAGGATACCCTCGCCGTCGCTATTTACCACCCTGCCCGTAACGTGAATAGATTGAAATTTCGCAATTACCCGGTCCAGGATGGATGGAGAAGGCCTTTGAAGCACCGCAATGGTGTTTCCTTCGATCTTATAAACGACGTTCAATCCTTTCAAAGCTGCATTGAGGGCTTCCTCCACAGAAGCATTGCTAAGTACAACCGTCACCCTGTGGTTCTTAGGCAACGTTTTTCCGTCTGAATACAGATCATAACCGCTTTGCTTGCGGATCTCTGTGAGTACCGTACTTAACGGGACATTACGTTGGTTTAAAGTAATGCGCTGTGCGAGTCCTGATGCACTGACCTGCATCAGACAGGCTATCAATAAAACGGTGGTTAATCGCATGATACGCCATAATTTATGGTACAGCCGCTCCGGCATACCAATTTCCTTAATAATTTGATACATTTGTTTAGCGTTTGGTTAAAGCAACATCCTTCATCTTTCCAGGAAACAGGATATTGCGGTTTAGTTCTGGTTTAATAGCTGGCTCTTGGCCAAACCTCAACCAGTTCTTTCAGAACTGGTTGCTTTTCTCAAGCTGGTTCTAGTAAAATTTCTTCATTCTTTGTTTGCTTTAATGGTTAACACCCTGTTATTTATACACATATAGTTTTTTGCCCTCAAATCTGAATTTAACCTGACCCGAATTCTGAATCAGTTTCAGCACCGACGACAACTTGCTTTTTCTGGAAATCCAGCCCCAGGCCTCAATATCTTGCGGAACGCTCTCGTCGTACACGATCTCTATATCATACCACCTGGCTATCTCACGCATCGCCACGCGGAAATCTGCCCCGTCCAGGTTAAACGCTTCCTCCTTCCAGTCTGTAACCAGCGCGGTATTCACTTTCAAGACCTTTAGATCAGCACCGTTATTGACGACCTGCTCACCCGGCCTGATCGTCTGAACGTTTGTACCCGATTTAACCCGCACAGACCCCTCCATCAAAGTCGTCTTCACGGCCGACTCATCGCTATAACTGTTGATGTTAAAATGCGTACCCAGCACCGTCACCTCCTGACCCGCACTTTCTACAATAAAAGGTTGTTTCTTCATGCGCCCCGGCAATGATGCCGAAGCGACTTCAAAATAAGCCTCACCGGTAATTTGCACACGTCTTTCCGCCGCCATAAACTTCGACGGAAACTTCAGGGACGAAGCAGCGTTTAGCCACACACGCGTACCATCGGCCAAAACAACCTGATATGTCCCCCCGCGCGGCGTCGCTACACTCAGCATTTCGACGCCAGCTAGTGCGTGCACCACATCACGACCAGCCGTGTCCGTACCGCCCTTCAGCGAACCTGAAGACAGGGTCCCGGAAGAGTACCGGACAAGGCCATGGTCGACCACCACCCCAGTCTTGCCATCACTCAAAGCTACGGTCTGCCCGTTAGCCAAAGTCAGCGTCGCCCTATTTTTTCCGGGTGCAATATCGCTTGCGGAAGCCATTCCATCACGTTCGCTTTTCAGAAATCCGGAATCGCTGGTATAAAACCAAACGCCTAAAGTAATTGACGCAACTGCCGCTGCTGCCACCGCAATTTTTGGCCATAAACGGACCGACTTTTTACGTGCCTGCGAAATAATGCGGTCGTATAACCTTCCAGACTCCTCAGAACTCAGCATCATGCGTTCTTCAGGAAGAATGGAGCGCCAGGTTTCCTCCATGAATAGTTTAACAGGCTGTTCTGCCAGGTCAGATTTTAACAATGCATCCCATTCCGCCATTTCAACCGGATCCAAGCTGTTTTCCAGATAGGCCTTATGCAGATATTCTATTTTTTTTTGATCCATTTCAGTTTGTGCGGGTCAATAATTGCCCGAAATCGCCAAAGCTATTTAATAGATGGACGTAAAAAGAATGTGCACAAGGGCAATGCACACTCAATTATTTTAAAATAATTTTAAAATAATCAGTAAAACAGATAAATCAGTATGCTTAGCCATAAAAGATCGGAGCGATTTTAGGGCAAGTTTCATGTGGCGGTGTACCGTTTGAGGAGAAATTCCCAGTTCTTTAGCTGCTTCCTCATACTTTAAGCCCTGCTGATGACAAAGCTTGTATACTTGCTTCTGTTGAGGTGGCAACAACGCTATGCCCCTTTCCAGCAACTGTCGGGTATCGCTCAATAAAATACTTTCTTCAGTAATGTTTTCCCGCACATCATCCACCTCCCCTATCGGTTGGACATAGCGCACTTCCCGTTTCAGTTGTCTCAGTATATCGAACGTCCGATTCCGCGTAATGGTAAGCAGATAATTTTCAAGATCATTAACCGAGTTCAGTTTATCACCAAGATTCCAAATCTTGAGGAACACCTCCTGGGTCACTTCCTCTGCCAGTTGCCGCGACTTGAGGTACTTGTTTGCGAAAGTGAGAATCTGAGCGTGATAGGCATCAAAAATAATTCTGAAAGCGGACTCGTCACGCTCGCTAACTCTTACAAGTAGATTTTTTTCCTCTATAACGGGTTTCCTGATCATGTATACTAAGGTTGTTCCCATCTAATCAAGGAATGCCACGCAATATTATAAAAATATTAATCCTGCAACAAATGCACCTATCCTTTTACATCCTGGCTACCTAGTTACTAATAATTAGGTAGTTATTAGAATATAAGTAGATAATAACTGGATAATTAGTGTATAGTTAAGATATCATTGATCTATCCTTGCTATATCAAATAGATATAGCAAGGATATACCAACCATATGCCAACGATATACCAAGGATATACCAACCCCCTATTTATTATCTAATTATTACCTGCTTTTTCTCTACTCAATAGCAATGAGGTGGCCACTTTATGACTCTCCGACTTTGGCTATACAATTCCCCGTTTTGGCTATGCCGCGAAGCTTAGACCTGATGATCTTTGACTATATCAAAATTAAAAAAAATGAAACAGTCAAAAACACCCATCATCAGCTTTAGTCCGGTTGTGTTACCGGTTGCCGGCCGTCATGTAGACCTTGAAATGAAAGTTTCTGTTCCCGCGAACGGAAACAACCTGCCCGTTATTCTTCTTTCGCACGGACATGGCCCGTCTAACTTTCTGTCTTCGTACAAAGGTTATGGCCCTATGGCAGATTATTTTGCCGCAGAAGGATTTGTAGTCATCCAGCCTACCCATCAAAATTCTAAAGCGCTAGCGCTTTCTCCATCCCTTCCCGAAGCACCATTGTTCTGGAGTTCGCGACCGGCCGACATCAGCTTTATTCTCGATCATCTGGATGAGATTATCGATACGGTACCAGGGTTAACCGGAAGAGTGGACAAGACGAACGTTGCCGTTGTAGGCCATTCTATGGGCGGGCAGACCGTCTCTATGCTGGCCGGTATGGAGGTAACTGATCCGGTAACAGGTAAAATAGTGAATGCCGCAGAGCCAAGATTAAAGGCCCGTGTGATTATGGGCGCACCTGGCGGACCCGAAGGATTTACCGGAGCTGCCAGAGGGCTCTATCCTGTGCTGGCTGCAGGCGATTTCAGTACGATGACTCTACCCGCACTTATTGTGAATGGCGACAAGGACGTAAACCTCATGTTCTCTGATGTAGACAACTGGCGTGCGGATGCCTATTATCAAAGTCCCGGACCTAAGGACTTGCTGACCGTTTTTGGCGCAGAACATATCTTTGGTGGCATATCAGGTTATGATGCCCGTGAGACAAGTGATGAAAATCCGGAGCGTGTTTCCTTTGTATGCGAAACCATTCTTGCGTATATTCGAAGTAACTTCGATCCGAACGATCGGAGTTGGGAACAAGCAAAGAAAAGCCTTAATGGCGTAGAAGGTGCGTTAGGCAGTATTGAAAGCAAATCATAAACAGACAATATGAAGGATGAAATGTCTAACCACAGATTTAATTCCTTATCAAGGTTGCATAAGGCGCTGGACATGCCGGCACCTATGCACCCATTGGTAACTTTAATAAATAATGCCGACGGAACCATTCCGCTCAAGAACCTCCCTACTCCTCACATCTTAAGTTTCTACAAGATATCCTATAAGATGAACTTCCAGGGAAAGTTCAAATACGGCCAGCACTATTACGACTTTGAAGAAGGAGGAATGTTTTTCGTTTCGCCAAATCAGATCACAGGAGGTCACGAACCACTAAGCGATCAATCTGGTTATACCTTACTTTTCCACCCGGATTTCTTACTGGGTTATGAACTCGCTAAGAAAATTAAAACGTACGGCTTCTTTTCCTATTCCATCAATGAGGCATTGCACTTGTCTGAGAAGGAAAAAACCACAATTATTACTGTTTTCGAGAGTATCGAAGAAGAACTGGAAGGCAGAATCGATAATTTCAGTCAGGATGTGGTGATTTCCCAGATTGAGTTGCTGCTCAATTATGCCAACCGGTTCTACAGCCGGCAATTCATTACCCGAAAAACCGTAAGCAGCGATTTGCTTCAAAAAGTAGAAGATAATTTGCGCGGTTATTTTCAGTCGCCCCAAACACAAACCCAGGGACTTCCGACCGTCCAATACCTCTCCGCGCAATTAAACGTGAGCGCAAGTTATTTAAGCGATATGCTGCGATCTCTTACCGGGCAAAACGCTCAACAGCACATCCATAACCACCTGATCGAAAAAGCGAAAGAACAGCTATCGACAACGGAAGCATCGATAAGCGAGATCGCCTACGAACTAGGATTTGAACACCCGCCCTCGTTTAGTAAGCTATTTAAGCTGAAGACGAATATGTCGCCTTTGGATTTTAGGAGGTCTTTTAACTAAAGGGTATTCACGAACGAGCAGTTACATCTAAATCAATCTGCTTAAGCACTTCTAAAAATTTCACCAAGGGTCCTGGGTTCGAATCCCAGCGGGATCTGATATCTGCCCGAGTATAAAGAAGTAGTCGCTCGTCCACCGTTTGAACGGGCCATGCGAACTAACTCTAAACAATGAGGCTAGACAAAGTACCATCGTTACGATTTAATTATCGGTCTATAAAAGGCTGATTAACATATCCTTTACAACTTCATTTTCAGGAAAGGCGGTAAACTTACGGACAAGTTTCCCTTCACGATTAAATAACAAATAAGAAGGGATTGCGTCAAACTTGTAACGGTTCATAATGTATTGCCATTGAGCATTACTTAAATAATAGTGTTCACTGCCGATACCCGCAATTTTCTCTTTCCAGAGCTTTACTGGCGAAGAAGGGTTTGTCAGGTACACAAATACGACGTCTTTATCATAAAATTCAGCCTTTGTCGGTCTGAAGCGCTGCATTGCTTCCAGACAGGGACCACACCAGGTTGCCCAAAGATCGATCAGAATGACCTTATCTGCATGCTGAGCAACGATATTATTGATGACTTCCTCGGGCGTCATTTTGGAGACATCGTTCACAACCACAGGAGACTTGAATTTAGCCAGTTGGACAACTTTCTGATTTTTTCTAAATAGAATCTTAGCAATTTCTCCATCCCCCCAATAATTTCGAATATTTTTTTCCTGCTTTTTGTTGAAGGGTTTTAGCCCTTCGGTTAGTTGTTTGCCATAGGCGTTTGCGGCAAGCAGATCATAATATAACCCGCCCTCAAAACCAACCAGATCGGATAACACACCTTTAACCGTTGAAAGCCAGCTCTCTACGTCGCTATCGCCTATTGGAGGTATATATAATATCTCATTTTCAAGAAGCTCACGTTGGAATTCCCAGAACGAAAAAGCATACAGGTATCCTGGGCTATTTAGCTCCAGATCCTTTAAGAACCGATAGTATGATCTGTCGATCTTCTGTATAACGACGGCTTTACTCGTATCGCCACCTGACCTGCGGTAGTTAGCCTTCATGGCTGCGCCATAATTGAAAACTGCACCTCTATAAAATAATAGCCGAAGGTCATCATACAACACTTGCTTCAATTCTTTTGATATCAACTTATCATTTTTAACAACTTCTGATCTCTCCGAAAGTTCAGACTTAGAGGTTGTCAAAAAATAATCTATGCTTTTATCATACAAAGGTTCCGGAATGCCACGAGGTGGATATTCAATCATGTCCCTAATAACCTCGAAGCCCCTCTTCACGTCTTGCAAATTCATTTCTGGCGAAACTCCGACACTTAAGACATCCAAATTTTCGGTGTAAGTAATCTCCAGATGTGTGAGTGTATCACTCCTCAATTTGAGAAGAAGGGGTGCTGAGGGATCCAGACTTGTAGAAAAATGGATATATGAAACACTTGTCTCAACTTCTGCATCAATCGAAAAATTCCCTGACCGATCAACTGCGGCCTCGTATTTAACAAACTCGCCCGAGACTTGATGGGGAACGGTAATTTTTACTTTTGTACCATCTTTGATTGCTCCCTCGGGAGTAATTATTCTTCCTGATAATTTCGCAGTGCCTGAAACTATTGCTGGTGTATCTATGACAGTCGCTTCAGCTTGTCGACAAGAAAATAAAAAGAGAAAGGTGATTAGACAAAGTACATCGAATTTTATAAATTTCATAGGTTCTATATTTATTCTAGCACATCTAAAAGGATCCGTTAGAATAACTTGATGGCTTTCGCAGCAACTCAACGCATTCTAGCGATAAGTTGCGATTCAGTTGAATTTACAAAATTCTTGAACAATTGCGAATATTCTAAATATTCAGATAGTAAGAAACAAGCTTCCTCATAAATCTATGCCTAACCTAATCATTGAAAAATTGAGGCAAACTTAACTTCCCGGCATAACCACTTCCTTTGCTCTCTCCATCCAGTCTTTACATTGCCGATGGAGTATGCTGATTTTTTGCGTTTTAAAGAGTTTATGGGCCGGCATACCTTCCCTCGGAAATACGTCATCAGAAACCGGGGTGATACAGCGGCAGATATTAAGCAAGTGTGATAATGAATGTTGTGATGGTTTGTATCCGATCATTTTGAAAATAAACGTCAGGCATAATTGCTTCATGGCCTGACGCATGAGCCATAACTTTATTTCTTCGTTATCGTTTTCATCCAGCGTTGAGGCTGCATGCAACAGGGCTTTGGCTTTGGAGTATGAAAATTACAAATGCTCTTTCAATCCTCTAGATAAGTTCATAGCAGCTATGGAGGAAAATAAAGCCCTTTATGAACGCTTGTTGAAAAGCGAGCAAGAGAAAGTGGAATTATTGAAGCAGCAGATTAGATAGAAAAAATAGTTTTTTATCTTGTCGTTATCTTAACGGCACTCATATTGTTTATCTTTGTATTAAACCATTAGATCTAAATATGGCAACCATCGTAGTACACCCCGAGAAAGATCAACTAAAAGCTGTGAAGGCTTTTTTGAAAGCCCTGAATGTTCCCTTTGAAGAAAAAGAAGAGAAATTGCCGCAGCATGTAATTGATGGTATCCAGAAAGGTCAGGAAGATATAAAAGCAGGTCGCAGTATATCGTTTGATGAATTTAAACATAGACTAGCTTCGCGGTAGGTGGGCCTACATATTGAAGTCTCTGAAACTGCCATAGCGACATTTGGCGATATACAGGAGCAAATTAGAGGAAGGCTAGGAAATAAAGCAGCAAAAGACTTTGAGAAAAACATGATCAGAACGTTTGAAACGTTGAGCAACTCTCCCTATATGTTTAAGGAAACTGCCGGAGATCCCAACATTCGAAAAGGACTTATCAAGAAAGCATCCTCGTTCTTCTATAAAGTCACTGAGCATCAAATTGAAATATTATTCTTTTGGGATAACAGGCAGGAACCTGTTTTTTAAAAAAAAGAGCGCAGACTTTTGGTTAAAAGGGTATTTTTACGAGCCTTTTAAGCTGCTTGTCAAAAGGCCTTAAGGTAAATATATTATAGCTCATTAACGAGATTTCTTGCAGGACGTGCTTTCAGTTTACCCTGGCGAACCAGCTTAAGGTCTTCAACTGCTTCTTTGATCTCGTCAACTAAAATGGCATTCTCATCAGAAAGGGTTCTGGCCTTAATATCTAATATTACTTTCATGATCTGAACCGTTATTGGTTAACACAAAAGTAATCATATCTTTTCAAAAGATAAAACTCTAAGTCCAAAGCCATTTTGCTTTAAACACCTAATACTCATTAAAGATAGCCCTCGGGTCGAAGCCCAACCGAGCGGTCAACTCAGCGTAGGATATCTGACAGCTGATTAAACTAGCGCGCTTAGCATCGGGTCTATTTGGCATCCAATAGCATTGAGTGACCTTCGTACCCGATACCTTATCATTATATTCAATAACCTTATAATAATACTCAGGGACAATTGCTTTAACCTCCTGCTTTTTGTAAGTGGCCTGACTCCCAAATGTCCCACACCAGATCTTAACGCTATCGGTAACCGCATTAGTTTTATAGCCGGTAAGCATGCGGCATAATTCTTCAGTAGCAAATTGAGTTCCGGTATTCTGCCCCTGATACTGCATACCAGCGTTAAAAGTATAGGTATTCGACAAGATCGCCGCATCCTGATTCCAGGCCATGAGTATCCAGGCCTGGCAATGGCCTTTTGAGATCATCTCGGCCGAATTGGGTTTACCTATAATTCTATTTGCTTCCTTATAAACAGCGGTTTCGTTGGGCTGGCCGTACACAGAATGCCAGGCTGCGTTAGCACCAGTCCGGGGAAGCCGGATTTTTTCCTGTTCAATCCGATGCGCTTTTGTGTAAACATAATAAGTCAAAACAGGCTTATGGTCCACCGTGTCGCCAATCGACTTGAAATAAGGATTGACCCAGAGCAAGCAAGAGGGACAAAGGTCAGATTTCTGGGTAGGATATTTCTTGTAAAGGGCTTTTACGTATTGAGCGGTTGGCTTCTGCGCATAAAGTGCTGCTGGTACTAAAAGTATGAGGAATATGAGGAAACGCTTCATAGAGTAACTAAGCTTCAGTAATTTTATGGCATAAGCGGTATCTTCCGGACTAACTATCTGAAAACTAACCCAACCAGACTTTTTAAAAGTATGATGATCGGTCACCTTGCCTTCTTCAACCAGCAAGGTTTTAACTTTTCGGCTATATAATACATCCAGTATTCCGTTGCCATGCAAATGTCCGATTTCCTTTTTAGCAACATTAAACTGCATTCCGCCATACTTATGCATACAAATTGTGGTTCCATCCCAGCGCATAACTTCAGCTTCAATATGATCAAAAGCATCCAAAAGGTGGCTTCTTAAGATAAAGGTGTGCAATTTTAGCAGACTTTCAAAGACATGCGGCAATAAGGGGACATTCTTGAGAAACCCGAAATGGCGGACAACAAACTGAAACATCTCCTTACTTTTCGCTAAGGTACTTTATATGATCCATTACGCGCAGATGAACATTCCGGGTAATGCTTTTGGCCCACAAATCATAATACCACACAGGAAATACATGAAGCCTGTACCAGCTGTTGCCTGTCAGCGTTGTCGTTCCGTTCCCGTTGTCCTTTAAGATAAATTGCCCGCGCAGGATATCTATGTGCCCCATAATTTCGGGGTCGCGTGGTTGCTGAACAATTTCAAAAGTCAAATTCTCAGCGGGCTTGTAAGTAACCATTTTTTCATCGAAAATGTATCCGTTGCTGAATATACATTTTCGTCCGGCCCCCTCGTAGTAACCATCAACGCTGGCGGCAACAGGACTTGGCATGCCCATCTTAAATAACCAGTAATTTCCCTCTTCCTCTATTCTATCGAAAGCTACTACATGCTTCCAGACCTTTTCTGGCGGAGCATCAACTATGATCACATCCGATACCAAATTTTCATAGTGGTGTCTGGACGCTGTATCCACAAAAAACAGCAATAACAACAGCGAGACTACACTCACGTTTAAGTTCTGGTTACGCTTTTTAAATATCGCCCTGCCGGTAAACAGACCCGTAATAATGAAAGTGAAAATGAGCGGAGATACGATAAGCAGGCAGATCACTCCTTCTCCGAGAAAGACAGCACTCAAAAGCACGCCAATCAACCCATTTAAGCAGGAAAGCAGAACCAATACCCTACTTTTAATTCCCAAATCTCTCCAGCACCAGGCGCAAATAATACCCATCAATAAAGGGACAACAACAAATTCTGTATATACCAGAACGTTTGAATCAGGCTTTAAAAAGCTTGCTATCGCTATGCTACTAAATGCAAAAGCGTTTGAAAGGATGAGACCTTTGATTATTTCGAATTTGAGTGTTTGTTTGTCCATGCTGAAGATAACGTTGTAATATGTGAGATTCTAGTTTGTTCTAGTACTTAAAAGGTCTTTAACCGCATATTCCGGCTTTGGGAAAAGAAAAGAATAGCCACTATCCAAAAGGCGTTTAGGTAAAACCCACCTACTTTTTAAGATCAGTTCCGTTTCAGTTCCAATCACCTTTGCCCCAATTTCAAGTAGCCAGGCAGGTGCGGGTAAACCAAACGGAACGCCATATGCATTGCGGATCAATCCCATCAGTTGAGAATTTTTTATGGGTTCTGGCGCTGTGCAATTAATTACACCATTAAGTTCTTCGCGGTTCAATAACCATTCGGTGCACTTTGCGGCATCTTGCTCGTGTACCCAGGAGACATACTGTTGACCATCTCCTTGCTTGCCTCCGAGGCCGAATTTTACAAGATTGAGCAAACGAGGGAAAGCTCCGTCTTTACGACCGAACACTATGCCCATCCGCAAAGCAATTTTTCGGGTAAGAGGCGTATTGGTATTAAAAAAAGTCTCTTCCCATTGCCGACACACATCAATGGAGAATCCATAGCCAATATCACCGGCTTCCTCGTCTTGTGGACAATCTTCTGCATGTCTGTAAATCGTAGCGGAAGTGATGTTGATCCATACCCTAGGCGGATGCTCCAACTCGGCAATCACACTTCCTAAAAGTGCGGTTGGAATTACTCTAGAATAGATAATTTCAGCTTTATTTTCTTCCGTATACCTGCAGTTCACATTTTTACCGCACAAATTAATCAGCAGGTCAGCACCGTTCAAAGTGTTTTTCCATTCCCCGTCGTTAACTCCATCCCAAAGCACCGTCCGGATGTTGCCTTCTGAGGCCTTATTTTTCCTGCCAAGGACAATTACTTCCTTTGCAAGATATCTATAATATTTGCTTAACACCTGGCCTAGGTATCCGCTGCCTCCGGCGAGCACTATTTTGTTGTATTTCATATTACTTAGCTATTAAAATAATTCTTTTAACTTTTCGTATTTTCAGAAAAAACTGAAAGATTGTGATAAAAAAATATTCTACTTGAATATTTTGAATATAGATCCCCAAAACCAGTTTTCCTCTGCTTTTAGCATAGTGTCAAGTGTTCGATCTACATTCTTAGCTAACTTATGTATATCGGTAACCGACTTATTAAAGGTCACATATTCAGGATCTTTAGCATTCCCCTCTACTTTTGACAATTCATCCAGGGCTTTTAAAACTGGGTCTAATTCTCTTTTCCTTCGCTCTTTAGCTACCTGACGGGCAATGTTCCAGGTGTCCTTATCAGCAAAAAAATATTCTTTACGCTCTCCTGCCTTATGTTGCTTCTCAACCAACCCCCAACCTATTAAATCTCTTAGGGTCATATTTGCATTTCCTCTTGAGATACTTAACGTTTCCATTATCTCCTCTGTCGTGAGAGCCTCGGGTGTTATAAGAAGCAAAGCATGGACTTGTGCCATGGTTCGGTTAATCCCCCACTCAGATCCTAACTTGCCCCACGTCTCAATAAACTTTTTCTTTGCTTCTACTAGCTCCATGAAACAAATATAAAAGATGTTATTAAACTTTCAAAATATTTTGAAAGTTTAATAACAAATCAGAGTTCCAGCCTGTCCCTCCTGAAAATCAGGCAGATTAGTTTGTATAAACTTGCTTATATTTATACGAACAGGTTTCGCCTTATGAACCATATTTTACGTCCACCGGATAAGATCAAGAACTATCAGGGTTATATGGTCTTTATGCTGACCATTATTTGGTCGGCAGTCACGGCTTTGGTCGTGGTGTTCGGCCTTTTCTACTTTCCGCAACTGAAGTCGAGATGGGCAATATTGTTAGGTGTGACCTTGTTAATTGCTATAGTTAACCTAAGCCTGAACTATTATGGGCACACCCGCAAGGCGAGTTGGTCGCTCACCATCATGCTATGGCTGTACATCACCGTGCCATGCTATTCGGCCGGGGGGATATTTGCGCCCGGAATATTATCGCAAATGGCAGTCATTCTTACTGCCGGGTTTTTGCTCGGGCGAAGGGGCGGCCTGGCAATTGGTCTGCTGACCATCGCAGCAGATTTTGCACTGGCTTTGCTCGAAGTTAAGGGCCAGTTACCTGCGCCAACGGTAGTTCACGATCCGATCAGCAGGTGGATCAGCGCTATGATTCCCATCATAACCATATTGGTGATGCAGTATTACGCGATCAACCATCTACGGAGCAGCCTGAGATCGATGCAGCGGGAAACCTTGAAGCGCAGAACGGCTGTAGCCCAGCGGGAACAGGCCTTCAATGAACTCGTTGAGCGGGAAAAGGAACTGGAAGACTATAAATATGCTTTAGACATTTCGTCTATAGTGGCGATATCTAATGTTGACGGTGCCTTTTTGTACGTGAACGAGAATTTCTGCAAAGTGAGCAAATACAGCGCTGAAGAACTTATAGGAAAGACTCACGATATCCTTTTTTCAGGATATCATCCACCCGAGTATTTCGACGAATTAGGCGCCGCGCTTATGGAGGGTAAGCCTTACAGAGGAGAATTTTGCAACAAGGCAAAGGATGGCTCCTACTATTGGGTCGACACTACGATCGTACCGTTTGTGAACGACGAAGGCGAGGTATATCAATACATATCGATAAACAGCGATATCACGGCGAAAAAGGAGGCGGTGCAGCAGCTTAGGATAAACAAAGAAAGATACAAATCCATCATAGAGGTTTCCAATATAGGCGCATGGGAATATGACCTCGACACACAGCGGGTATGGTATAGCTCACAATATTTTTCTATGCTGGGGTTCGACAGACCTGAGGGAAGCTGGGAGGATACGCTGGGCATATCATGGGTGGATCGTCTTCACCCCGACGACCGCGAAAATGCTGTGCGGATTTTCAATGAGTTCCTGAATGGCACTTCTACCGATCTGTATGAGAATTTCTTTCGGATGCGGCATAAGTCGGGCGACTGGGTCTGGATCTGGTCGCGCGCCAGGAAGCTCCAGGACCACCGTGGCAACCTTACGAATATTAGTTTAGGTACACATACCGATATTTCGGCCAGGGTAAAAGCGGAACAAAAGACGAAGGAGAGCGAACAGCTCATCAGAAAGATCACGAGCCAGGTACCGGGAAATACCTATATGTTCGAAATTGAGGAAACCGGCAAACTGAATTTCCTTTTTGTAAACCGTGGAACTGAGGAATACAATTTTACGGCCGATTTAGCGGATATTTCAAGAAATCCAGACAAGATACTGGAAGTCTGGCATGAGGACGACCGCAGTCTTTTTGTGGAGAACATGAAGAAGGCCTATAAAACGGAAAGACCAATAAGCTTTCAATACCGGATTGTGGTAGACGGTGTGATTCGCTGGCGCTGGCTTCAGGCAGTACCGGAAAAAGATCAGGAAGGAAAAGTTGTTTGGTATGGCGCAACCCGCGATGTCACCGCTTTGGTTGACTATATCGCCTCCGCGGAACAGATCCTATATGATATTTCCCATGTACTGCGCCGTCCGATCTGCTCAATGCTAGGCATAACTACGCTGATCAGCGAGGGCAATCTTAGTCCTGATGAAGCTCTTGACCTTGCCAGGCAAATGCATCCTGTGGCAAAGGAACTTGACAAGTTTATGAAAGAGCTAAATCAGGTGTATGAGCAGAAAAAACATGTCGACCAGCTAAACATTAACTTCGCTGCGCTTGTGGATAAACGCAATTCATTATTTGAGCGCGACGACTAGCAGGCCATTTAGACCGTTGGCAATGCGCCGCCGTCGACCGAATAATTTGCACCCGTAATATATTTCGCTTCCGGAGAGCCCAGGAAGGCTACAAGGCTGGCTATCTCTTCCGGTTCGCCCATCCTGCCGAGAGGAACACCTACTTTATCCATTACCGCTTTGAAGGCTTCATCTGATGTGATGTTTGAGGATTTTGCGATGTTGTCTATAAACTCCATCATTAGCGGGGTTTTTATCGCCCCTGGCGAAACGACGTTTACACGTATACCTTTTGCGCCAAGTTCGCTTGCCAGTGCTTTGCTGTAAACGTTTAGGGCTGCTTTTGCAGATGAATAGGACATGGTCATTTCCCAGATCGGTTGCTTTGCCGAACCAGTAGAAATGTTGATGATCACCCCGCTTTTTTGCTCGATCATGGTGGGCAGCAAAGCTTTATTCACGCGGACTACCGACATAAAATTGAGCTGCCAGTCGTTGTTCCAGTGTTCGTCTGACAGCACGCTAAAACCGCCTCCGGGACTTAAGTTCGCTCCTGCGTTATTTACAATAATATCTATCCTTCCGTATTTCTCTAAAATCTCTTTGGAAAGGGTGGCTGCACTTTCGGGTTGGGTCAGATCTGCGGATATAAAATGCTGTCCCTCGATGTTTTCTTCCGGTGCAGTTCGTGCTGTAATCACCACTTGAGCACCACGGTTACTTAATGTTTCGGCAATGGCCTTGCCAATACCTTTTGTTCCGCCTGTTACCAGCGCAACCTGTCCTTTTAATGAATTATTCATATCATTTATTTAATAATGTTTAGCAAAGCAACCTACAATACTTTACTTTTGCAAGTGGTTACACTATTGTATAGTAATAACACCAGGTAAAGAATTGAACATTATCAACTAGTTATGAGCAAAAGAAAATTGCAACAAACGGAATATAAATGCACGCTTCAGGAAATTTTAGGTGTGATCGGCGGAAAATGGTCGATGTCTATCATTTATGCTTTGTTTACTGGTACAAAGCGTTTTAGCGAACTGGAACGACTCATACCAAACATCAGTACCCGAATGCTGGTAAAGGAATTGAAGAATATGGAAGCAAACGGCATCGTGACCAGAAAGGTTTTTGCTACTGTGCCGCCTACTGTGGAATATACGTTGACGACAAAAGGGGAAAAGTTAGAGCCCATCATTAATGAGCTCTATAAATGGGGCGTGGAATATGTAGGTTAAGCATACGCACTTAAAAAAGGGTAGTCGATATAACCCTGATCGCCGCCGCCAAACATCGTTGCCCTGTCTGGTTCATTCAGTGCCGCGTTGGCAAGAAAGCGTTGCGGCAGATCGGGGTTGGCCAGAAACAAGGTCCCGAAAGACACGGCTGTTGCGATGCCTCGTTCAAGCTCTGCTTCTGCCGTGTCTCTGTCGTAGCCTGAGTTGGCAATCACTGCTTGTTTAATCATCTTCCCGAAAACTTCCATCTCATCTATTTCAGGATAATGTTCCGGTGCGGGGAAATACGGACTCCTCTTCATCAGTTCCACATAAGCGAAATCAAGTTTGTTCAATTCGTTTATGAGGTAGGTGTAGGTTTCAACCGGGTTATCCAGCACCATGTTACCGTAGGGATGCAATGGCGAGATTTTAATTCCGACCCGCTGACCCCCTACTGCAGCGATCAGCTCCTGCATCACCTCCAGCACAAAGCGTGCTTTATTGGCATTACTTCCGCCATATTTATCTGTCCGTTGGTTTGCGCTCTCGGCCAGAAACTGGTTGGGCAGATACCCATTTGCCGCGTGAAGCTCTACCCCATCAAATCCGGCTTCTATCGCTTTTTTAGCGGCCCGACCGTAGTCGGCTATGGTTTGTCCGATCTGCTCGTCCGTAATTTCCTGCGGAACCTCATAGTCCTTCAGTCCCTGCGAGGTAAAATGTTGCATGCCTGTTATAGGCAAAGCCGAGGGTGCAAGGGGCAATTTGCCATTTCGGTCTACGGAATGTCCTGCCCTGCCTGTGTGCCAAAGCTGAGCGATGATAAGGCCGCCTTTGTCATGTACGGCTTTGGTCACCTTTTTCCAGGCTTCGATTTGTTCCTCGGTGAAAATTCCCGGAGTAAAAGGGCTGCCGGTTGCGTCTTCACTGATCCGGATCGCTTCGGTGAATATCACGCCTGCACTTACCCGCTGCGTGTAGTATTTTACCGTAGAATCGCCTACCACACCGTTGATGTTGGCCCGACTTCTTGTCATGGCCGACATAGCCATTTTGTTTTTCAATTGCAGACTTCCTAAGCTTGCTTTCTCTAATAGTTTCATATTTTCTGATGTTAAATTGCTATAAGACGTATTTCTTTATCTTTCTTCTGGGAATTCAATAATCACCTTACCGACGAAGCCACCCGCCTCTGCGTATTGATATGCCTGACGGAACTCCGTAAAAGGAAATATCCGGTTGACCTCCACTTCGAAGCCGTTCCTTATGGCAGCCAATAAGGCATCGGCGTATTTTTTAGATGGGCTGGAAAGGACGACCTGGTGTTTCTTTCCGGTAAAGAGGTTGGATATTTTAGACAGGATGATCTCAATGGGTTTGGGCGTTGGGTTCAGGAAGAGCGACCGGGGATTCATGATTTGTTTAGCCTTCCGGTAGCCCATTTTTCCCGACAGATCAATCACTACATCGTAGGTGTGTTTTTGAGCAAGAATGTCTTCTTTGTTATAGTCGACCACCCGGGCTGCACCCCATTGTTTGGCATATCGCATCCCGCCTGCACTTGTAACCGCCGTTACATCAGCATCGGTTTGTGCCAGTAACTGCAGCAGAAACATACCATAACCACCGGTAGCACCGTTGACCAGGATTCTGGTTTGTGAATCGGTATGGCCCATTTTCTCGAAGGTGGTGACCGCAGCAGTGCCGACGACGGGGATAGATGCGGCCTGAGCGAAACTCAATTCTGAAGGCTTCCTCCATACCAGATTTGCGGGTACGGCGATATACTCGGCAGATGCGCCGTCTTTCATGATGTTCCCTACCACACCAAAAACTTCATCTCCTTTTTTAAGTTCTTTCACGGAAGTTCCGGTGGCGACAACTACCCCTGCAAAATCGGCGCCGGTATACTTCGGAAACTTTGACCCCGACATGAGTTTCATCTCTCCCTTCCGGATCTTCCAATCCATAGGGTTAATGGAAAATGTTTTGACTTTTACGAGCACCTGATCATCTTTGATCGAAGGGCTTTGCCTCTCTACAATTTGCAGAACCTCTGTGGTCCCGAACTTTTCGTATGCTATCGCTTTCATGATATTATGTTTAAATGATATCACAAAGTTGCGAAGCGGCCGACGCCTAAACTTGTATCAAAACACTGATGTTGTTTTAGTGTACCAGAATCAGATTGCTGTTCATCTTCAAAGCCTTGGGCGGCATACCGAACATTTCGTACATGTATTTATTGAGTTGAGGCAGGTCGTAAAAACCTGTCTCATAGGCAATCTCGGTGAGGCTCTTGTCTTTCTCCGTAAGCGCCAGATAGATGGCCTGCCGCAGGCGTGTCCACAACAGGTACTTAGAAAGGCTGCTGCCAGTCTGTTCTTTAAACAGTGCGGCTAAACGGGAGGGCGACAAAAATACCTTATCGGAAAAGGTCTGTGGCGTAATATCAGACTCGAAGTAATTGCTCCGGATATAATCGACGATGGTGGCAACCCGGTCGTCATATTGCAGCACCGGAATCTTCGAAATCAGCGTTTCGATAACATCTGGAACGCTCAGGCCATGTTCCTGAGTTCCGAAAAAAGTGATTATCTCTTGTGCTGAACGGAAAATGATAAAAGCCTCGTTTTCTTTAAACCTGGCGGAAAGCTCAAGCCCGAGATTGGAATAGGGTTCTATGTTTAACACACTTAGCGTACCCTTTTCTGCAACGCATAAATGCCTGACATGCGGTTTGATAAGAAAGCCATAAATACCCTCGTTTAACGTCCCATTAATGGTAGAGTTAAATGGGGTGTCGGTCGACAGCACGATCTGATAGGCCGCATGGTGATGGATTTCTACCGTAAGATTGCTTGCCTGAAGCGCTAATATAAAGGGGTTCATATGCAGATTTTAGACACAATGATTCTCGAATGCAAAATAGCTATTATAAACTGTGTAAGACATGCAAAAACCAATTTGCTATTTTTGACGCAAAAGTATTGCAGATGACCAATCCAGAGAGCGAGACCCAGGTTGATTACAAGATCAGGATAAACAAGGTATTCAGATACATTGACGAGCATTTGGACGCACAGGTTTCCCTAGCCGAGGTTGCGGAAATTGCCAGTTTCTCAGCATTTCACTTCCACCGCGTATTTAAGATGGTGACAGGCGAAGCGCTTGGCGCGTATATTACCCGTCGCAGAATAGAAAAAGCTGCGTCCGACCTACTCCATAAGGACGGTCCGCTCACGGAGATTCTTGTAAAATATGGTTTCAGCGACAATGCCTCGTTTACCAGAACCTTCAAAAAGTACTATGGGGTAAGTCCCACCGAATTCAGAAAACAAAACCCAAACAGATTTAGCAAGATAAGCCAAATGCTCAGCAAGATCGGTCAAGTTTACCCCGATGTTGAGAAATACCTTTGCGTTATTAATGATCTAAAAACATGGATAACAATGAACGCAAAAATTGAAATCAAAACGATTCAGGAAATACAGGTGGCCTGCATACCCTGCATTGGCCTTCAAAATGTGCAGACTGCCTACCAGAAGTTAATACGCTGGGCAACGCCGCTCGGATTGCTTTCAGTGCATACTAAAATGGCGACCCTTTATCACGACAGTTTTAAAATCACAGATCCGAACAAAGTTCGCATGGAGGCTTGTGTGTTGATAAGTGAGCCCGTAAAAGTCAGTGGCGAAGTAACTTTATCGACAATCCCCGGCGGGAAGTTCATAGTCGGCAGTTTCGAGATCGGGCTAGAGGAATTTGAGAAATCCTGGACCGGGCTCTTTATCTGGATGAATGAGAACGGCTATAAAAAGGCTAGTCAGAATCCCTTTGAAATCTATCACAATGATTTTAGTAAGCATCCTGAGCAGAAAGCCATCGTAGATTTTTATATTCCTATCGAATAAAAATTCTTCTTAAAACTTGCGTAGTTAAATAGCTACATATATATTTGTAGCCAAATAACTACATAATGAATTTAAGAAGAGACGTTTTTCAGGCTATTTCCGACCCGACCCGACGGGCCATCCTCTTGCTGGTTGCCTCTCAGTCGCTGTCGGCCGGTGCCATTGCGGCCAACTTTGATACTGCCAGACCTACCATTTCCAAGCACTTGCAAATTCTTACGGAGTGTGAACTCTTACGCCAGGAACAAACAGGCAGAGAGGTCCACTATCATATCAGTGCTCAGAAAATGAAACAGGTGGCCGACTTTTTAGAGCCTTTCCGCCAGATGTGGGACGAGCGATTTAACAAGCTGGAAGCCGTAATGAAACAATACAAAAGCAAGCAAGATGGAACAGAAAACTAAAATAAACGCCGAAGAAGGCAGTCAGGAGATCATCATTACCCGGGTGTTCGACCTGCCGGTCGAACTGCTTTTTAAAGCTTATGAAGAGGCTGAGCTATTTGAGCAATGGATGAGTACTAAGGTAACCAAGTTCGATATGCGCAAACATGGCTCCTACGCGTTTGAAACTTCGCATAACGGTCAGGTGGCTTTCCGGGCCAACGGAACGATCCATGAATTTGTTCCCAACCTGAAAATTACCCGCACATTTGAAATGGAAAATACACCATTTCCGGTGCAGCTCGAATATCTGGAGTTTGAAGCCCCCACTGCCCAAACCAGCAAGCTGACCATGCAAATTGTATTCAAATCGACCGCCCAACGCAACCAGCTGCTTCAAATGCCTTTCGCGCAGGGGCTCAACTGGGCACACAACAAACTGCAAGACACCCTAAACGCTTTAAAATAGAATATGAAAAAGACACACAAGATCATCTACTGGGTAGCCACACTATGGCTCGGGCTGGGCATGGCATCAACAGGCATTGTGCAACTTATCCAAATGGACGAGGAAGTACAGAAGATGAGTGCACTTGGCTACCCTGCTTATTTTTTAACCATTATAGGCATCTGGAAGATACTGGGCACCATAGCGGTTATTCTACCTAAAACACCTCTGCTCAAAGAATGGACCTATGCGGGATTCTTTTTTCTGATGACAGGCGCCATATTTAGTCACCTGGCACATGGCGACGGTGCCATAGAGTACTTCGGCCCTGCCTTGTTGCTGGTGCTGACCATAGTCTCCTGGTATTTCCGGCCGGCCGACCGAAAGGTCGGCACGCCACATCAGCTAACTGAGACTGCGTAATCATCCAGCAGCCTGATCACCTGCGTGGTAATATCGCTGATGGCCTCGACGGTTAGGAAGGCCTGATGTGGGGTGAGCAGCACTTTAGGATGTGCAATGAGCCGGGTGAGCAGCGCATCGCGCACGGTGTCAGACTCCCGGTCTTCAAAAAAGATACCTCGTTCAAACTCATATACATCAGTACCATAATAGCCCAGTCGGCCAGCATCAAGGGCCTGCAGCACATCAATCGTGTTCACTAGTCCCCCTCTCGAGGTGTTGATCAGCATAGCTCCTTTCTTCATCAGGCTCAGCGTTTCGGAGTTGATCATATGTTCGGTTTGGCGGTTTAGCGGCACATGCAGGGAGATGATATCACAACTTTGCAGCAGGTCGTTCAATGGAACCTGCGGAATACCGGGAGCGCTTACGTCCGGATTCACGTCATAACCAGAAACATTGCAGCCAAAGCCCTGAAAGATCCGGGCTGTAATAAGCCCGATATGTCCCATGCCCACAATACCTACCTGCTTTCCATTTAAGTTGAAGCCCGTAAGGTGATCCAGACTAAAATCGTATTGCATACAGTTGCGATTGGCCCTGATGAGGTGGCGGCTCAGCGCCAGCGTAAGCGCAATGGCATGTTCTGCTATGGCATTTGGTGAGTACGCAGGAATATTAGACACCCGGATGCCGTTTCTCGCTGCCGCCTCAAAGTCGATATGGTCGGTTCCGGCCGAGCGTGTAATCACATATTTTACGCCAAGTGTGGCCAACTGGTTCATGACCGAAGCGGATACGTCATCATTCGTGAAGACTACTACTGCATCCTGACCGGCAGCAAGCTGAACAGTGTCTTTGCTCAATGCGGCCGTTTGCCAGCTAAGTTCATGCTTACCATCATTGGCCTTCGAAAGGATCTCTCTTTCATTTTTCCGGCTGCTGTATACCAACGCTTTCATAATTGCTCCTTAGATTGTTGATCAAAGGTAGCGGTTGGTAAGCCGTAAGACCGTGACAGCCATCACTTAAAGCGATGACAATCGTCAGGCTCCAGGATTACTCTGTTCGTACGTTGGCCCGTACATACCCGGCACTTTGTTACCCGTAGCACGCAGGTAAACGATCATTTCACCCCGGTGGTGATAGATGTGATTGAAGAGAAATCCCCGGGCTACGATGCCTCTCGGCATTGGGCCGAGAAGTACTTTATCCCCCGCTTTCATCGTCCAGTTCACCGCCAGATCTTCTTCCTTTAGTGTCTGCAATGCTGCCCGGGCTTTCTCTACATTGCTTTCGAAAAGCACAAGCGTTGCCTGAATATCGTCTGTACTGCCACGCTCAAGGTGATCGGCCGTGATGTCGTACACATCTTGTGTAAACGTACCCACATACCAATAATAAATTGTAGCAATGTGCTGGGCAAGTTCGCCCATATTCCATGAGGTTTCAGAAGGCTTATAGCCAAGGTCCTTTTCCGGAACAGCCTGCAACAACTTTCGTGTACTGTTTACCTCATGTTCAAATTCCTGTGTCAGATATTGTAAAATCATATTCAAACGCTTTTCATAAAGATAGCAAATATTCGCGCCTTTCTTTATACCTTAATGCCCGATTAACGTATACACATGAAAAAAATCATCGCAATCTTACTTCTCGGTGTGCTCTTTGCCACACAATCTCATGCCCAGACCGTCAACACCGCCAAACTTGATAGTTTCTTTAACGCACTGGCTGCGAACGACAAAACGATGGGCAGTTTTGCTGTGGCTAAAGACGGCAAGGTGGTTTATCAAAGGTCTGTAGGTTACCAGTCGCTGGGTCCCGACAGTGTGCTGGCCAGTGCCAATACCCAATACCGGATCGGTTCTATTACTAAAGTTTTTACTGCGGTGATGATCTTCCAGCTTATCGATGAGGGCAAACTATCGCTCGACACCAAGTTGTCTAAGTTCTATCCAGCCCTGCCAAACAGTGATAAAATCACCATCGATCACCTCCTGTCGCACACCAGCGGGCTGATCGATTATGTCAGCGAGGTAAGCAACAGGGCCTGGATCACTCAAGCTCATCCTAAAAATGAACTTCTGGATACGATAGCGAAGCGTAAAGTGAATTTTGAGCCTGGCAGCAAGCAGCAATACTCCAATTCGGGATACCTGCTTTTGAGCTATATTCTTGAAGATATTACGGGAAAGTCATTTAACAAATTGTTGGAGACCCGCATCGTTAAAAAGCTGGGCCTTAAAAGCACTGTGGCGGGTGTTCCTAACAATAGCAAAAACGAGGCTATGCCGTATGCGAGGATCAGTTCATGGACGGATATTAAGGACATATACTTTCCCAATGTAATTGGCGTGGGCGACATACTATCGACCCCCTCCGATCTGCTTGTGTTTATGAATGCCCTGGCCAGCGGCAAACTTTTATCTGCGGAACGTTATGCTGATATGCGTACATTCACCGGCCAAAGTCGACTTGCCAGAGGGTTAATGAAAGTTCCTTTTTATGAATATTGGGGTTTGGGCCATGGAGGCGACACTTACGGCACGCACAGCATTCTATATCATTTCAAAGAGGGCGGCATCTCCATAGCTTTCTGCGTTAATGGACTCAATTACCCGATAAACGATATCAGCATTGCGCTGCTGAGTGCAGCCTATAACAAACCGCTTCAAATCCCCTCCTTCAAGTCGCTGGACCTGACTCCGGCTGAACTTGATCCACTTACCGGGACTTATGGTTCTGCCGGACTTCCCTTTACGATAACGGTGACCAGAAATGGCAATTCAATTATTGCACAGGCTTCCGGACAATCGGCATTGCCTATGGAAGCGGTTACCAAGAGCAGGTTTAAGTTTGATGGTGCAGGGATAGTTCTGGAGTTTGATACGCAAAAGAAAGAGATGTTGCTGAAGCAGCACGGGCATAGTTTCGTGTTCTCTAAACAGTAAGTCCTGCACCAGGTTTCGCTGCAGGAGTTCTTGGTGCTACCGCTTACCCAGGAGCAATCTGGCCTGTGTTCCCCACTGACCGATAAACAAATCTGCTATGCCGTCGCCGTTTACATCGCCGACGGCAATGCCCCAGCTCCGGCCTATGGTAGAACCTGGGATAACTTCGGCTGTGGCCAGGTTAAACTTGCCTTTTCCATCGTTTTGCAAGGCCTGGACCTGCATAGGCGCAAATGAGGGAATCCTAACGGCACTGAAGATGATATCGGGATGTCCGTCGCGGTTAAAGTCGACCACCGCGCCGGCATAAGTTGAGTATTCCTGTTTGGGCAAGCGCAACGCAGTCTCATCTTTAAACCGCCCCTTGCCGTCGTTTATAAGCAGGCGAGCGTTTGGATCTTTCTCATATTTACCGGCGTTGCTGGTCAGATTAGCAAATAGGATGTCGGGATGCTTGTCTCCATTCGCATCAAAAACGATCACTTCACGGGTATGAAGCGGAACCGGAAGATCTAATGCCCCCTCGCGTTCTGAAAAGTTGCCCTTTCCATTATTGAACATCAGGCGGTTAGGCGGAACCTCATTTCCAAATACGACATCAAGGGCGCCGTTGCCGTCCAGATCGGCCAGTTTAACCGATTGCGTCTGCGCCGGAAGTTCAGACAAAACGCCTCCGGCATGCACCTTAAAATATCCCGGACGCGCGGGATCATTTAACCATAAGAAGTTTTTAGCATCCGCACCTGTATTGCCCACCACAATATCAGGGAGGCCGTCGCCATTCACGTCGCCGATATCGAGACCGTTACCCTCACTGCGTGCCGGAAGCCGGTCGCTCACATCGGTAAAGGTCCCATCACTGTTGCCCAAATAGTATTCATGATTGTGATCATCCTCCGCTACAAAAATCCCGTCCAGGTGACCGTCGCCATTGAAATCGCCTAGCCTCACATGTTCTGTGTCGTGGTTCTTATCCGCAAACACCCCCTTCTTCCAGCTAAAAACACCCTTGCCGTCATTGATATACAGTCGGTTTGGCTGGCCCTCCAGTGCTAATACCGCATCAAGGTGACCGTCTGCGTTTACATCAGCAAGAACCACATCCAGGATATGTGCTTCCGGATCGGCTGGAAGGGCTGTTGCCGTAACATCCTTAAAATAACGCGTTTCGGTGGTTTGAGCGTTGGCCGACTGGTAAACCAAAGTACTCAGCAGACTAAATGCCGCATAATGTGTTAAAACTCTTGCCTTCATATGATCATCCAAAAAGTTCCTTGGCCTTTTTCACCGTCTTCTCCAAATCAATCCCTTGCCCTAATACACCCTTAAACAGATCGCCCTTGTCTTTTAGCCGGTCCACCGCGTTAAATATCGTAAAGTCCCGCATTTTAAGTCCCGGTTTTACTTCCTCCCATTCAAGCGGCATAGACACCGTAGCTCCGGGCTTCGGCCTTAAAGAGTAAGGGCCTGCAATGGTAGCCCCCGGCCGGTTTTGCAGGAAGTCCAGATACATCTTGCCTTTGCGGTTCGAAATCATCCGCTCCACACTGGTAAATTCCGGTATCCGTTTATGCACGAGGTTGACGAGTATGCGCGCAAACATCTGGCTTTGGTCGTACGAATATTTAGCGGCCAGCGGAATGTAAATATGTATGCCTGTGGAGCCGGAAGTCTTGCAATAGCTTCGCACCGCGAGCTGATCCAGAATGTCTTTTACCGCAAGCGCTGCTTCAATAACCTGCTCAAAAGTGTTCTGATCCGGATCGAGGTCAATCACACAGTAGTCCGGATTATCCGGATGCTGTATCCTTGAAAACCATGGGTTTACTTCGATGCAACCCAGCGAAGCCATCCAGAGCAACGTCGCTTCATCATATCCCACAAGATATTCCTTGTCCTCGCCATCGCTTGTGGTGTACGGAAAAGTCTTAGCCCATTCCGGCGCCTTATCCTTCACATCTTTCTGGTAAAAACTTTTGCCGTGTATGCCGCCAGGAAAGCGGTTAAGGGAAAGCGGCCTGTCCTTCAGATAAGGCAGGATAAAATCAGCCACCTGGTAGTAATAATTAAACAGATCGCGCTTCGTCACGCCGTCTTCCGGCCAGTACAGCTTGCTCAAATTGGTGAACTTCAAGTCGTGCCCGTTTACCTTCCGCACCTGCGATTGCTCCTTGGGATTGAGCAGCGTTTTGCGTTGTTTTGCTTTGGGCGGTTTGATCGCCTCTGCATGTTCGTCTAAGCTTTCCAGCGCATCTGCGGTACCCACCGGCACTTCCAGTCCCACGTCAGTCGCCTTCTTGTCGATCCGCATACCCTCAAAAGAAGGGTGACGGAATACTCCATCGCTGGTCACCTCCGTAAAAGCAACTTCGCATACTAGCTCTGGTTTAAGCCATGTGGCTTTTGCCTTCGGCGGATTAGGCCGAAACCTGGAAGGCTTATTGACATCAGGAATCTCATTGAATGGGCTCTTATCTGTGATCAATGGTTTAAAGCTGGCCATCATTTGCTTCTGCGTTTTATCGTTAAAGCCCGTTCCCACCTTTCCTGCATAGCGCAGAACACCATCCTCATACACCCCTAGGAGCAGCGAACTGAACAGCTTGGGCGTATCCTCGTTTTTCGTGTAACCAGCAATAACCACTTCCTGCCGCTTCTGCACTTTAATCTTGAGCCATTCCTTGGAGCGGTTGTTCACACTATACAGACTATCGGCCTTCTTGGCAATGATACCTTCAAGCCCCATACGCTGTGCGGCATTGAAAAACTCCGTTCCCTTGGCCTTAAACACCTTGCTCAAGCGAATGCTCTCGTCATCTTGCGGCAGTACCTCCGCCAGAATTGCCTGTCTTTCGCTCAGTGGTAAACCAGTCAGGTCTTTGCCCTCATACCAGATGAGGTCGAACACATAGTACACCAATTCACCATCGGCCTCGCTGCGCCAGTTCTGCAGGTTTCCGAAATTAGAGACCCCATTCTCGCCCAGCACCATAATCTCGCCGTCGACCACAATATCAAGCTTCCACTTGCCCATGAGGTCATATATCGGGTAAAATTTCTCGTTAAACTGCTTGTTGTTGCGAGACAGCAATTGCACATCGCCATTCTTCAGACTGAAACCCAGTGCTCGATAGCCATCCCATTTCACTTCGTACACCCAGTCGTCGCCATCAAAAGGCTTATCTACCAGCGTAGCCAGCATGGGCTTTATACCTATCGGGATCTTGGTCTTAGGAGCAGCTTTCAGAAGCTTTCTATAATCGGTCGCGCTCATGGTTTCAGCAGTTTAGAAGGATCAATATTATCGGCACATGGCCACCGGTGGTCTCGGCGAAGGTGCACTCTGTGATTTGGCGCCCTGGTTGCATTTGCCCAGCAGGGTCCAGATGAGCGCAAATATGATGATGGTAGATAGACAGCCTCCGCCCAGTTTCCTGGCGCCCCAGGCAGCAATAATACCTCTGAAAAAGTTGTTCATAGCTTGTGTTTTCTAGCTAAACAACCCTTTCAGGCATTAAGTTTTGTTTGCGCCTTGGTTTTGCAGTACGGCAAGAAGTTCGGTGAGCAAGCCCCGCTGCTTTTCGTTGATCTTTTCACAGGCCTCTGCATAGCCGAACCAAGCCACTTTGTCGACCTCCTCAAAGGCCTCCATCTTGCCCGACCTGGGTGGCCACTCCATCTCAAATGTATTGCAGCGCAGGTGATCCGGATCAAAATCGCCCTCCACTGCCCAGGCATGCACTTCCTTGCCGGCTTTCTGCACAATGGGCTGCAGGGCAATAAAGTCGCCCGCAGGCTTGTGCCCCGTCTCCTCCTCAAATTCTCTTACGGCTGCGTCGAACAGCCCCTCGCCTTCACTGGGTTCGCCCTTCGGGATGGTCCACACCCCAGCGTCCTTATTTCGAAAGAATGGCCCGCCCGGATGTGCAAGCAGAAATTGTGGTCCCGCACTACCTTTTCTGTACAGTAAAATTCCAGCACTTTTCAAACGATGTCCCAAGGCTACTGCAATTTAGATGTGCACTACTAAACCATCCGTGGCGCATTCTGGTTTTACATACTGCATGTTGGACAGCATTTCATGATCGAAGTGATTGAGAAGTAATCTTTTACAGGTCAGCTGACTAAGTCGGCTTTCAAGCTCAATATAGCTTAGGTGACCCTTTACCTGGGTTTGATAGAAGTTGCACTCGCAAATGAACAGATCTGCATCGGCGCTAAGCGGAATCAGTTCATCTGTCCAGGAGGTATCACCCGAAAAGCTCAGAATGCGGTTGCCCGTTCTGATGCGCAGCCCATGCGGCAGAGCTTCCTCACTATGTATCACCGGGAAAGCCACGATAGATAGGTTGGCCGCCAGCAGGGGTTTATGCTGCTCGTATTCAATAAAGTTGACCGTTATTTTTTCAATGGGCTTGCTGCCAGGATACAGCAGATCAGTCAGTGCGCTGATGCGCTCCCTGCCGCCGGGGGGTGTGATGATGTTGAGGGGGCGACTGCGCTTTGCGGTAGCCGCATCGAGGATAACGAAGGGTACACCACCATAATGATCGCCATGAAAATGAGTGATTACAATGGTATCAATCTCTTCGATGGCTATGCCTGCACGTTTCAGGGCGGGCAGACTGCTTGCGCCGCAGTCGACCAGAAATCTGGTATTGTGCGCGGCTACGAAAAAGCAGGTATTAAGCCTGCCTCCACTGCCAAAAGCGTCTCCGCAGCCAATAACCTGTATTTTTACACTTTCCATTTCAGTGATAACATTTTTAATCTCAGATCGTTTCGCAAATCATTAAACATATGCGCTCAGGGCGGTGTTATTTATGAAGCAAAATTAACAAAATTGATTTATCTCAAAGGGGGAAGTAATTGAACTGGCTCGACTTTATACTGATCATTATTCTGCTGCTGTCTATCCTTTCGGCCGTGCAGCGAGGCTTTATATTGTCGGCCGCCGAACTGGTGTGCTGGCTGGGTAGTCTGGCGCTTGCATTGTTTGGCTACGGACTGTTGCTTAACCTGCTCAATGCAGTTGTGCCCTCCCTCGGGGTATGGGCTGCCCCTGTGGCATTTCTCGTGACACTTATTGTAGCCCGCTTGTTGCTGGAGCGCGCGGTGGAATATGTACTTGCGGGCATCGACCGGCACTGGCATGGGCACTTGCTGAACAGGATTCTTGGCGTGGTTCCGGGCGTGATCAACGGCTTTTTGTGGATGCTTTTCTTGTCGGCTTTGTTTATGCTGATGCCGCTGACCAGCCGGCTGTCGGGCCAAAGCAACGAGAGCAAGTTAAACGATTGGGTGCTCGACCGCGCCAGTTGGGCTAAAGACAAACTGGCGCCTGTGTTCACCGATTTCTTTCAGAAGATCGTTCCGGCCAATAACGCCGCGGTGAATAAGGAGGAAAGTATTGACCTTCCGTTTAAAGTGAACAAGCCTTCTACCCGGCCGGATCTGGAGGCTGAAATGCTGGAGCTGGTCAACCAGGAACGTGCAAAAGAGGGCTTAAAGCCATTCAAGGCCGATACCGCCTTGCGCGTTGTAGCGCGTAAGCATTCTGCGGATATGTTTGCCCGCGGATACTTCTCGCATATCGCACCCGAGGGCACTACGCCTTTTCAGCGTATCGACCGTGAGGGGATTCTTTACCTCACCGCCGGTGAAAACCTGGCTTTAGCACCTACGCTGAAGATTGCCCATGAAGGCCTGATGAAATCGCCCGGTCATCGTGCTAATATTCTCAGGCCGGCATTCGGTCGGGTGGGCATTGGGGTGCTGCAGGGCGGGATATACGGTCTGATGATCACCCAAAACTTCAGAAACTAAACGTTATTTTTTGTTAAACCTCTTTTGTTTAAGGCTTTTTGATTTATCTTTAGGGGACCAATATAACCATCAGTATGTTTAAAACAACGCTCATCTACCCCCTGCTCGGTATGCTTGTCTTTGTATTGTTTTGCCATTCGGGCCATGCGCAGGAAAGCAAAATAGACAGCTCAGAAATGAAAACGCTACGTATTGATCCGCAAAGTGCCCGCGGAGCAGCCGTATCGCAAATATTCGACGAAGTAGAGTTTATACCGCTGGAGACAACTAAAGAGAGTCTTTTTGGATCAATCGCAGAATTTGATCTGACAGACAGTTGCTATGTGATCTTCGATTACGATACCAGAGGTGTCTTTATATTTAACAGAGACGGCAAGTTCCAGGGCAGGATTAACGCAAGCAGTTTGCCTAAAGAAGAAAATGAAAAGGAACCTCAGAACTTTTGGGGTTTCCAGCTTAGGAAAGAGGGCGACAGATCACTCATTCAGATTCAATCCAGAAAGTACGCTATCTTTTTTGATACTAAAGGAAAGCTTGTTAAAAAGGTACTCCACAAGGATAACAAATACCGGGGCGAATATACTTTCTCCAATGGAGATCAGGTTCAGCAGGGTTTTCGGGATAACAAGACCAAAGACAGCACCTACTATGAGCTGGCCGTACTCAGAGATACGGTCCCGGTAGCAACTTATCTCCCTTTCGACGTAAAACGCTATGAGAATGATCAGTTCTTTGGCCACGGTGGTGTTTATGACTATCGCGTTCAGGATGAGTTGTTTTTTCTGACGTATTATAAAACTAATATTTACAAGCTGACTCCTAAGAAACTTTCTCTTGCCTACCGCATTATTTTTCCGGCGGCAAACACGTTGCCGGCAGACTTCCTGTCGAACCCCGTGTACAAGGGGAAAAGACAGGAGTATTTCGATGCCAACCGTGATGCGATCTACGCTTTGAGCGGAACCTATAAATTTGGAAATAACCTTTATTTTAAGACACACAGCTGGGGAGGCTCGAGGGAAAAGAAATTTGCCTTTGTATATAACCTTGATAACGCTGACCTGATCTCTCTTGGCAATCTGGAACCGGATTCTCTGTCGCATTTCCTTCCCGTTAATGATGCAGGAAGCGGCTGGGATTTCTCTAACCGGGGATTTCATAAATACGACGGGACGTATTTGTATACCAGTTATTCCTCGCTCGCGATGTTTAGTTTCAAAGAGCAAAGTGCAGGCAAAAATGCCACCTATCCGCCTAAACTGGTTAGCTATTTTAAATCAGAAAACAAGAAAAGCAATCCGGTATTAATACGCCTGAAACCCAAGAAAAATTAACGCCTCATGATGACTACAAACCTCATTAAACTTGCAGCGGCGATGCTGTTGCTGGTACTGTCTGTACCGTTTCACAGTCAAGCACAGCAAACTACTTCTGGCCATAAAGGCATAGCGAAGGGTCTGGTGAAAGATACGACACAGAATTATGTACTCCGCTCCGCTACCGTATCGGTCTATAGGGCGGCTGATAGCTCTCTACTCAATTACCAGATCACCAACAATTATGGGGAGTTTGTGTTTAAGACCCTTCCGGTCGGCATCCAGCTTAGGTTAGATGTAAGTTACGTGGGGTATAATCCTTTTAGGAAGACGTTTGTGATTCCGGCCGACAAAGGGGAAATTGATCTGAAAACGCTTGTGGTACAGTCGCGGGACGTTATGCTTAAAGATATTGTCATTACCGTCCCTCCCATCAGTATGAATGGTGATACCCTGGAGTTTAACGCTGCAGCGTTTAAACTCGACAGTAATGCCGTGGTGGAAGACCTACTCAGAAAGATTCCGAATATTGTGCTTTGGGGCGACGGACAGGTTACCGTGAATGGTCGGGAAGTAAAGAATATTCTGGTAAACGGCAAGCCTTTCTTTGGCGGTAATACGAAGATCGCTACGCAAAATATTTCTAAGGACGCGCTGGAGAAGATACAGGTATACAGTACGCTTAAAGATGAAAAAAACCTGCTCGATTCGACGCTGGAAATGAACCTGAAACTTAAGAAAGGTAAAGAAATCGGCTATTTTGGTAAGCTTGGGGGCGGTTACGGCACAGACCGCAGGTTTGAAAGTGATGCAAGTTTTAACATATTTACGCCTAAAATGCAGCTGGCGATTATCGGTACAAGCAACAACATCAATAAGCAGGCGAACAGCATAAATACGCTTATGGAAAGCAGCACATTTAAGGGTACGGGCACCAATGTGGAATATCAGCCCGACTTCCGGGCAACAGGCATTAACCGCGGCAAATCCGGTGGGATGGCCTTTACCTATAATTTAATTGAAAAACCCACCTGGGAAAATAAGAAAACCCTGAAAGCGAATTATTTTCTTACCGACAATGAACGGGACAATAACTCAGACCAAGTCACCACGACAACGCTACCTAATGCCGACAGGATCAAGGAGGAAAGCATCGGCACGAATTTAGGCGATAATACGCGTCAGCGGTTCGATTCGGAATTCGAGTGGGTAAAAAAGTCGAAGAGCTTTAAAGTTTCCCAGAACCTGAACAGGAACCAGGGGGAGAATAACAATCAGACTTTTCGCACGGCGCTTAATGCCGACGATGTAATGACGAGTACCAACAACAGCAGCAACCTGAGTAATTTTAACAATATGGATTTTAACCTGACCGCAGATTTCCGGCTGGGGCAAAACTATAATAAATGGGACCAGCGGTTTAAAGGTTTTGATGTCAGATATAGCTTAAACGTGATCGACAATCAGGATGACAGGACGAATTTTACGGAGTTCCGGTCGATGACCGATCCGGCTGCCAACAGGAAGTTTAACCGCAGATATGACAGTAAATTCAACGAAACTACGCACAGGATGCAGCTTACGCTGAACAGTCTGCGGTCGCTTATCTTTGGAAAGGCGCAATTGGCAGGGATTGATTTTAACGCTTATAACAATATAGAGCTGAAGCATAACACAGACAACGACCGGGTTGACGACATGGACACGATCAGCAATGCATACCGGCAAAACGCTTATCTGAGTAATAACGTGCAAATGGATGTGTTCGACCAGGCGCCCGGAATCCGGATATCAAAGACGTTCTCAAAAAATCTCTCAAACAGATATTATGAAAACCTGACTTTATCTTTCTCACCTAAGCAGCGAATGATCAGTCAGCAGTTTAAATCGGTCCGCTCCTTCCAGAACATTAAACGCAACTATACCCAGTTCATGCCGGATGCTTCGGTGCAGTATAGTGATAATC